>NZ_CP022339.1:735728-1103593 GCF_003351905.1 Cardinium endosymbiont of Sogatella furcifera | reverse complement strand
AGAATCTATTACCCCGTTCTGATTGAGTAAAGTATGAGTTTTTACGATAAACCACGTAGTGTCTGATTTGCCTCTCAGCCAAGTTATTAGTCAAAGGAATGTTTACCGGGTCCTGATAAAATTTCCATAACATAGGCTCTGCTCGCATTATATTTCTGGCTACACGATTAGCGTGCACAGCACCTGCTACCCTAGCAATAGCTTTTAAGCCATACCAGGTCTGTTTGCGCAATTTTCTAATGCGCCTTAAAAAAGGAAGTAACTCAATAGAATGATTCAAAAAGGATCGATGTAAAGCAAATAATTCACTGGCTATCTGTTTTAAGGAATAGCCTTATACTTTAACACCTCTATGGAAACTATGGGAAAACCTCTCAAAATCTCTAGCTATATGTGACCAACAAAGTTGCCTATGGGTGGGTGGAAAGTAATTGTAAACTGCGTATCTATCACTGATCACAATGTGATCTTTAGGATTCAGTCCACTACTTTCTAAAACTTTTCGGCTTCTGGAAGTAGTGAGCTTAAGGAGGCTGGCCATAACGTTAGTAAACATCCAACCCCAATTTAGTTTACCATTATTATTGTGCCCCGTTTCGTCTATATGCAGTACTTTACTTTGCTTAATGGTTTCTTCTATAGCTTGGTAAGCTGTTTTGCATTTTGAATGCTACCCTAGCCTCGCTATTAGAGATACTACCCAGACTGATATCTAGATTAAAGATATCTTGTAATATACAAGCTACCTCTCGTTTAGAGTTTTTATAAAAGCCAGTCAAAGCGCCTATCACTGATTTGATTTTAGGACCAAAGGCATCTGAGGTAACACCCTTAGGAAGTCTAGCAGTGTAGCGTTTCCCGCATTTTCTACAGCGACCATGCTCCATATGATAACTGATTACATGCGGCTTAATATCGGGTAAATCTACTTTTTGATGAATATAAGGCTTGGAAGATATCGCTACATGACCACCACAGGAACATGAACCTGAAATAGACAACTCGATAACCTCATCTGCTACCATCTTACCACGAGCAGCACCTGAGTGACCAGGTTGACCGCCTCGTTTACGAGTACTTTTTACTTTATTCCGTTTTATTTTGTATAGCTCTTTGGAGGTAGGAATCGAGGAGTTCTTAGAGGTCAAACCTAGCTTGTATTTTAGCTTAGAAATTTCTTCAGTTAAAGCTTTATTGGTTGCTGTTAAGGAGGTAGTTGCTTCCTTTAAGGATCTATTTTCTGCCGTTAGTAGGTCGATCTTTAAAGTAAATAAATCAGTCAATACATCAATCTCTGCCTTTAGTTGGCGAATTTCTGATTGTAAGCTGTTAACTAGAGATCCAAGACCTTCCATGGAGATGTATAAGTATTGATAAATAATAACTAAACCTAGCAAATTATTGCTCATTTAACAACTTTTATTACCATAGTCGTGAACGGAAACAAAATATCAGAGATTGCTACAGTATGTACTGCTTATAAAGGTCTAAATAATATCCTTTTTTAGGGTCCTTGACCTAGCCTATTAAGGCAATATCACATTGTCTTATCACATTATCTTATGGAAAACAATATAATTTTTTATTCTCTGATAGAAAATTTCATAAAATTTTTCGGTAGTACTAGTTACATAACCCCTACCCAACACTGCCTTCTAAAGTAAGCGACAATAGTTTTTGGGCTTCTACAGCAAACTCCATAGGCAACTGATTAAGTACTTCCTTGCAGTAACCATTGACAATAAGTGCAATTGCGTTTTCATGATCAATACCATGTTGATTGCAATAAAACAATTGGTCTTCACTAATTTTAGAAGTAGTGGCTTCATGGGCCACCTGCCCGGTTGGGTTTTTTACTTCTATATAAGGAAAAGTATGAGCACCACAATTATTGCCCATCAATAAAGAGTCACACTGAGAAAAGTTAGTAGCATGCGCAGCTCCAGATGTGAGCTTAACCAAATCCCTATAACTATTATTGGATTAGCCAGCTGCAATACCCTTGGCTACAATTCGGCTCTTGGTATGTTTACCTAAGTGAATCATTTTCGTTCCCGTATCTGCTTGCTGTTTATTCTTAGTAACCGCTACAGAATAAAATTCACCTACCGAATGGTCTCCCATTAAAATACAACTGGGATACTTCCAAGTAATAGCTGATCCTGTTTCTACTTGTGTCCAAGAAATTTTAGCATGCGCGCCCGCACAAAGGCCTCTTTTGGTTACAAAATTATAGACCCCACCTACCCCATCCTTATTACCTGGATACCAATTTTGCACAGTAGCATATTTTACATGCGCCCCTTTTTCAGCATAAATCTCTACTACAGCAGCATGTAATTGGTGTTCATCCCGCATAGGGGCGGTACACCCTTCTAAATAGCTAACATAAGCATCTTCTTCTGCTACAATTAAAGTCCGTTCAAATTGCCCCGTATTGGTGGCATTGATGCGAAAATAAGTGGAAAGCTCCATAGGACAATGGACACCTTTGGGAATATAGCAAAAGGAACCATCACTAAATACAGACATATTCAGGGTAGCAAAATAATTATCGGTCATGGGTACTACCTTACCTAAATACTTTTGAACTAAATCAGAGTGCTTTTGAACCGCTTCACTAAAGGAACAAAAAATAATTCCTAGTTTATTTAACGTATCTTTAAAAGTAGTGGCCACGGAAACACTATCCAATACAACATCCATAGCTACACCAGTTAACCTTTTTTGTTCTTCTAGAGAGATACCGAGCCTCTTGAATGTAGCTAGTAATTCAGGATCAGCTTCTTCTAAAGAACTCAGTTGTACTTTTTGCTTAGGAGCAGCATAATAAATGATATTCTGATAGTCTATAGGTGGATAGCTAACTTTTGCCCAGGTCGGTTCTTTGAGTTTAGATAAATGACGAAAGGCTTGTAAACGACGGGTTAGAAGCCAATCAGGTTCTTCTTTTTTATATGAGATCAAACGAATCGTATCCTCTGTTAAACCTTTTGGAATGGTATCTACAGAAATATTACTTTCAAAGCCATACTCATAATCGGAATCAGTAATCTTTTGTAAGATATCTTCTGCCTTTTTTTCCATAATACACGAAACGATATACCTTAGGCATTTTGGTTTTTAAAATATGATTTTTTATAAACGTGAAACAAGATTTAACTGTTATTGCTTACAAAATTAGATAGAAATAGATGACTCGTTATGCAACTTTTTTAGGCCTAATCTTTGTAATAAAAATTCATCTTGTTCAGGTACCGGATTTTGAGCGGTTAGTAGCTTTTCACCATAAAAAATTGAATTAGCTCCAGCAAGGAAACATAGAGCTTGCAGCTCATCTGACATTTTTTCTCTCCCAGCTGATAAACGAATATAAGATGTGGGCATTATGATTCTAGCTATTGCAATAGTACGGACAAAATCAAACGGATCGACATCAGCTACATGTTCAAGAGGAGTGCCAGGAATTTTCATCAGCATATTAATTGGTACTGATTCTGGTGGTTCCTCCATGTTAGCAAGAAGGATCAACATTTTTATTCGATCTTGATTAGTTTCTCCCATGCCAAGGATACCACCACAACAAACCTTGATACCAGCACTACGTACATGCTCCAATGTATCTAAACGATCTTTAAAAGTACGTGTTGTTATAATTTTATCGTAATACTCTTGAGATGTATCAACATTATGATTGTAAAAATCTAAACCAGCCTCTTTAAGCATATTAGCTTGGTAGTCTTTCAATAACCCAAGTGTGACACATGTCTCAACACCTAGTTTTTTTACTTCTCTAACCATTTCGCAAACAATTTTTAAATCTTGATCGCGTGGTCCACGCCAAGCTGCACCCATACAGAAACGAGTACTACCAGCTTCTTTTGCACGTTTGGCTGCTTCAATTACTTCTGAAATTTTTGATAAAGGCTCTTTTTTTAATCCAGTATCGTAGTGTGCTGACTGGGGACAGTAAGAGCAATTTTCAGGACAACTACCTGTTTTAATGCTCAAAAGTGTACTAATCTGTACTTCATGACCATTAAAACGTGTTCTATGTACTCCTTGTGCTGTATAAATCAACTCGGGAAATGGAAGACTAAAAATTTTGTCTATTTCAGAAAGAATCCATTTTTTTTTCATTAGTTTTAAATTTTACTTAGGTATAGGTAAGTTGGGTAAATAAAAAATTAATTATGTACAAAGAATACTACAAACATCTTGATGAATTAAAAGCTAAAGAAAAATATAGACAGTTACAATCAGATTTGGATAAAAATTTTATTGATTTTTCTAGTAATGATTATTTTGGATTAAGCAAGTCAAAAGTGGTATTAAAAGTAGCAAAATCTGCTGGAAAACAGTTTGGAGTAGGATCTACTGGTTCTCGTTTACTATCTGGTAATAGACCAATATTTGAAGATCTTGAAAGTAAGATTGCTCAAGACAAAAAAACTGAGTCAGCTCTTATTTTAAACTCTGGTTTTCAATCTAATGTAACAGTTCTTGCAAGTTTATTAGATCAGGCAATATTAGGCCATAAACCTATGGTTTTTTTCGACAAATTAAATCATGCAAGTTTATATCAAGCTATATTTTTAAGTGATGCTGAGCTTATACGATACCATCATAATGACATGAATCACTTAAGTAAATTATTGACAAAATTCAAAGATCAAAAAAGGAAAAAGTTTATTGTTACTGAAACTATTTTTGGTATGGATGGAGATGTTATACCAATAGATGAAATCTTTAGGCTCAGTAAAGAACATGATGCTTTTTTATACTTAGATGAAGCACATGCAACGGGTGTTATCGGTGATGATGGATACGGCTTATCTACTAACATTAATCTTAATGAAATTCCCCACTTAGTTTTAGGTACTTTTAGTAAAGCGTTGGGGTGCTTCGGAGCATATGTTTGTTGCTCTAATATTATAAAGCATTACCTTATCAACAAATGTTCAGGGTTTATCTACTCAACTTCTCTTTCGCCAATGATAATTGGTGCAGCAGCTAAGGCTTGGGACTTAATAAAAGATCTCACTGATCAACGTCAAGCTTTAGCTTGTAAGGCCGAAAAGTTGAGGAATAATCTACAAAGACTTGGATTTAATATAGGTAATTCGGTTACACATATTATACCAATCATTCTAGGTAATGAAACTAGTACAATCCATGCGAAAGCAAAGCTTTTAAAACACGGATTGATTGTTTCTGTTATACGTCCACCTACTGTTCCTCCTGGTACAGCAAGATTACGGATTGCACTTAATGTAAGTCACACTGAGATCCACTTAGATCATTTAATAGATGCTCTTAAGAAGATATGAAACCCTGCTTTATATTTTGTCACGGTTGGGGATTTGACCACAAGTTTTTTGAGCCTCTTATAAAAGAATATTTTTCAAATCTTTGCTGCTATTGCTTAGACCTTGGTTATTTTGGAAAAGAAAACTTAAGATTACCAAGTAACAATACACTGATTGGTGTTGGCCATTCTCTTGGATTTATAAAATTAATCTCATTAAAGGTAAAATTCACAGCTCTTATTGGGATACACGCTTTTATTAATTTTTTAGGATTTGATTCAGAATTACATAAAAAAAGAAAATTAGAACTTAAAACAATGATAAAGCACTTTCAGATAACCCCCATAGATACGCTAGCATCTTTCCATAAACGTTGTGGCATAAATTATGACATTTCTAACTGTCTTAATAAAATTAAATTAATGAAAGATTTAGAGTTGCTGACTGCAGCATATCCTTTGCCGGATATACCACTATTAATAATAGGTTCAAAAAATGATACGATTGTACCTACAGAGCTTGTATTTGACAATTTTAGTAAGTACGTTAGGGTTGTAGTGCACAATGAAGGTTATCATTCCTTAGGCTTATATGGACGTCATTTTGTACATGAACAAATTATAAGTTTTGTAGATGGTATTTCAGAAAGCACACATAAAGAGTAATTTTGACAGAGCAAGCTCATCCTATGATTCTGTTGCTTCAATTCAAAAAAAATGTGCCATAGAGCTGGTTAATTATTTAAAAAAGTACGCTGCTACGTTCTATCCAGATTCTATTTTAGACCTGGGTACAGGTACTGGATATATTCCAAAAATATTGTCTTGTTATTTTCCTGAAAGCCAATTCACTATAAATGACCTATCACCCAATATGCTTGCTCAAGCAAAAAAGAAACTGGAAAATAAAAAAGTCGAATTTATTTTAGGTGATATGGAAATACAGAATTTTGATTTTCATGATCTTGTTATCTCGAATCTAGCACTTCAATGGGTAAACGACCATAATAAAGTAATAAAAAAGTTTTATGAACACTCACGTATTTTTGCTTTTTCGTCTCTACTGGATGGTACATTTAGTGAATGGTCTAAAATTTTTATAGAGTCCTCACTACCTACACCAACCCATCAGTACCCATCTAGACAAGCATTAGAGGATTATTTACTTTCCTTAACCCCAAGTAAGTGCTTTTTCAATTCACAGGAATTTCATCTAGCATTTTCAAACTCAAGTAGCTTTATAAAATACCTAAATAATTTAGGAGCAAACTATAGCAACCAGCAAATTCTGGTAAGTGATTTAAAGAAGATTATTAAAACTTATACAGATAAAATTAACATCACCTACAAAGTATTTTTTGGAATTTTAAGCAAATGAAAATATTTGTAACAGGAACAGATACAGATGTTGGTAAGACTATTATAAGTAGCTGGCTTTGCTTACATACTGGTTACCATTATTTCAAACCTATTCAAACCGGAAGTACTTTAGGTACAGATAGTCATGAAGTGAATAAGTTAACAGGTACTAATGTTTATAAAGAAGATTTTCTTTTTGAAAAAGAATCATCCCCTCATTTGGCAGCATCAATTGAATGCAGGAAGATTGATATCGAAGAGATAACTTTACCTAAAGTAAGCAACTTAATTATAGAAGGGGCTGGAGGAATTCTTGTTCCAATTAATGAGACTATATTTATGGTCGATCTAATTAAGAAGTGTGCTACACCAGTAATCTTAGTTGCTCGGTCTACGATCGGTACAATTAATCATACATTACTAAGTTTAGAAGCATTACGTGCAAGAAATATCAGCATACTAGGGATAATTTTAAATGGGCAATATAATAAGGATAATCTTAAAGCAATAGAATTTTATGGTAAAGTGAAGGTATTAGCATCAATTCCTACACTGCAGCATATAAGCAAAGAGAACTTAATAAAAGTTCCATTTTTAGTTGAATTACAAACAATTTTTAATATTATATGAATCTAAATGAGCGTGATAAAAAAATTATATGGCATCCATTTACACAAGAAAAGATAGCTGAACATCGAATTGCAATTAAAAGAGCATATGGATCATATATTTATGATGAGCAAAACAAGCCATATCTAGATCTCATCTCTAGTTGGTGGGTAAATCTACATGGTCATGCGCATCCTGATATTGCTAAAGCTATATATAACCAAAGTATCAGTCTAGAACATGTGATTTTTGCTGGATTTACCCATGAGCCTGCTGTCAAACTTTGTGAAAAATTACATTCTTTATTACCAGGGCTCTCTAAGTTCTTTTTTTCAGATAATGGTTCTACTGCCGTTGAAGTAGCACTAAAAATGGCTTACCAGTACTGGCGCAACCAGGGTGATCTTAAAAGAACTATATTTTTAAGTTTTAATGGTGGATATCATGGCGATACATTTGGTGCAATGAGTATAGGTTTAAAATCTGGTTTTCATGATATATTCTCAGATTTATTTTTCTCGGTTTTGACAATTCCTTTTCCTGAAACTTGGGATCGAGATGAAGAAATACAGAATAAGGAAACTTATGCACTTACAGCACTAGAGCACCACTTAAATAATAGTGCTGATAAAATTGCTGCATTAATTGTAGAACGTTTAATACAGGGAGCAAACGGGATGAAAATGTGTCGTCCAGAGTTTGTTAAAAAAGTGGTTAGTTTAGTACGTAGGTATGAAATTTTGGTAATTTTTGATGAGGTAATGACTGGTTTTGGACGTACTGGTACTTACTTCTCTTTTGAACAAGTTAAAATTATACCCGATTTTTTATGTCTTGCTAAAGGATTAACAGGAGGCTTTTTACCGCTTGCTTTAACAGTTACTACTGAGAAAGTTTATTCAGCGTTTTTGGACGAGAAATTCAACAAAGCTTTTGCTCATGGTCATTCTTATACTGCCAATCCTTTAGGTTGTGCAGCAGCACTTGCTTCCTTAGACTTATTACTTAAACAAAGTACTATGGAATCCATTCAGGCAATCAATAATGCACATAGAAAAGGCTTAGCAGATTTACCAGCAAGACAAAGACGTGTCACTGGTACAATAGCAGCGTTTGATGTTCATGAGGCACAAACCTTAAAAAGAAAATGCTTAGAACAGGGACTTTTAATCAGACCTCTTGGTAATTCTGTTTATCTATTACCACCTTATTCAACAAACACCTCCGAACTCGAGGAGGCTTATGATAAAATTAGAAATATCCTTAAATCCATATACCCAGGCCGTTGCAATACCAAATAAAAATCTAAAAAAAATAGGTAAAAGTCTATCCAAAAGTTAGTTGGACCATCGGGCTTGAATGAACATAAAGTATAATGGACTGAAAAAATCGGACAAAAAAAATGATAATTTGTTTCTGTATATTTTAGTTTAATCATGTGTAAAATACAGTTATCAAATGGTCAGAAATAAGATTAGAAATTTTAGTTCGGAAGAAAAGACTAAAATAATATTAGCTTTACTAAAAGAAGATTTAACGCTAGTTTAGTTATCGTCCAAGTATGGTGTCACTAGTAAAACTATTCAAAATTGGAAACGTCAGTTTTTAGAAAATGCTTCAGTAGCCTTTGATCCATCCAAAGTTGTTAGCGTTTATAAGGATGAAATACAGACTCTTAAGCATCAAAATGATGAACTTTGCTAAAGCCTTAGGCAAGGCTACAGTTGAGCGAGATTGGGTAGTGGGAAAGCTAAAGAGCTTGGATTTATTAAGTAAGAAAAGTCTTGTCAGATCCAAGCTTCCCAACTTACCCAAGGCAAGACAATGTGTGTTATTATCGATAAATCGCTCTTTAATATATTACAAATATAATTGTAATTCAGATTTTTTAAAAAAACAGATTCAGTTTATAGGGAACACCCCGAATATGGTTATCGATATATATACAATCAATTCAGCTATTATAACTGGCATAGTAAAGCCATTAAAAAATCATAATATTAAAATCTCCATGAATGGCAGGGGTAGAAGTATTGATAATATTGTGATGGAAAGATTTTTTAGAACGCTAAAATATAATTGCATCATTATAAATGATTTTAAAAATATTAAAGCGCTAAAAGCGGGAATTAACAGTTACATTACCAAGTATAATTATCAAAGATTTCATTCTAGCATTAATTATCAAAAACCTATGAATGTCTAGCTTAGGTATTTAAAAAATGGGGGCTAGCAAATGGGAAAAAGTAGGAAACAAAATTTATAAAAATTTATCCTAATAAATGGGTCTTTGTGTTTAAGCGTTAAAATCTAAGGAAATATACAACCTAAATAATATTTACACGCACTATGTTAATAAGCAAATTTTTTGTGATAAAAATATTTCGTTGTTAAGGTTTATTTTGATTGAGATGTGGAGGAAGTGTTCGATGAACTGTGTCAATTCCTAAAAGAGTTATAAATTAAATAATTAACGACTAAAGGTTTTTAGACATGGAAGAGCATATGAACAATGATTACGTTGGTTTAGTAGATTATAAAGATTTGGAGGAAAACATTTTGTCCTCTATCCGTTTAGGTAAGCCATTGACAGGCAAAGGTGGGGCATTAACCCCTCTGATAAAAAAGCTTCTAGAGGCGAGTCTAGAAGGTGAGATGGCCCATCATTTGTCTAGTGAGAGGATAGTAAATAATCGAAGGAATGGTAAAAGTTGTAAAACTTTTCGTACAAGCTCTGGTTCCTTTGACTTGGTAACCCCTAGAGATAGAACAGGTAGTTTCGATCCACAAATAGTTAAAAAGCGTCAAACAAATCTTCATCCTGAACTGGAAACCAAGATTTTAAGCATGTTTTCTAGTGGTATGAGCTATAAGTCTATAGCCGCTCATATTGAAGAAATCTATGATCATAAAGTATCAGCTGCTGAAATATCGGCTATTACAGATAGCTTATTGCCAGTAATAAATGAATGGCGTAACCGTCCTCTTCAATCGGTCTACCCCATAGTTTTTATGGATGGTATGTTTTTTAAGGTTAAAGAAGATGGGAAATGTGTAAGTAAATGTCTGTATACCTTATTAGGCATAGATCAAGAGGGTAAAAAAGAAGTGTTAGGCTTCTATTTATCTGAAAGTGAGGGAGCTAATTTCTGGTTAGGTGTACTCAACGAGCTTAAGGCAAGGGGTGTAGAAGATATCCTTATTGCCTGTGTTGATGGACTAAAAAGCTTCCCTGCAGCCATTAATAACGCTTTTCCCAATGCACAGGTGCAGGTCTGTGTAGTACACCAGATACGCAATTCCATCAAGTATGTAGCTAGCAAAGATGTAAAACGTTTTTTAACTGATTTAAAGCAAGTATATCAAGCTTCAAATAAGGAAGTTGCAGAACATTATCTATTGGAATTAGAAGAAAAATGGGGAGAAAAGTATCCAATGGTTATCAAATCTTGGCAAAACAACTGGGAGCATTTGTCTGGTTACTTTAAATATTCAGATCCTGTCAGAAGGCTAATTTATACGACCAATCCAATAGAAAGCCTCCATAGACAAATTAGACAGTTTACCAAAACAAAAGGGGCATTTACCAGTGTCAATGCTTTGTATAAATCAGTATATTGCGCTATCAAGAAGATGGAGGATAAATGGACTATGCCGCTCAGAAACTGGGCACTGACCATATCTCAGATAGACATCTTTTTTCCTGGAAGAGTCAAATCTGAGTTGACGTGAAGCCCGAAACTGACACAGTTAATTGAACACTTCCCCATATGCCTCGCTAAACACATTTTTAGATAATGGAACTATAACCCTAACTCTATTATCAGTAATTAAACTTTTATAAAAAAACGCAATTTCTTTTAAATCGGCACTTTGAATACATAATGATGTATTATTACCAACTTTATATTTTTCATTAATGTCCATTATGTTTTCTGCAATCATTACTTTGGTTTTTCCAATTGATAGAACAGAATGGGCAATATAATTTTCATTTTCATTGGTAATTTGTATTGAGGGGTCTCTTTTTGCGATATCCTTGTAAGTCACAAGTAATAGTTCTTGTGCATTGAAATACTTTTTGTAGAAATATATGGCCTCTTGTGCCATGCCATTCATAGAAAGAAAAATAGCAATCTCTAGTGTCGTACTCATATTACGCATTTATATTTTTATAATTCACTATCACCTGATTGGTCAATCAGAGCGGTAACACTGCTCCCTTGCATAAGGGAATTATTGGTCAATTATAATGAGGGAATTTATTATATTGCACCCGCTATTTTATTGCCTAATACATTTTACTCAATGGTTTATCTTGTCCTCATATTGAGAAACTTATATAGATATTATATGTGAATTTAGAAAATTTCTACCGAACTCGACAATCGACTCATTTGTTAATGGACATATTTAAATACTCAAATATAAATAAAAACACATAGGATAGGAGAGCGTTGTTTAACGCAATTTTTATCCTCTAATCTCGAAATCAAGCTTTAAGATGCAACATCTATTGCCCAAGACACTCTTTCAGTTTATCTGCCATTTTTTAAGACCACATAAATCTATTGCTATTATTTATATCTTACTTGCAGTTGCTGCTGGTCTTTGGGGACCATTTAACAGCATACTGATTAAGAACGTCATTAATCTTCTGCCACATGTGCAGGATAGAGATATTTCAATTTTAACATTATCATCAAGCTTGATTGTTCTGAATTTTATCGTATTGGATAATTTTACTTGGAGAGGAGTAGGTTATATACGTTGTAAATTTATGCCTGCTATTATTAATAACATCATTGAAAAAATGATGGATCATGTGCTGGGAAAACCTCATCAGTTTTATCAGGATAATTTATCAGGAAAAATCTCAAGAAACATTACTAATTTAGCAGATGGCATTGAGCTTCTTATAAGTGGAATTACACCTAATTTTTTAAGAGGAAGTGTTCAATTAACTGTGTCAGTTTCGGGCTTCACGTCAACTCAGATTTGACTCTTCCAGGAAAAAAGATGTCTATCTGAGATATGGTCAGTGCCCAGTTTCTGAGCGGCATAGTCCATTTATCCTCCATCTTCTTGATAGCGCAATATACTGATTTATACAAAGCATTGACACTGGTAAATGCCCCTTTTGTTTTGGTAAACTGTCTAATTTGTCTATGGAGGCTTTCTATTGGATTGGTCGTATAAATTAGCCTTCTGACAGGATCTGAATATTTAAAGTAACCAGACAAATGCTCCCAGTTGTTTTGCCAAGATTTGATAACCATTGGATACTTTTCTCCCCATTTTTCTTCTAATTCCAATAGATAATGTTCTGCAACTTCCTTATTTGAAGCTTGATATACTTGCTTTAAATCAGTTAAAAAACGTTTTACATCTTTGCTAGCTACATACTTGATGGAATTGCGTATCTGGTGTACTACACAGACCTGCACCTGTGCATTGGGAAAAGCGTTATTAATGGCTGCAGGGAAGCTTTTTAGTCCATCAACACAGGCAATAAGGATATCTTCTACACCCCTTGCCTTAAGCTCGTTGAGTACACCTAACCAGAAATTAGCTCCCTCACTTTCAGATAAATAGAAGCCTAACACTTCTTTTTTACCCTCTTGATCTATGCCTAATAAGGTATACAGACATTTACTTACACATTTCCCATCTTCTTTAACCTTAAAAAACATACCATCCATAAAAACTATGGGGTAGACCGATTGAAGAGGACGGTTACGCCATTCATTTATTACTGGCAATAAGCTATCTGTAATAGCCGATATTTCAGCAGCTGATACTTTATGATCATAGATTTCTTCAATATGAGCGGCTATAGACTTATAGCTCATACCACTAGAAAACATGCTTAAAATCTTGGTTTCCAGTTCAGGATGAAGATTTGTTTGACGCTTTTTAACTATTTGTGGATCGAAACTACCTGTTCTATCTCTAGGGGTTACCAAGTCAAAGGAACCAGAGCTTGTACGAAAAGTTTTACAACTTTTACCATTCCTTCGATTATTTACTATCCTCTCACTAGACAAATGATGGGCCATCTCACCTTCTAGACTCGCCTCTAGAAGCTTTTTATCAGAGGGGTTAATGCCCCACCTTTGCCTGTCAATGGCTTACCTAAACGGATAGAGGACAAAATGTTTTCCTCCAAATCTTTATAATCTACTAAACCAACGTAATCATTGTTCATATGCTCTTCCATGTCTAAAAACCTTTAGTCGTTAATTATTTAATTTATAACTCTTTTAGGAATTGACACAGTTCATCGAACACTTCCATTTATGCCGTAATCTTAAGCCCTTTATTTGCAATGCAGGGTGTGTTAACTACTTTTTTGGATTACTTTTAGTGTTATCTCGTAGATTTTATCTATTCTATAGTAGATAAATATGAGGTATTATATCAGAATATAATGATTTTTTGGATATTATTTTGTATACTTAAAGTCTGTTTGTAATCTTAGAAAATATTGATACTAAGGTGGGCAGTAACCAAGAGTCAATAATCTCACTTTATCCAAATTAAGATTAATACATATTAAAAATTAATCTGTGTTTTGAATATCTGTTTTTTAATACAAAATTTATATAATTATGAAAACAAGGCTATTATATACTTTGAATTTATTTGCTTGTACGGGAATCGGTGCTTGTAATGGTATGAATATGAATAGAATGGATAACAAGAAACCAGTTAAACAAGAAATCAAAAAAGAACCTGGTGAGAGTAGTAAATCTGGTAAGGTATCAAGTGAAAGGCAAATACGGGTAAACGTTGTAGGACAGATTAATAACAAGATTAAAATAGAGTTAGGTTATGAATTTCCTGATGGTTATAAAAGTTTTTTACTTGAATATGATCCTTCTAGATTAGAAAGTTTAGGTCTAGGTTATCCATTTCGTATTTTTTCTTTTGAAACTCCTCAATCTGAAGAGATGATACAGCCAGTAGCACAACGTGAAGTGGATAGGTATATGGATATGTACTGTTCTTTTCCACGTAGTAGCGATGCAATAGAACAAGTTAATGTACCTTTATGTATAGCTGCTCATTCCGAAGCGCATAATTATAAGGATGGTGATGAGGATGAGGCCATGGTGTATTATTATATAGATCTTCAACCTACTCAGCATAAAGAGAGGCCTTTAAAAATTTATAGAGTACTTCGAAATAATACAGTAGAATCAATTCGTACTAGTAATATGGTTGATTTTATAGAATATTGTAAGAGAGAAAATAAAGGAATTAAAGAGTCTGAGGAGGATATGGTGAGAAGAAAGAAAAAGTAGCTGTTTTATTGGTAGTATCTTGTACATTTTATATGTATCACGTTATTTATGTTGAAATTTAAATTTAAGCAATGTTTTTATTGAAATTAAAAGTTAGTAATAAATTAAGTTGGTATATCTTTTCTTGTTTTTTGCTGTTACTTTCTGCGTGTAATTCTAGAATAGGATATAATGCATTTGACGCAATCAGCACGGATTCAGAAAGAATGAGGCATAATATAGCTAAATATCAGACTCGTTATAGTAATATAGTAGAACCTTACTGGAATAATGCTATATTAAAAGGATTCCTAACTGTTGGTAATAATCAATATGATCCAAATCAGAATAGTAACATGGAGAATGGTCTCGGGTATATATTTTTTAATAGTTTAAGAGCTAGGTTGAATAAGTCAGTGGATCATACAAATTTAAATATTTGGAATGGTGCATATCAAAATTTTGACTGCCCTAAACCATGGAAATATGAAGTTAGAACAATTAGTGGAAGGGAATATGGAGTCTTTTATTTAGACTGTGTACAGATGGGTGAGTATTTCTGTGGAGTTGATCAAATTCCTACTAGAAATTTTGATAGAATTTATAATCAAAATAGACCTAATGGTAGAGCTCCTTATATGAAAGTTTGTTATGCTGATGGTAATCAAGAAAGGTCTCGTAATTTTGTTTTGAACATTGATCATTTGCTTAAAGACAACTCATATTTGATAGAACTTCCTAAAGTTTTGCATGATTTAAAAACAGATTATTTAGATCCTTTTATTACATTTCGAACAGAGACTGATAGAAATGTTGTGTCTGCTAGTACTTATTGGAGGTCAAGGAAAGATTATATAGATATGCGGAATGATCCTCAAGGTATAGATCAATGTTTATGCCTAAGACCTTTCCAACCACCTATAGCAGGAATTATAAATGAACACATACATGATAACAACGCTAATAATGGATATTGGAAAACAAACTGGAGTTCTGATATGATGAGAGACAATGTAGTTAGACCACGCAGGTAAAGCTATGCATTTATCTTTAATTTTTATGAATGCTATTGACTAGCAAAAACGGTGTATCTATAGTATTTTACTACTCAATAGGTTTTCGATTAGCACTGGACTAACGGGCTCGAATTGAGTTAGAAAGGAAAAGATGTTAAAAATTAATTCACCTGAAGTGATTTTTTTATATCAATAGTTCCATCACATAAAGGTGTAGTAGTTAGTATTTAATCTGACAGGCAGTAAAAATTTAAGTATTAAAGTTGTCCGTTAAGTTAAACGTGTCAGTTAGGTTGTTAAGATAAGCGATTTGATTATTTTTTTCAAAGACTAATTTTTTACTATCCTCCCAAGTTTTCCTAGGTGTTTTACCATAACAATACTTTCCAGAATGTGGTCGCTCCTGATTGTAGTAATCTAACCAACTATCTAAGTCCTGTTGCAAGTCATGGAGATCCGTATAGATTTTTTTACGCATAGCTGTATCAAAGAATTCCTGTTTCATTGTTTTATTAAAACGCTCACAAAATCCATTGGTTTGTGGTGAATAGGCTTTAGTGACGGTATGTTCTATTTCTATACCTTCTATACTTAAAAACAACTCAAAAGCATGATGTTCTATTTTACCCTTATACTCAGTACCACGATCTGTTAGTATACGTAAAATAGGTATGTTTTGATCTTGATAAAAAGGCAGTATTCTATCATTTAACAGGTCGGCAGCTGTTAGGGTTGTTTTATCAGTGTAAAGTTTTGCATGAGCTACTCTAGAAGGGGTCGCCTTGGATATAGGGAATTATTGTACGTTAAGGCTGTTTTCTGTACTAAAGATGTTCTTCCTTTTCTTCCAGGTTATTGTATAAATATACCTGCTTAGCAACACTTTTTCGATATTAATTTCCCCATTTTCTAGCAATCTACTAAAAGTGCTTAGCATTACTTTTTTAATTGTTTAAAGTGTACAATCGTTGAATACGGCATACCTGCGAAGCGCTGTACCCGGTAGCTTGTGCGGTTTCATAGATACTTAGTTTTTTCACATTTCGATAGTAGACTACTTTCTGGTGTCTCTCATGATCAGGCTGCTTTCCCCGATATTTACCTTGTTCATGTGCTCTTTCAATTCCTTGTTTCTGTCGTTGCTGACGGCTCAGCCAATCCTTATACGACATTGCGGCCATTAGATCCATGAGCATATTATTGATGGCGGAAATCACAGTACGTGTTACTGGATCTCACATTCCGCACCAGAAATATAGACTTTAATAATTATTTATTACTGATTATCAGCACATTTCTAAATATTGTTTTCAGCAAGCATTTATATCATGAGATAGATTTGAATTTTTTCTATAAACTCTATCTCTAGATTTAGTTTGTAATAGGAATGAACTTCCCATTAAGTTAGTCGATACCATTTCAGCCATCCATTATGGAATAGTGGATTTGGTCTTTATAAAGTGCTTAATAAGCTATTATTTAAATGAACAAATAAAAAATATAATATTGATAGTCATTCATAAACGTTTTTTTTAGTAATTATGATGCTATCATTTTTCCTTTGTTCAACTTTAAAAAGCTAGCTTAATGAGCTATGAACCATACAAACCTTTAACCAACTAATATAAGATATTTTAACTAAAATCAAAGCATGATTTTGGTGCGAAAGGTGAGTGGATCGTTTTGTGATGTTTCTTTGTCAGACAAAGCCTGCCATGAAGTTGGTATATCCAGACTCACAATTTTCAGTTCATGGTGTTCAATCTTTTTTTTTAGTATTACCCAATCACTATTGCTCAGACGGGTCAGCCGATCTATTTGTTCGACCAGTAAGATATCATTCCGGTGACTATCCATGAGTAATCTTCCTAATTCTGGTCTATCCAATTTTGTTCCACTGATATTTTCTCGGTAATAGCTAGCGATTTTGTGTCCTCTCTCCTGAACAAACTGCTCGAGCATTTCTTGTGCTCGATCTACAAACTGATCTTCTGTTGAAGCTCTCAAATAAGCTCTGATGAACATATTCTCATGAATTTATCGTATTTAGGTTATGTCATTGAATCTATCGCATATAAGTTATTTCATTAATGGAATAGGATAACATCTTTGCTATTTCATTGAGGTATACCCTTATGAGACAAATATTTGAATGAAAATTAATCTACAAAATAATTATTAATGCAAACTATATGCCTAGGAGACAAATTCTTTCTCAATCAGAAAGAGCATCATTACTAGCTTTACCTGAGGATGAACTTACGTTGATCCGCATGACTTATTTCAGCGAACAGGATTTAGCGCTTATTAATACGCACCGCAAGCCAGCCAATAGGTTCGGTTTTTCTGTCTTGCTTTGTTATCTGAAGAACATAGGGATTATCCCAGATAAAAAATCACTACTTTCCGATTTTTTACTCAAGCATATCGCTAGCAGACTTAGTTTATCAAATGAACTTTGGAAAGATTACGCATTAGGAAGAGGCACCACTCGCAGGGAACATTTAGTAGAGATATACCGCTATCTAGGACTAAAAAAATTTACACAACAAATTCAAAATGATTGCATTGCATATTTAATTCCACTTGCAACACGCACTGACAAGGGTATTCTGCTGGCACAAGAACTTCTAAAGTATATACAGCGGAATTGCGTGATTATTCCCACTATTGATGTACTGGAGCGAACGTGCTCAAAGGCCATGGCTGCTGGTGATAAAATAGTATTCTCGGAACTGAATGCTCGGCTTATTCCAGAGCATAAAGTTATTCTAGACAACCTTCTGATTGCATCAAATAATCATCTTTCACGTCTAGCTTGGATGCTTCAACCTCCTGGTAACATTAACGGAAAAAATGTATTACAGCACATTGAACGCCTGAATACGATCGTTGCAATGGACTTACCGGTAGGGATCGGACGTTTAGTTCATCAGAATCGGTTACTGAAACTGGCCCGTGAGGGTCGGAATATGAGCAGCCGAGATTTGACTAAGTTCTCATCAAGCAGACGATACGCTATTCTGATATGTGTGATTGAAGAAGCCAGAGCTACACTTACAGATGAGATCATCGATCTGCATGAGCGTATCTTGAACAGTATGTTCAGCCGGGCTAAAAGGACTCAGGCAGAGCGACTCCAGCAGACAGGTAAACTTATCCAGTCTAAACTGTACCAGTATATTGCTGTTGGTCAGGCATTAACTGAAGCCCGTGAATCCGGAGAAGATCCATGGACTGCTATTGAACATGTTATCCCATGGCAAGAATTTATTACCAGTCTAGAAGAAACCCGTTTTTTGACCAAAAAAAGTAATTTTGATCCACTGCATATTGTTATTGAGAAATATAGTACGTTACGTAAATACGCTCCAAGAATGTTGTCTGTATTGGAACTGAATGCCGCTCCGGCTGCACAGCCACTAGCTGATGCTCTGACAGTCATCAGAGAAATGTATCATAAACAGTTACGAAAGGTTCCACCAATGGCACCGTTGGATTTTATTCCTGAAAGCTGGAGGAAAGTGATTATTGCACCCACCGGAATAAATAGACAGTACTATGAATTTTGCGCTCTTAACGAACTGAAAGGCGCGCTTCGTTCAGGGGATATCTGGGTAAAAGGTTCTCGCCGATATAAAAATTTTGACGATTACCTCATTCCTAAAAATGAGTTTGATAAGTTGATTCAGAATCATGAGTTACCACTTCCTGGCCTTTTTTATTACAGTGAATATATCGGTAATCGTCTAAAATTATTGAAATCGCGGCTCGAAGAGGTAAATGATATGGCCGTTAGTGGTAATTTACCTGATGTGGAAATATCTAACAAAGGAGTGAAGGTCACGCCATTGGATAATAGCGTTCCTGCAGAGGTTTCACCGCTAGCAGTTCTGGTTTATAGTATGCTGTCTCATCCTAAAATTACAGAAATACTTGATGAAGTAAACGACTGGACGGATTTTACTCAACATTTTTCTCATCTCAAAAATGAAGTGATTCGCCCTGATACTCGACTTCTTCTAACCACTATACTTTCAGATGGAATCAACCTAGGACTTAGTAAAATGGCAGATGTCTGTCCTGGAGTGACCAAATCTTCACTGGAAGGTATTCAGGCCTGGTATATACGTGATGAAACGTATTCAGCTGCTCTTGCTGAACTAGTTAATGCACAAGGAAAGCAACCTATGGCTATATACTGGGGTCAGGGTACTACATCATCCTCAGACGGTCAGAATTTTAAAGTGGGTAGCATAGGACGTTATGCTGGACAGGTAAACCCTAAATATGGTCAGGATCCGGGGGTTCAGTTTTACACCCATATCTCAGATCAATATAGTCCTTTTTATACCAGGGTTATCAGCCGGGTAAGGGATTCAACTCATATACTCGATGGCTTGCTGTATCACGAAAGTGATCTAGAAATCCGGGAACACTATACCGATACATCTGGTTTCACCGATCATGTATTTGCCATTATGCACCTACTTGGTTTTGAATTCTGCCCAAGAATTCGAGATCTACATGACAAACGACTTTTCATTCAAGGCAAAGCTCAACAATACACTGGACTTCAGTATATTATATCTGCAAACAGCCTGAATCTGAAAGATATCGAATCAAACTGGGATGATGTGCTTCGTCTAGCTACCTCGATCAGCCAGGGGACAGTTACTGCATCCCTAATGCTCAAGAAGTTGGCCAGTTATCCAAAACAGAACGGTCTGGCAAAAGCTCTCAGAGAAATCGGGAGAATAGAAAGAACATTATTCATGCTGAACTGGTTTCGAGATCCAGCATTGCGCCGACGTGTACAAAAAGGGCTGAATAAAGGAGAATCCCGTAATGCCCTTGCCCGTGCGGTCTTTATGCACAGGTTGGGTGAAATCAGGGACAGAAGTCTGGAAAATCAGAGCTACCGTGCCAGTGGACTAACACTGCTCACAGCTGCCATCACACTATGGAATACGGTCTACATCGAAAGAGCTGTAGACTCTCTAAAAAAACAGGGAATAAAAATCAATGATCAATTGTTATCACATCTATCTCCATTAGGATGGGAGCATATCAATTTGACAGGAGATTATATCTGGACAAGAAAGCGAAAACTAAAATCAGGTAAGTTCCGACCTCTACGACCGGCTAACATACAAAACTACAAAAACAGTCTTAACGTACAATAATTTCCCATATCCAAGGCGACCCCTAGAATAACTGTCTATAAACACTTGAGTATACACTTTACCTATACCTTTAAAGTTACCCACATAATAGGTATCTTGACAACCTAAGTAACCAGGGTGTTCTGTATCTATTTCTCCATAGGCTTCTTGTTCGTTTCTACGTTTTTCTAGGGCTGCTAGCTGCGATTCAGTCAGCACAAGCCCATCTTGAGCCATTTTAGCTTCTAAAGCTTTAAGACGTTTTTTTATATTGAAAGCGAACTAGAGAAGTTATTGTTTTTTTTGCCCAATTTTTTCGGGAAACTATACTCTTAGCGTGCTTTATTTTCCGTTTTCGTAGAATTCCCCTAAATACAATGTTTTGAGAAAAATTCTTTTAATGCTTTAGAAATGATAAATGAATTATTAATCCCTAATTCTTCTGCATATTTAGATAATTTAGCATGTAATCCTTTATCCATTTTTATAAGATATTTGCCCATGTTAGGTCTAAGTGGTCTTCCTATTTTTTTCCGTACTATAGCTTGTTCACAATGCTCTTGCAATGAAATAGAAGCCTGTTTTTGATTTATATTTTGAAATGGGTTATTTGAGCTCATATATAAAAATAGATAGATTATATCTAATGCAATGGTATTTTAATTAAATATATCTTTAGTATATATTTAATTCACTAATTAATGATTTAATCTGTTCTAATGCCTTACCAGTAATCGGTTCAGATAGTACTCTACTAAAGCTAATTAAATTAGAAAGCTCTG
Source organism: Cardinium endosymbiont of Sogatella furcifera (assembly GCF_003351905.1). Taxonomy (NCBI): domain Bacteria; kingdom Pseudomonadati; phylum Bacteroidota; class Cytophagia; order Cytophagales; family Amoebophilaceae; genus Candidatus Cardinium; species Cardinium endosymbiont of Sogatella furcifera. The sequence goes on along the minus strand of NZ_CP022339.1, from coordinate 1,082,068 downwards.
TTTTCGCTTTTTTTATTTCTGAATAATTAGATTCATAAAGCGCTTTAACTTCTTTATAAGTATTATTATGTGGTTTACGAATTTCATTAAAAACAATTACACCTTTTTGTGTCATGTTAAGTTTCTTTAGTTTATCCGAAAGCGCTCTTAATGCAAGTAAATCTGGGTACATAAGTTTACATGGAATCAGTATTAAATCTGCCTCTTGTATTAAGCTCTTCAAGTTACCTGTATTATAAGGTGGTGTATCGTGAAGAACGATTTTCTTTGTTATTTTTTCATAGGTTACTGGGACACGTAAACCAGTAAAGGACGAGCTTACGCGTATTGTGCCTTGGTTATCATGATCAATAATATCAGCGTCTAATAAATCTGCTAGTGCAGACACTAATGTGCTTTTTCCACACCCACCTTTTATATTTGCCACTAAAATTTGCATACAATAATATATAGTATATCTTTTATATATATAAAAGATATATGTAAAGTCTACTTTCTTACTATTAAAACTTATAATCTTTTATAGATATCCAACCATTCAATAGATACCTAACATCGAATCAATTACATATTACTAATATAGTATATCTTTTGTATATATAAAATATATACTATATTAGTAATACAAGAGTCCTAACGTTATTTATTTTGTTTTCTATTTTTAATTTTACAGATAGGGCATGATAAAATCAGATAAAAATAGCCTACCATATAGGAGTAATTATACGTAATATTGTATTATATGGATCTGATATATAGAATCTTTATTAGATCAAGCATAGTGCTTTATTTTTTCTAATTACTATTAGGAGAGTTTATATTTTTAATGCCATTTATTTTTCGTAATGTATTGATCACATGAGTGAGAAAAAAAACAAGGGAAAGGATAAAAAAGAAGGATCGGATAAGCCTCATGATACGGTCTTTAAGAACACTTTTTGCAATAAGGAAGCAAGGAAGCAATGCTAGATTTTCTATCTGCCAATCTGCCTTCCGATCTATTTATCAAAATAGATCAAGAAAATTTAGAATTGACTAATAAGAGCTTTGTGGATCCAGTGGGTAGAAGAGGAGAATCTGATTTAGTATTCAAAACCAGTATAAATGGGAAAGAAGGGTACTTATATGTACTTACCGAACACCAGTCTACAGAAGATCCATATATGCCACTAAGGTTCCTAGAATACAACGTTCAACTAATACGCCAACATTTAAAAGAGAATGGAAATGTGTCTCTTCCAGTTATCCTAAATAACTGTATATATAACGGCAATAAACCATATAAGGGTTCAAATAGTTTATTATCTATGTTCTCGGATCCTGAACTAGCTAAGTCTTGTATGTTTGACCGTTTTCATCTGGTTGATCTATATAGTACATCTGAAGATGAACTGCTTAGCTATAAAAAGGCTGCTTTTGCAGCCATGGTACTTAAACAAGGAATTTATCGTTCTTTTCATCAGTGGTTTACTGATCATATGAGATTAATTGTAGATCTCCTAGAAAAAGATTATATTGGATATGCTGATCAAGCTTTTTTGTATATTTTACAGGTGGATGACCAGCCAGATTTGTTAGAAACGATTAAAAAATCTAACCCAAAATTAAAGGAAATCGCCATGTCAGTAGCTGAAAAATTAAGGCAAGAAGGAGAGAAAAAAGGTATTAAAAAAGGGAGACAAGAAGGTATCCGAATAGGGCAAGAAAAAGGCAAGCTAGAGGGAAAACTAGAAGGAGAAGCTGAGAAAGCCTTTTCTATCGCCAAATCTATGATTTTGCGTGGCTACCCTATAGAGGATATTATTGCTCTTACTGGTTTGTCTCCATCTCGTATCCAGGAACTTGTCTAGGCATCTTTACTTACAACCATCATCTTCTATGTATTTTGGTTGAAAGATTCCAGTTCTAAAGAAATCATTATTCACCCAATATAGATCTGGATCTTTGGTTTTAGCTAATACCTTTTTAGCGCATAGTTCTACTATACCATCACAGGGATATTCCATATTGATATATATCATAAACCTATTAAACTCATTTAGCTTAAATAAGAATTTTTCTTCTTTAAATGAATGTTTGAACATTAAATACTTGATGATATTCTTAGATTTATTTGACAGTTCATCTATGAAAAACTCATCCAATTCTACCTCTGACCTGTAGTTTATGAAAGGATTTTCTGCAAATTCTTTGATTGCTTCTAGTTTGTATTTTTCTCTCATCTTCATTTAAAAATTACTATTTCTTTTTATTTTACTTTTGACGATATGCTGTATTAGATCATTGTTTAACTTTGCACTATATAACTCTGCAATAGCTTCTTTATCTTTTTTAGAAACCTCTTCCGATGCCACTTGAAGTCTATTGATCCGCTCTACCAGTTCTCCCATATCTAAGATATTTTTGTTTTTAATGCTTTCTAGTTGAAAGTATTTTACTGGATCATTTTTATAAAAATTAGGGTTGGATAGAGTTTTATCTATCTTTTTATTTTGAATCTCTAGATTTTTGATCTGTTCTTTATAGACTGGAATCAGTCTGTTATTGGCCTCTTTAGCAGCTATTTTAATTTGATCTGATAGACGCAATTCCATTTGAATATCTGAGCAAAGCCTGTTTAAACTTTTTGGAGGTTTGGTACCCATGAAATTACTACTTCTACTGGTAAAAGCATCTACTCTACCTAATAGCGCTTTTTCTCTATAGTACGAAAAAGAACAATTTCTTTTAAGATCTTTAGTACAATCTAAACTAGGAATATAATCACTAGGATTTAAACTAATACCACTGATTTTCTCAGATATACCTAGCGCTACTTTACCATATTTAGCTTCAGCGAGATCTTTAAATAATGATTTACTTTGATTTTTAATAGAATTAGCTTGTTCTACACGCTCTTTTAGTTTTCTCATACTATCAGCCGCATCTTTCATTTGTGCTAGAACGTTATTAGAAGTACCTACTTGTTCTTCCATTAACTGAGCTGTTTTTTCTTCTGGAGATAGACCAGGTATCCACTTTTTTAATCCATTAGGTAGGATTTTGTTTAATCCTGATTTGATAGAAGATCCTATACTTGCTGAAGAGGTAATAGGAATGAACAGGCATAAAGAGACCAGACCATATTTTTTACACTTATTCATTTTTCTATTGGTTTAAGGAATACCTTTCTTCTATTTTCTATTGTGATTTTTTGCTCATTTTTAGCAGATTTTATACCATCTACTACCACCCCGCTGATCTCCCTGATCCAAGAATTATTGCCACTACTAGCTGCTCTACTGAGCAATTTGTTTTGCGCCTGATCAATAAAAGGATGCAAATTCTCTACCAATAATCCAATCATATAGTCTGAGTCATACAAACCAATAGCCACTGAAATCACATTTTTACCAAATTCAGCTGTTTCTAATTTAGCTAGAATTCTTTCCTTTCCAAAAGCAACAATTCCATATAAAAATGCGCCTTTTGGTATTTCTTGACCTTTGTAAGCAAAAGCTTCTTTGACACGTATTTTAATACTTCTGCCATGTTTGAGCTCCTGTGTGCCGTAGACATAGCCTGCAGCAAAGCTGTTTTTTACCTTAATATTCCTTTTTCTCCCTTTTCTTTCAAAGGCTACTGGAAAGTAGTTTTTTTCCTGTTTTGGAGAAGAAACTATCTTTTGAACTTTTTGAATTACCTTTTTAGGTTTAATGGTAACTGGTTCGGCTTCTTTAACCGATTTTGATGCAGCAGACTCTGGTTCAACTGTTGATACATCTTTACTGATATTTTTAGCCATATCTTCAAACAAAGAACAGCGTACCTGCTCTGATTGAAAGCGATTCTTCATTCTTTGATTGGTTTCTTTCGTAATCGACAAGGGTTCTGCTTTTTCGAGTAGCTTACAAGGTTTAGGTGGAGGGGCCACAAAAAAATTATACCAACTTTTTGTTTTGCGAACATCTCTGAGCACCACCCAAGCAATAACCAACAATCCAGCGAATCCAAAACCTAATTGCTTCTTGTCCATAGGAACTACACTTCTTTAGATTCTTTAACCAAACATGGTATACTCAGTAACAATCTATTAGGTAAGGTCAAACTTAAATCTCTACGTCCTTTTTTCTCTTCAAAACGAACGACGATACCTGATTTTTCTACCTTATGTTTAATAACGAAAGTCATCGGTACGATCTCTCCTGGGACTACTACCATACGCTTAGGTTTGAGTTTAATAGGAATAGCAGTTTTGTCTTTGTTATTACCTAAAAAGTATACGCTTCCTACTTTATAGTTGTAGGGAGAGCTATTTTTTAATACAAATTTTAAAACAATCTCTTCTCCTGTGCTAATGGCATTGCTCAAAAAACAACTCACTTTTTGTTTGGTTTGATGAAAACGTTTGATATTTGGTTGATCCTGGGATACGTATTCTATAGCTTCTATTAAGGATTCAGTTAATGGTTCATCGGTATCCCACTTTTCTAGTTCTTCTATTTGTTTCACTTTATGATGGGTAAGATCATACATTGGTTGTATCCCAGCATCATAACTAACGGTTCCATAGAAGACATCTATCTTTTCATTCTTTTTCCCTTCATTGACTAGATAAAAAACAGTAACGGTAGTCTTACTGGTCCCAGGACGCTTGGCTTTTACTTCTAAGAACCTACCTTCTTCTTTGGAGACATATTCTTGGTCTCCATTACCAAAAGAAATCTTCTCAATGGTACCACTAAATTCGAGTAAAGTGGGATATTGGTCAGATACTTTAATATTCAATGCAAAAACAGGAAAATAAAAGATCAAAAATAGTAACAGGCTACTGTGCTTCATGATTTAAAAAGGTTAGATCGGTGATCATTAAGCCATAGGGATTTTTACTACATCTAGACGTTGGTTGCATTTCTAATGCAATCCCTTGATGGTAGCTATGGGTTTTTACTTTTCCTTGGCCCGTTAAAAACTTTAAATCTGTTTGAAAGTAGACTTCTGCCTTGTATGGATAAGATGCTGTATCAGTAACTATGCGTTTAACAGTAACTGTTGTTACGCCATTAGACTCCTTGTATACTTGAAACAAACTATCATCAGAAAAGAGTTTTTTTAAGGTAACTCTAGAAGCATTATTCATGACGGTCAAGGCTCTTTCAATATTTTCCTGATAATTGTTTTCGCTATGGGCAAAACCATCTTGTATAAAACGCATGGAAAAATTTTCTACTTCAAACGATTCTCTGCTGTTATTAGTTGGATTCTCTTTTCTTATACCCACATGGGTCCCTTCAAGGGTAGCAAAATAGACCAAATCACTTCTGTTCTGTTTAAATACCAAATAGCCTAAAAAAGCAGATAAACCACCTAAGGATACCAAAAGAAAAACAACTAAAAATCGTAGTAGGTTAATGATATTCCCGTAATGATAGCTGTTTAGCTTATGAATCGATTGAACAGTTGATGACTGATAATCTTTATTATCTAACATATTGTATTGTGTTTATAGTATTCTTTCCCATTAGCTTGCCCACACAGACCTTACGAAGTAAGGATTAATGTATTGTCTAGTCACTATTCATTTTGTTTTCTCAACTTTTGTAAACTACTAACTCCATAAGTCATAAACTGACTCGTCCTTGCTTCTCCTATTGCAAAAAGGCTGTTCCCTATCGTATTGCCTATATATAAGGAGGTAAGCGGACCTACCATAGCATACATCAAGCAAGTAGCTATGGCAGCACCTATCCCATCTACATTATTAAACTCTAAAGAAATCAGTGAATAGTCTAGCAAATCAATGGTTACCCCCCACATTAAAAAGGAAATCAGCATATTGAGCCAATAAATAATTATTCCGCTAAAATTGCCTGGTAAGAGGCTAGCGGAAATGGCCAAAGGACCGACCTGTAAAGTAAATAGGATCGCTTGATGACGGAATATAGTAGTGGTTAAACCTATGATGCCAGCTATGGATTTTAACACCTTAGTAGTTACATTCGAAAAGCAATTTTTAATCAACTCCCATATACCTATCTCAGGATATTCTTTTAAACTATCAGGTTTAATTAAATCATGCCAATCAAACCCCTTCATAATTAAAGCAGTTAACTTGTCTAGTATATGAAAAATATCCAAGTAGAATTGAAGAAGTATAAAGGTAACAGTCAGTGTTAACAGACTGGTATAACATGATTTTAATAACTCAGCACTACTTAAATGATACTGAAAATAGTAGACGATTAAACGGATCAATAAGAAAGGCAATAGTAACAACTTAGCTACTCCAATCATCTTGGTAATGGTAACATCCACCATTAGGTTTTGTGCAGCTAGATTAGCTGATGAGGATAGAATACCTTGAAAATGACTAGACATAATATTTTTGTTTCGTATGGTATACCCATTCTGCAATGCCATCTTCTATATTTCCATGTTTTTTAGTAAATGAAGCGATTTGGTTTCTTTCTGATGGATGAGAAGTAAACATGGCATGTTCCCAAAGAGAGGGTTCTAATAGCCACACGTGACTCTGGCTCATCTCTTTAATAAAGATTTCCCTAAAACCACCTGGACCGTTTTTACGACGCAGACTGGCATACTTTTGCATGTCTAACGCATTCATACCTAAGAAAGTACCTATTTCTTCTCTGCTGGAGGATTTTTCATTGTATAACAGGATAAAGGTAGCTGCATTGTTTTTAATGGCACTAGCGATCTTAGATGATTTGATTTCCCCGATGTCTTGGGTGATGATTCGAATAGAGGTTTTGGTTTTTCTGCCTTTTCGGTAAAAAGCTTCTATATGCTCTCTAGAGGCATCATCTAAGGTGGTCCAACCTTCTTCTATATCTATAAACTTGATGGCATCTGGATGTTTAGATACCATCTCAAAAGCAAATTCAAATAGAATTTGTACTACCAATGGATAAAGTTTGCTATTCTGTTTAATGGCTTCTAACTCAAAACAGACCAACCTATGGTCTAATAGATAGTCTTGCTCTAAAGCATTAAAATGATTTTTGTAGATACCATTCGCAAATGGCTTTAACACAATAAAAAATTCTTGAAAAGGGAACAACTGTTCCTTTTTAAGATCAAGAATAGCTTGTCCATTAGCTGCTACCAATGTTTGTAAATAGTCATAAAAGCCCGTTAAAGTAGGGATGACCGCTTTTGGTAAATCTCTATAATAATCACTAATCCACTGAGAGAGTAAAGATTTTTCTACTTCACTCATGGGATTTTCATTCAAATCTCCCTTCCACATTTTGCCAATCAGTTGAACTAGAAATATAATTTTACTACTATCTGGCAGGTATCTGCCTGATTCATCAGCTGGGAATAAAAAAGGATTTAAGCCTAAAGATTTTTCTGAACTGAGTTCAATATATTTGCCTCCTAGCGCACTGAACAAATGGCGATAGGTGCCACCACTGTCAATGACAATCACTATATGGCCTGCTTGAAATCGATCTTTAATCATTTTGCCATTAAAGAAGGATTTACCAGATCCAGAAGGGCCGAAAATAAAGGCATTTTGGTTGTCTAAATCGGTATTAAATGGGTTCAAATAGATCGGTTCTCTATATCTATTCGCTAGAAACACACCTTCTTGATAACCTGTGAAGGGAGTGGTACTATTCATATGGGCCACCGCTGTTAGTAGGGGAATCGGTAGACGCCTATATACCTGATTGCCATTGCCTGGTAAAGCGGCAAAAAATAGATTAGCCGTATCAATGGTTTCTAAGTAACCCCTCATGCCTATCCCAGAAAAAGCAGCTAGTACCTGAGAACTGTATTCATTTAGGGTTGATAAATCAGTCATACCAAATGGTATCACTAAAAAAGATAAATAAACAATTGGTTCGTTTCTCTCGCGAAGTGTTTGTTCGAAATCAGCCATTTCACTGCGTATATGTCTGATGTTTTGTAGCTTACGTTCATCGAGTTTAGTGGCTTCACTCCAAGCAAATGCGTTGAAATGGTTTTTTAAGAAAGATTCAGAGTCGATCATGCGAATGACTCTAGAAATAACATGCGGAAAATTTATGCTTCGTCCAAGGCCTTCTGTTAAAGGAGCGCACACTCCTCCATTGTGGCCAAATCTATCCAGAACGGTATAACTAGGCTCAGCAGCACTTTCCATTAAAGAAATTACTTGCGCTTTTCTACCAGCCAACTGTAGATATGCTTTGTCTTTTAATAAACCACCATATAAGGTACCTTCAGGATCTTTAAAGTTTAAGGATAAACATCTATGTACCAAACGGGAAAATTCACCAGACGTAAGAGTGTTTAAGGGAAGATGGGTAGATACACTTTGACGAAATTGGGCTGCATCTTTCTTGGCTATTATTAATCGCTTTTCTAAATTAATAAATGGGTTTTTGATAAAACTTTTTGTCTCATCTCTAGAATAAAAAGTAGATATTGGTGTATATTCCTTATACAATCCAGGAAAGGAAAGTATGATATAGGATTCATGGCAGAGTATAGGGCAACCTTCTGTATGACTGAATTGTTTTTGTTTAAAAAAATCAAGCTCGTTACTATCTACAGATGGATTATGCCATTGATCTGGGTAGTATATATCTACTTGTTGCACAAGGCTGTTACAGGGCAATTCTTTCATGCTATTAGATAGCATATGCGTCCAATCTATATACTGTTGCTCGGTATACTGTTCCTGAAAGGCTAAAGTAGCTTTAAAGGGTACAGAAATAGTCCCATCTGCAGATATGGCCATATCATTGTGAAAATCTACAAAAGGTAAGACTCTATGTAGGTCTTCTTTCTTATCTTTTTTTGAGAAAAGCATTGATCTTAAATTTTATCCTAAAAATATCTATCGGTACATGCAAAAAATGATAAGCGAAAAGACTTGATAGCCAGGTAGGATTACTATGTTTTAGAAATATTTTTATCAAAAAAGAGATAATAATCATTAGGCTTGTTAAAGAGATGGTCCACATACGATTGTAGTGCAAAAAGTCTTCACAGTAACAAGAGACCATATAGGTCAGGCAACAAATGCCTAGCGCCACTAAGGCTTCTGGTAAAGAAAACGGACCTAAAACGCCTTTCTCTTTTAAATAGGGGCTATTGACTAATTTTTGCATGGAAGATTATGTTTTTATCTGATTTAGAGTTTAAAAAAATTGGCAATCATATCATACAAAGGACCAACTGATGAAAAGAAGACAATGGCACCTATCCAGTGTAACAATTCATGAAAGATCATACCTCTGTCTCTACCCACATTGTATAGATAGGCTAGTCTAAACGCGCCTACTACGCCTAGTAATTTGGCTACCAAAGTTAACAACTGGTAACCGCTTGTGATCCAACCTTCAAGGGCGCCCGTGATGTCCAGTAATATCATTTTAATGGTATTTTAATGGTATACCCTTACTTCTTAAGGTTTTTTTAACTGAAAAACAAGCCAATGGGAAAGAAAATATTTTATCTATTTTTATAAACTTATAGTGAGATATTTATGGTAAAAAGGATAAAATTAATCTATAAAACCATTGTCTCTAAGGTTAGGAAGTGTTCAATTAACTGTGTCAGTTTCGGGCTTCACGTCAACTCAGATTTGACTCTTCCAGGAAAAAAGATGTCTATCTGAGATATGGTCAGTGCCCAGTTTCTGAGCGGCATAGTCCATTTATCCTCCATCTTCTTGATAGCGCAATATACTGATTTATACAAAGCATTGACACTGGTAAATGCCCCTTTTGTTTTGGTAAACTGTCTAATTTGTCTATGGAGGCTTTCTATTGGATTGGTCGTATAAATTAGCCTTCTGACAGGATCTGAATATTTAAAGTAACCAGACAAATGCTCCCAGTTGTTTTGCCAAGATTTGATAACCATTGGATACTTTTCTCCCCATTTTTCTTCTAATTCCAATAGATAATGTTCTGCAACTTCCTTATTTGAAGCTTGATATACTTGCTTTAAATCAGTTAAAAAACGTTTTACATCTTTGCTAGCTACATACTTGATGGAATTGCGTATCTGGTGTACTACACAGACCTGCACCTGTGCATTGGGAAAAGCGTTATTAATGGCTGCAGGGAAGCTTTTTAGTCCATCAACACAGGCAATAAGGATATCTTCTACACCCCTTGCCTTAAGCTCGTTGAGTACACCTAACCAGAAATTAGCTCCCTCACTTTCAGATAAATAGAAGCCTAACACTTCTTTTTTACCCTCTTGATCTATGCCTAATAAGGTATACAGACATTTACTTACACATTTCCCATCTTCTTTAACCTTAAAAAACATACCATCCATAAAAACTATGGGGTAGACCGATTGAAGAGGACGGTTACGCCATTCATTTATTACTGGCAATAAGCTATCTGTAATAGCCGATATTTCAGCAGCTGATACTTTATGATCATAGATTTCTTCAATATGAGCGGCTATAGACTTATAGCTCATACCACTAGAAAACATGCTTAAAATCTTGGTTTCCAGTTCAGGATGAAGATTTGTTTGACGCTTTTTAACTATTTGTGGATCGAAACTACCTGTTCTATCTCTAGGGGTTACCAAGTCAAAGGAACCAGAGCTTGTACGAAAAGTTTTACAACTTTTACCATTCCTTCGATTATTTACTATCCTCTCACTAGACAAATGATGGGCCATCTCACCTTCTAGACTCGCCTCTAGAAGCTTTTTATCAGAGGGGTTAATGCCCCACCTTTGCCTGTCAATGGCTTACCTAAACGGATAGAGGACAAAATATTTGCCTCCAGAAATTTGTAATCTACTAAACCAACGTAGTCATTCTGCATATGTTCTTCCATGTCTAAAACCTTAAATGTTTAATTATTTAAATTATAACTTTTTGCAGACTTGACACAGTTAATCGAACACTTCCCCAAATTACTTCCTAGATATTTTCTATTCATATTTACTCGTTAATCCATTAAATTATTTTAATGCTGATTAGCATATTAAAAATATGATCTAATCCCGAATTGACGTTCTTAATATGATTGGCTATTGGTTTATTACCTCTTTAAAATAACCAGACTGGTCAACTGTAAAGTGTGTATAAACAACTTCTCTAAAATTATCTTGCTCATCTTTTTGATGTACTTGAACAATTGCCTCTGTTATATTAAGTTTTGCAGCATCACAGGTTATCCCTATCAGGATTTTTTCACTACATGAACCATATTTAATACTGTAATCTTTACTGTGTATTTGTGTTAAAGCCTCCAGCGCTGGTCTATCTATTTTTAACTCAAAGATATAGACAGCTCTTTGGTCGTTTCTATGGTCCTCCATAACGATATCTGTGCGGCCTATGCCACTGTCGGATTCAGCACTAGTCTGCATATCATGCGTTGCATGAAAAACACCATTTAGAAATAAATATAAAGCCCTTTGAAAACTCCTCTCTGTTTTATCTAGAAAACGATAGCCTGCTTTAGCTAAGCAATCACTTCGAATATAGTTAAGAAAGACAGACCACTTTTTATTTCTTAAAGTATTAAGAATCGAAGTGCTATATTGTTTACCTGTTTCCTCCTGGACTTCGTCCATAATCTTAATTAAGGTTGACTTTAAAGCAGATCTTACCTCTTCATTGGGAAACTTTAAATAGTAGTCCGTTGCGTTTTTATCTTCTCGTATGTCCTCTTTAAATCCATTAGGATCTAGGGTAAGATAACAAGATAATAGCTTTTTTCATCCTTGAGCGTAGAACCTGCACCATAGCATTAAAGGAATGCTATTTAACTGTATTCATTAGTGATTTCTTAATTTCTCCAGACTGTAACTTAGCATTTGCACCATAGTGTACAAGCAAGAAAAAAGCATCTAGACAGCAATCAGCTCCATTTAAAAAGTAGTCATTACTATAATTGCCCTGCATAGCGTAGAAGAACGCATTAGAGATTAATTTTGCAAGTGGTAGCTCCCCATTCTTATCATGGCGGTCCGGATCTACTAAGTTATTTTTTAATAAATAGTCTAGTATATGAAGCATATCAGTACTACTATAGCACCGAGCCTTTTTATTTTTACACTCGCTCCACTTAGGCTTAAAGTCATAACCTTTAGGACCATATCCAGAAGCTATCTTATCTATTACCTCGTAAAATAAGTCATTACTGTTTGCACCATTCTTGAGTAATCGTTTTCCTATCTTGCTATGACAATTTTTTAACGTTATACCATATCTATTGCTCCTAGAAAAAGGGAATATCTGTTTGATTTTTTATTTGAGCTTTTGTTTGATGTTTTGTTCGATTTCTAGTTTGATTCTTCGTTTGATCATTCGTTTGATTGCTTGTTCTTGTTTTTGTTTGAATATCCGTTCTAAGGTAACAACCGATAGCTGTAGTATAGGGTTGAACATCTTCTTTCTTACAGATATATAATTTAATATATCTCTGGATCCGAATACAAAACATGTGCCAGCGCCATATCCCTTGTTGAGGCTATGACAACCTATTGTTATCAATAGTATAAGACTACCACACAACATGGTGATTATCTGTTTAATAGGGCATTTTCTCTTGCCTTGCTGCGCTGTTATTGTATAATTGAATTTTACCATAATCGTAATCATTATTAAGTTATAATGGCTGCGCTCTATTGCTATTATGCTAATAAGTATAGAGCATAGAAACTAAAATCTGTTCCCATTTAACAGAAACTTAAACCATAATTTTAAAATATTATCAATTTTATATATTAGCTTATTGTTTATAAAAAAGCAATAGCTAATGATTGCTATAAGCCGTTTAGATTAAAGAATGTTTTAGTTAAAGCAACTTATCTGTTCAGACGATAACTTAATGGGAGCAAGCAAACCCATTTAAAACTCGCATAGGCCATTTTTTTGTTCCTTATTGCAATGACCTTAAGTTGATAGGTTTATTTTTGGTTATATTGCAACCAATTCACCACTCAAAGCAACCAACTATGATTCAAAAAGAACAGGTCATAGAAGCCATTAAGCAAGTTTATGACCCAGAAATACCGGTAGATATCTATGAACTAGGGCTTATCTATGACATTACCATTTTACCACTCAATAATATTGAAATCTTAATGACGCTTACTTCCCCTAATTGCCCAGCAGCAGACGTTATACCTAGCCAAGTAGAAGAAAAAGTGAAAGCTATAGAAGAGGTGAATGAAGTAAACGTGCATATTACCTTTGAACCACCTTATACGATAGACCGAATGTCTCAAGCAGCTAAATTAGAATTGGGATTTGCTTAAATTTAGCTTGCTTAACCGCATCTACTTGACATTCTTTATCTTTTTTATATTGATGCAATGGCCCCAAATAATTATAAAGCTCAGCCAGATACGCCTAAAAAAACAGTGGCACCTAACCCATTGATATTGGATCAACGTACCAAAATAACCATTGGATTTTTGCTACAGGGGATCAGTATTTTTCTAGCATGTGCCTTCTGCTCCCATCTTATGCATAGCCATAAAGATCAGGCCATTATTGAAGCTGCACGCACATTAGGGATCAAAGCATCTGGTATGGCCATCTGCAACTGGTTGGGTTTTACAGGCGCTTTTGTAAGCTATTATTGTGTACATATGTGGTGGGGCATTACTGCTTTTATCTTTTTACCTGGCCTATTTTTAATCGGTCTCAAAATGGTTACACAAAAAATTTGGCCGAACCTTTCCCTATTAAAAGTGATGATGGCCTCCATTTTTCTTGTATTATGGTCTAATGTTTTACTGGGCTATCTAGCCACCCTCTACCCGACCGCTACGCTGCTGACCAACCAGCTGGGAGGCGTTGGCTATGCGCTTGGTACCTTGTTTAAAGCATTATTGGGTTATGGTACATTTATCTTGCTTTGTACTACTTTGATCATCTTTGCAGTCGTATGTTTTAATATTACCTCTTTACCGACCATACGCCTATTTGCAGGCAAACAGGTAAAAAAAGATGCGGCATGCTGGGTTGATCAGGAAATGGCTAGGGAACCATTGGACGCAGAAAGTGGGGAAGTGTCTAGTAAAAAAAAAACGAATCATAACGCAACCACCACAGATGTCCATCATACCCACACACCACCTGCTATAGCAGCTACAAACAATGTAGACTTTGAAGTAGTGGCTCCCCAGGTCCAAAATTTGCCCCCAGCAGCCCCCCCTGCACCTCCCAAGCCCATGCCTTTACATCCTATTCGAAGCGAAAACTACGACCCAACTTTAGACCTATCTACCTACAAATATCCCGCTTTAGACCTATTGGAACGGTATGATCAAGCACAGCTATCAGTCACACAGGAGGAATTGGCAATCAATAAAAACAATATTGTACAAACCTTACAAAACTTTAAAATCAATATAGCCAAGATCAAAGCTACAATTGGCCCTACGGTTACCCTCTATGAAATCGTACCCGAAGCAGGCGTAAAAATTTCTAAGATCAAAAACCTAGAAGATGACATTGCCCTAAACCTGGCAGCACTAGGCATCCGCATCATTGCGCCCATACCAGGCAAAGGGACGATTGGCATTGAAGTACCCAATAAAAATAGAGAGGTCGTACCGCTTCAGGAGGTACTCGCCTCTGAAAAGTTTTTAAAAGGAAAGATGGATTTACCTATTGTATTGGGTAAAAGCATCTCAAACGAGTTGTTTATCGCAGATCTAGGCCGCATGCCGCATCTACTCATTGCAGGTGCTACCGGGCAAGGCAAATCGGTAGGGCTCAATGTGCTTCTGACCTCTTTGATTTATAAAAAGCATCCTTCCCAATTAAAACTGGTATTGGTAGATCCTAAAAAGGTAGAACTTTCATTATACAATAGATTAGAACGTCACTTTCTAGCGAAGCTACCCATCAGCGAAGAACCCATTATTACAGAAACCAAAAAAGTCATCCATACCCTGAACTCCCTATGCATTGAAATGGACCACCGCTACGAATTATTAAAGGAAGCCGGTACGCGAAATATTAAAGAATACAATGAGAAGTTTATAAAAAGAATATTGAATCCTCAAGAAGGTCATCGGTTTTTACCCTATATTGTATTGGTGATAGATGAATTTGCCGATATGATGATGACAGCAGGCAAGGAAATAGAAGTACCCATTGCACGACTGGCCCAATTGGCACGTGCCATTGGCATCCATCTCGTATTGGCTACACAGCGGCCTTCTGTAAATGTGATTACAGGGATTATCAAGGCCAACTTTCCGGTTAGAATCTCCTACAAAGTAAGTTCACGCATTGATTCTAGAACAATTTTAGATGCCAGTGGTGCGGAGCAATTGGTCGGTAATGGGGATATGTTGCTCTCTATGAACTCTGATATCATTCGGTTACAAACGCCCTTTTTAGATACTGCAGAAGTGGAACGGGTCTGTAGCTATATTGGGGCACAACAAGGCTACCCATCTGCCTACCTATTACCTACTTATGATGAGGAAGACAAAGAGGAGAGCACAACAGTAGATCTGCAATCAACCGATCCCTTATTTGAAGAAGCAGCAAGACTGATTGTATTGCATCAACAAGGCAGTACTTCCCTGATTCAACGCAAACTGAAGCTGGGCTATAACCGTTCTGGTAGGCTTATAGATCAATTGGAAGCAGCAGGCATTGTAGGGCCCTTTGAAGGAAGTAAAGCAAGAGATGTATTGGTGTCAGATGAAGCTGGTTTAAATGAAATCTTAGAGAGATTGCAGCAAAAAGGCTAAAACCACAGACCAACCAAGAAGATGATGTAAAATGCCACTTTCTACACCGCGACTTTTTACAGGGGCGTTTTTTTTGACGCAAAAAAACCACTGCACTGAACACATACAAACGCCTTACCCAATTGGATACCTAGGCAACGACTTAACAGTCAAATCAGTAAATTCATTCAACTGATATTTATAATAAGCCGTCATAGCTACCATAGCAGCATTATCTGTACAGTAGGGCATAGCGGGTATAAAAACATGCCAGTGGTGTTGCTCTGCCAACGCCTTGAGTTGCTGTCGCAAATAGCTATTGGCAGCTACCCCTCCAGCTAATGCAACGGTGGTAATACCACTCTTTTGAGCCGCCTTGGTGAATTTATCCAATAACATACGCACCAGAACAGCTTGAATGCTGGCACAGATATCGGCCCGATGGGCCAACAGAAATTCAGGTGTCTGCTTGCGAATAAACAGCGCAAAAGCGGTTTTGATCCCGCTAAATGAAAAATCAAACCCGGGTATATGGGTAGCTGGAAAAGCAAACGCTTGGGAATTACCTCCTTGGGCATAGTGATCTATTAAAGGGCCACCTGGATAGCCTAGCCCCATTAAACTGGCTATCTTATCAAAGGCCTCTCCTACAGCATCATCTTGGGTCTCGCCTAAAACCTCCATAGAGCAATAATCTTGCACTAAGATAATTTGTGTATGCCCCCCACTAACGGTCAAACAGAGAAAAGGGAACGTGGGTTTAGGATCATCAATAAAATTAGCCCATACATGTGCTTGAATATGATGGACAGCTATAAGCGGTATACCCAGCGAAAAAGCGAATGATTTGGCAAAACAGCTGCCTACTAAAAGTGGACCCAATAACCCTGGACCTTGTGTAAACCCAACGGCATCTAATGCACACTTTTGTATGGCGGCCGCTTCAAGGGCAGCGGTTACCACAGGAATCATATTGGTTTCATGTGCCCTTGCTGCGAGTTCTGGAACCACACCACCATATTTTTGATGCATCAACTGACTCATGACTACATTGCTAACTATCTTGCCACCACGGATTACAGCAGCAGCAGTTTCGTCGCAAGAGGATTCAATACCTAAAATGATTAATGGATGGTTCATTTGAACAGATATGGCCTGGTTTTTTTGTATACGATGCATGCAATACAACCTGAATGTAGCACCCATGCAATTTAGGGATTTCGCATACTTCACACAATATTTAGACACAGCTGAGGAAAGACAGATTTTCCCATTTTGCTTCTGCCATTTTGATAAGCACTCAACTCGAATTGCGTAACAAAATATTTACTACAGGTAGCACATTCCTACGATTTTTCTCCTGTGTGGTTTCTCTTTTTATGTCTTTTTAAACCAGATTGATTCTTTAATGTTTTACCACATATATCACATTTGTACTGTATTAATCTTGTATGTTTGTTATGGTGTGCATCTAAAGAAGTTTTATAGCCAAAACCTTTACCACATATATCACATTTGTAAGGGTTTTTTTCTTTTTTTATACCTTGATGCCTTATTGAAACAATACCTAAAGCGTTGGGTTGGCTTGCAACATCAAACTCAAGCAGTCCACCTTGATCTGTTATGGCTCCACCGCTCGTTGCATCATTAATAGGGTTATCTATTAATCATATTGCTGATGATGTGAATAGGACATGCCTAATTCGGCCACTCCCTCTTGAGTCGATTGAGCTGGATCAGGTAGCGCCGTATCGCCAACTATATATTCTAAACATCCAACCAGATATTGACCAGATGAATCAATGGTAACTTCGTAAACGATTGAGGACAGGTCTACCGCTGCCAAGTCTGGTGGACACCCTATTGGATCTTCAAGCATAGAACCAGAGCCCCCCGGATCGCCTATATGCGATATAGTTGCCTCACGCATTGCACTAGCACCACAACCTACCTCCACCGACATAGTATCGTTGTTGTTCAACCTAACCATAGTACTACAGCCGTATATACAACGTACCAAAAACAGATAGAAAAAAAAGAACATAAAACCTATTGCTTAAAATTTATATTTAAGTATTATACAATAAATTTTTGATTCAAACAACCTATTGGTATAACACACAACCAGTATAGCTATTCCAAGTCATCATCAAACAATAGACATCAACTACCTTTTGTATAGATTGATGTTGGGTTTAAGTAGCTTTTTTTGGCAAAATTCCCAATAGTGTATTATATTGCATCCTAACCAACTATAGAAGCTATTATTATAACGAAGCGTACGAATGAAGACTTCTTTTTCAGCTAAAAAACAGGATGGAATGGGTTCAGCTATAGGTGCCATTCGGGATTGGGTAGGTTCTGTTTTTTTTGCCGCTATGGCAGCTGCCTTAATTCGTTGGATGGTGATTGGGCTATACGTGATCCCTTCTGGCTCTATGGAGCCTACACTTTTAACTGGAGATTTTGTATTGGTCAGTAAGATCCACTATGGTGCCCGGACACCCGCTACGCCATTGCAACTTCCAATTACCCATCAAACCATTCCAGGTACAAAGATTCCTTCTTACCTTGACTGGATTCAATTGCCTACTTATCGTTTGCCTGGATTGAGTAAGGTAAAGCGCAATGATATTATTGTTTTTAATACCCCGGTAGGTCATGAGCCTCCTGACTTACGCGCGTATTGGATCAAACGTTGCATCGCACTGCCTGGTGACTTAGTGCATATAAGACATAAACAACTTTATGTTAACGAGGAACCAGCAGATTCAGCGGATAGAACGCAATATTGCTATTTTATGAAAACCAAGCGGATTTTAACCGCTGCTTTTTTTGAAAAAAATGACATTAAAAATCCTATACGCACTACAATTCCGGGACGTGAAGGCTATACGATATATACTACACCAGAAAAAGTGAAACAACTTACTACAATCTTGCCTACTTGTATTCAATCCGTAAACCCAGTAGAAGAGGAAGGGGACCTACGGTCCAGTGTCTATCCCTTTAGCCCTACTTTAGGGTGGACCAAGGATAATTTTGGTCCCCTTCGGGTGCCAAATAAAGGCATGGTGCTGCAAATGGATGCACAAAATATTCTATTGTATGGTCCTACCATACAAAGATTTGAAGGGAAAAAAAATATTCGGTTTACGAAAACTGCATGTTGGATAGATGGTCAGGAGGTAGCGCACTATACGTTTTGTAAGAATTATTATTTTGCAATGGGAGACAATCGAGACCAATCTGGTGACTCTAGATTCATTGGGTTTATTCCAGAAGATCATATCGTGGGTAAGGCGGTGATGGTATTGTTGTCTTCAGATAGGAATCAATCGTTTTTTAGCGGTATCCGTTGGAATAGGTTACTCCACACCGTAAATTAGAGACTAGAAAAACAAGCTGGCTTGTCGCTTTGGCCATTAAAGGTTAAAGAGGAAAGTCCGGGCAATGCAGAGCACCCTACTTCCTAACAGGAAGGCATATCTTCCATATGACAGCAAGTGCCACAGAAAACAGACCGCTCTCTTCAATTCAATAAAGAGGGTAAGGGTGAAAAGGTGAGGTAAGAGCTCACCGCTCTATGGGTGACCATAGGGGCAGGGTAAACCTTAGGGATTGCAAGGCCAAATAGGCATGTCTACGCAATAGCGTAATGGGCTGCTCGTTCGTTTTTAAGACATGTGGGTGGGCCGCTAGAAGTTATAAGTGATTATAACTCCAGATAAATGGCAAGCAGTGCGCGGTAGCGCACTACAGAACCCGGCTTATAGGCTTGTTTTTCTTTATTGATCCATATATTTTTTAAATATGACCTCTGTACCTACAAGAGCATCTGATTTTTCCGCTTGGTATAATGCATTAGTCGTCCGTGCAGGTCTGGCAGAAAATGCTTCTGTACGGGGTTGTATGGTTATTAAGCCTTATGGTTATGCCATTTGGGAAAGGTTACAAACGATTTTTGATAGGGCTTTTAAGGAGACAGGCCATGTAAATGGTTATTTCCCTCTATTGATTCCAAAATCTTACCTGAGCAAGGAGGCGAGCCATGTAGCAGGCTTTGCCAAAGAATGTGCGGTTGTAACCCATTATCGTTTAAAGATGGCCGAAGATGGCCAAGGTGTGGTGGTCGACCCTGCGGCTAAGTTAGAGGAGGAACTTATTGTACGTCCTACTTCAGAGGCGGTTATATGGAGCACCTACAAAAACTGGATTCAATCCTATAGGGATCTTCCCATATTACTGAATCAGTGGTGCAATGTAGTACGCTGGGAGATGCGTACAAGGCTCTTTCTACGTACCACAGAGTTTTTATGGCAAGAGGGCCACACAGCCCATGCTACGCAGGAAGAGGCTGAAAAAGAGGCTTTACAAATGTTGCATTTGTATGAATGCATCATTAGAGACTATATGGCAATCCCTTTGATAAAAGGGATTAAAACAGAAAACGAGCGCTTTGCTGGCGCGGAAACAACCTATACCATTGAAGCGCTGATGCAGGATGGGAAAGCACTACAAGCTGGTACCGCGCATTACCTAGGGCAACGGTTTGCCAAAGCCTTTGAGGTAACTTTTACCAATCAGGCGGGTATACGTGACTATGTATGGGGTACTTCCTGGGGCATTACTACACGGTTAATGGGCGCATTGATTATGATCCATTCGGATGACAATGGCTTGGTATTACCGCCTAAAATTGCCCCTATACAGGTAGTCATGGTGCCGATTTATAAAACAGAGCATGAACGTGCGGCAGTAGTAGCCCAATTAGCTGCTTTGCAAAAACAATTAAATAGTCAAGGGGTGCGCGTCAAGCTAGACGAGAGAGATACCCGTAAGCCAGGGTATAAGTTTGCGGAATATGAAGAAAAGGGGGTGCCGATTCGTGTAGCCTTAGGACCTAATGATTTACAAAACCATACAGTAGAATTGGCACGTAGGGATACCAAAGAGAAATGCACCATTCCTATAGGCAATTTGACCCAACAAGTTACAGATTGGTTGGAAATGATTCAGAGGCATATCTACGAACGGGCGCTTTCCTTACAGCAAAAACGCACCCTGCTGGTGGATGATTATACTACCTTTAAAAAGCTGATGGCTACGCAAGGGGGCTTTTTACTGGCCCATTGGGATGGGACTACCGAAACAGAAGCAAAAATTAAAGCAGAAACCAAGGCGACGATCCGTTGCATCCCATTAGATGAAGATACAACAGCTGGCTATTGTATCTATTCAGGCAAACCCTCCCAAAGACGTGTTGTTTTTGCGCAGGCCTATTGATGATGTGCTCTTTTCAGACCATTTCTTGGATTGCCTTTATGGCCAACCGAGTACGGAAACGAAATAGGGGGGCTTTTTCTGCTTCCATAGATACCATTGTAACGTTAAGCATTACGATAGGCACCGCTACTATATTGATTGCCGCAATGGTGATGTTGGGCTTTCAAAAAGCAATTAAAAAAAAACTAACTGCTTTTACTGGAGACTTTGAAATTACCAAATATAGTGGTGTCCAGCACCCCCATGCACCTACATCTGTAGATGCTGCACAAGTGTGTCGTTTAATGGCTGATTTACCTGATGCCATTGAAAGCGTCATCCCATTTATCCAAAAGCCTATGCTGATCCATACAAGGGCAGGTGTAACGGGCGTCTTATGCAAGGGTATCGATCCTACAACATTGGCAGACTATCTCATCGCAGGTAGATTACCTGATCTCACCCAAAGTAAGCATCAAAATGAATGGTGTATTAGCCATCATCTGGCCCAAAAGCATGCGCTTAAGCTAGGCGATAGCGTAGTGGTCCATACGGTAGATCCCAACGCACGCTACCGGAAGTTAAAAGTGGTGGGCCTCTATCGCACCTATTTAAGTGCAATAGATGAGCATTTGGCTTTTTGTGATAGGCGTCTGATGCAGCGGTTAAACAATTGGGCTTCAGAAACCGTCAATGGCTATGCCATCTTTTTAAAGGACCATGTGTCCCCTACAAAAGCATTGCGAACGGCTATTTTAGGCCGTATAGATGACGACTTGCGCCTGATAAGCACCCAACAGAAGTATAGTAGTTTGTATGATTGGCTAGCTATTATTCAAAAGAATACAACTATTTTTATTGTTTTTATACTATTGGTAGCAGGATGCACGATGGTAGCTACCGTTATGATCCAACTTATGGAGCGTAGTTATATGGTGGGGGTGTTGAAAGTCTTGGGCGCCTATGATGGGCAGGTAGATGCGATTTTGCTCTATAATAGTTTACGGACCCTCTGTTTGGGTATGATATATGGCAACATCATAGGTATAGGATCTGGTTTTTTACAAGCGCACTATAAATATGTTACACTTGAACCAGCACTCTATTACATGCGTTATGTGCCTGTTTATATCCATTGGACGGTTCTTGTAATCCCGAACCTACTGATACTCGGTAGCCTCTCTGCTGCGTTATACCTTGCGATACAGCTGTTGAGGCAGAAAAAGCTTATAGAGGCGTTACAGGAGGGGTAAGTTCTCTAGCATCCCGAATCAAAGCCATCCTAAATGCTTATAAAAAAAAGGGGGGGGTATCTGTTCATGTTACTGGTTCATAATGAATTTTATTCCACTTATATCTTGATTAAAAAGTGTACAAAAATCAAGCCCTCGGTAAAAAGTCGCTGAAAGTGACATTTACAGATGGAAAAACAGAAACCGCCCCCTGTGGGGGCTTGAAAGGAATCTGTTTTTCTTAATCATCTGTCAGATGACACTTTCTAAAACGCGACTTTTTTCAGGGGCGGTTTGCTTTTAACGTAAAAAACCAGTGAATTGAATAGATACAAAGGGAACGCCAGGTATTAAGCGTATAGCTTAGCAAAATTATAGCCAACAGAAAGATGGAAGGCGTGTACATTAGGCCTATTCTTTTTAGACTCTACATTGCAGAAGTTATAAGGCGCCATACCTTTTATTTCAAGGAGCAAACCACTAGGAAACTCTAAAGAGGTGCCATATATAAAGCCATATTTAAGTCTTTTCTCGCCTTCATTAAAAGGTTCGTCTACAAAACTATCAGTAGTTACAAATTCTTCACCGTTAAAGAGTATTGGTCTTGAGGTTTTTTCACCGTTAACCATCATCTCTCGTTTTATATCACACTTAACAAGATAAAAACTGTGCAGCCCTACGAAAAGACGACCAAGGAAATAATTTTTTTTGAAATCTGGGCAGATCAAAGCAGTCCAGTACCATGTAAAGAGCACAGGCAGCCCAATGGTATGAGTGCATTTCAGGGTACTGATATTACACTTTTCTGTTTCAGAAAGATTTTGGTGTTCCATTAAACAATCAAATCTACTATAGAGTACCTCCATACCTAATCCTATATGATCGTTAAAGGCATACTCCATGTATAGGGCAGCCGCAAACCAAGGGTTCCACTTACCACATTCTAACTTAGCTTGGCCTTGGGATTGATCTGATACTGAGTTTTGGAGTTCTTTATTAATCTCTTGTAAACGCGGAAGGATCATAAAAGAGTTAGCGCCTCCTATTCTTATACCATAGTGCAATTCCTCTGCGGCAACTTTTGGTGATGGCATAAAGGACAAAGCGGTTAAAAAGGCGATACTTTTTTTAAAAAGATTCATTTTAGATTAAAGTTATTGATTGAATGGTTAAATGTTACGCGATTATATTAAGCCTGTAACTGACAATAAGGGATAAATAAACAAAATAAATTCCTATATACCAACCACTGATCCATATCTATCAGGCCCTAAGGGTTCAATCAATGGTGGAGGCTTAAGGGAAATCCTATTTGTTCAAGCCACTAGGTTTTTGCTTACTTTCTTATTAAGAAATAAGTAAAAATAAAACTGCCTTGCTACAACAGTGTCCTGCAGAGACACGAGAAAAGATCGCTATCAAATGTTATTTACACTAGTGATAAATAACTTACTATACTATAGTAGACATGAATGCACTTATACTAACTTATACTTGACTGAGTTGAATAGTTTATAATGGCCCCTTAACGGGCAACTACCAACTGTATTTGACTTAAATAAGCAATATAGGTATTGAGTAGCTCAATTAATTTTCTCACACCTCTACTTTTCGCTACATCCAAAGGAGTTTCTCCTTTGTTATTTTTTATATCTACCCTAGCCGGTATACGACACAAATAGGCTAGCGACGATGGTCTATCACAAGATACTGCTAGATGCAAAGCAGTATCCCCATTGTTGTCCTGTATATTTGGATTACATTTATGCCTTAACAATAATTCAATACAAGATTCTGATAAATCAGCTGTCTTCACCAGGATATGCAATGGAGTACATCCATCAAAGTCTTGTATGTTTGGATTAGCCCCATACCTGAGTAAAAATCTCATTCTACCTTTACCAGGACCATAAGGACTCGTATTACTACTACGCACAAAATAGGGCATGGCACTTACCTTATGTAAAGCCGTCTTACCATTCGCATCTTGCATATTGACATCAACACGCCGCAATAATAGACTAACTAGTGATAGATAGGCAGGATCATTACCGTACTGTCCTTTTGCTAATACTTCATCCAAAGCAATCATAGACCATGATTGCGCTGCATAGATATCAAGATGCCTGTTCATATCATCTAAATAACCAACCTGCTCCAGTACAAGCTTAATGATTTGTCCCCTATGATTATAATTATTCATAGCCATGCACAAGAAACGTATCAGCGCTGCGCCAAGTTGTTTAGCATATGCGTCATAGTCATCTTTAGCCCTACTATAAGACCCCGAATTTCCCTCAGAACTATACTTTTCAATACGGCTCCTGTACCAATCTAACTGCCCCATACAATGGTTTAGAACTGACTCAACTAGATGAATATCACCTACTGTAGAGAGTGCACCCCAAGGATTAGCGAAGATACTGCTTTCGAATAAAGATAACCAAGGTTCATCCTCAAGACGCTTATAGTCTAGTTGAAACAAACATTGCCGAGCATATTTATTCACCATAATGGTGCATAAATCAGGGACTATAGATGGGATATGCCGAATCTTAGTTGCTTGCATACGCTTGATTTCACGCTTAATCCAATCAATATCTAATGTGCCTGTTTTAATTTTTTTACTAATATCATTATCGCTTTGTATTACATAGAAATACTTAAGCTCATCACTATTTAATTGTTCAACAATTTTAGGATAATGCATACGCATTACAAGGAATGGACTTTTCCTAAAGAAAGCTTCTACATTACGATATTGCTTTAATGCTTCCCCAGCGTGCTGACCATCAACCAAAGGAACAGAAAACGATTCTATAAACTGAGATAATGCATAATCTGATTGTAGCTGATAATACCCATATCTCGGATTAAACTTTGCTAAACAATAAGTTTTTAAAGATGGGCGATCCCATGGCACGATAGTGTTGAGGGGATTACAACCAAAAGATAATAAAGAGCAACCACTAAGCCCTATCATATGGACCAGTTGCTTAAACCTATATAAATTGCTTTTACAGAACATTGATTTACTTATTTAGTCGTTCCTGAATTATTACTTATTCACTTGTATATAATAGTAAAAATGATTATATTTACTAAATAATTTAATCAATTTTTTAGTTTTTTATATAAAAGTTTAAAAAATAGGGATACAATTTAAAAAGATAATTATCATAATTGGTGAAAGCTTTTTGAGCAGCGTTTACCTAGTTTGTTTCATCCTCAAGACGCTTTATTCCAGCTATCTGATTCGATTCCTTGGTAATGCTTAGCATGGATTCAGGCTGCGCCTATAGCTATGGAACTAGACAACTTTTTCGTAGATTCGTTTGATTATATATCATCTCATTATCAGTCATATAATAGTATTACTGATACACAAGTGGTCCTTAGATGGGTAGAAAATCCTTATTTAGGATATCTGTATGGGTATGATTAGTTTCAGTTTGCACTACCTTGCCATCCTAGTTCATGAACCCGCTGGCGGCAGAGGCTGGGTCAAAAAGGGCTTTATAAAATCAGGTTTATGGTCCATAGCACTAGCTGTGAAAAAAAATAGTTAGCACCAAAGAACTTGAAAAAGCGATAGGCAATACTACTGTATGTGTTCAGCGCAATGGCGTCAACTTAAGGCTTGTATATTATTGATTTTTAAATAAAAAATTATTTTAATTGGCGTTTGCTTCCATTGCGTCAATTTAAAGGGCTTATGGCCGCCGATAAAAAAACTTGGCGCTTCAGTAAACTGGTATTTTTCTGACGAACTATTGTTCAACGGATTAGAAAAACAGCTCTTGTTTGAAGCCCACGCAGTGGGCGAACTCTGTTTTTCCCGCTGAACAATAGTTCGTTTCATTACTTTTACTGCGTACCAACTTTTTATTGGCGGCCATGAGCAGCGGCGTATACACATTAGCCATTTCTATCGCTGTGTTAGAATAGATATTCCTTAAGTTGACGCCATTGGCTAAACACATACAACAATACTTCAAGGACAACAACGTAGTTTACCAAACACAAAGCAGATGGATATTCCATCTAACTTAAATTGACCACTTCTTTAAATTCTTCGTAACTGCCGGGAAATACCTTTACTTTTTTGTTTTCGATATACCAAATCTTATTGGCCACTTGTTGGATAAAATTACGGTCATGGGATACAAACAAGCAGGTGCCTTCATATTGCTGTAGGGCTTGCCCAAGTGTATCAATAGACTGAATATCTAAATGGTTGGTGGGTTCGTCGAGTAATAGAAAGTTGGCTTGAGAGAGTAGTACAGTAGCTAAGGCCACACGTGCTTTTTCACCACCGGAGAGCACCTCTATTTTTTTAAATACATCATCTTTGGTGAAAAGAAACATCCCAGCTATGGTACGCAACGCTTGCTCGGTACGTTCGGCTCCACTACTGCTGCTATGGGCACGCAAGGCCTCTATAATGGTATGTTGTAAATTTAAGGCTTCTAACTGATGTTGGGCATAAAAAGCCATCTCGACATTATTACCCAAACTTCTTTGCTGCTGCTCAGCGGCCTCATGCTCGGCTATGATACGCAATAGGGTGGTTTTACCACGGCCATTGGCACCGATTAAAGCAATTTTATCACCCCGGTTGATTGCTACAGTGGCATCTTTTAGAATCGATACGGGACCATAGGATTTATTGATTTTTTCTATCACAGCAACAATCTTACTGGGATTTTGTTTGATGGAAAACTGGAACTTGATGGTTTTGCGCTGCGCAGAAGGGGCCTCTATTTTCTCTACTTTATCTAATGCCTTAATCCTAGACTGAACGAGCTTGGCTTTACTAGCCTTAGCTCTAAAACGATCAATAAATTCTTGTGCGTGTTTGAGCTGTTTTTGTTGATTGGCATAGGCATTTTCCTGTAACACACTCCTTTCGGATTTTTGTATTTCGTAGTCACTGTAGTTGCCTACATAAATGGTAAATTTTTTATCCGTAATCTCTACAATTTTAGTGGTCGTACCATCTAAAAAACTTCTATCGTGGGAGACGACTATAAAAGCACTATCGTAGTTTTTTAAATAGGCTTCTACCCATTTAATGGAAACCAAATCCAAGTGGTTGGTGGGCTCATCCAATATCAACAAAGCAGGCTGCTGCAAAAGGAGCTTGGCAAACATAACCCGCATGCGCCACCCTCCTGAAAATTCAGACAGGGAACGATCCAAATCTTTCGTAGTAAAACCCATCCCCTCTAACATCGCCTCAGTTCTGGACTGCATATCATACCCGCCTATCCGCTCAAATGTTTCTTGCAGGTTCGATAACTGCGTTAGCAAATCATCGGAATAATTGACCTCCATTTGTTGACACAAAGCTTCAATCTTTTTTTGCGTTGCCAAGGCTTCTCGGAAGGCTTCCATGGCTACATTCCGAATGCTGTCCTGAGATTGATAGGAAAGCAAGTCTTGGTTCAAAAAGCCAATAGAACATTCTTTCCTTCGGGTTACTTTGCCACTATCTGGCGTGAGGTCACCGGTAATAATCTTTAATAAAGTAGATTTTCCTGCTCCATTAGGGCCTATTAGGCCAATCTTATCTTTGGGTTTAATATGCAATGAAGCTGCATCATATAAAGTGCGCTTGCCCAAATGATAGGTAAGGTCGTTGATTACAATCATGGAATTTTATTGGCTTTTTTCGAGGGTATAGCTAGGGACCACACCGCAGGAAATGGTATGCAAACCGTTCTATGGCATAAGCTCCAAATATAAGATAATTTTCACTATTATAACATGATGATTACATAGATATTTATGTGGCCTAAGCCTTAACTTAGAGAGGAAAGGTAAATATTGTAGCAGTTTTTGATATATTGGGCTTTCTAAGCTATAAACCACTCGTATGAAAGAAACCACCTTACCGATGCCCCCCCCCCAACGTCCAGATTGGTTGCGGGTTAAATTACCAATAGGTAAGCACTATAGAGCGGTACGTGCTATTGTAGATCAACACAAACTACATACCATTTGCACCAGCGGAAATTGTCCGAATATGGGTGAATGTTGGGGAGCAGGTACGGCTACTTTTATGATATTGGGGAATATTTGCACGCGCAGTTGTGGCTTTTGTGCAGTAGCTACTGGAAGACCTACTGCGTATGATAAGGATGAACCCAAACGGGTCGCACAAGCGATTCATCTGATGGGGGTGAAACATGCGGTAATTACCTCGGTAAATAGAGATGAACTAAAGGATTGTGGCGCAGAGATTTGGTACCAAACGGTTAAGGAAATCAAGGCTTTGAATCCTACTACCACTATAGAAACGTTAATTCCAGATGTGAAGGGGATTTGGTGGGCACTAGAAAGGATGATTAGTGCGGGTCAAGAGGTAGTCTCACACAATATGGAAACGGTAGAAAGGCTCTATAAAAAAGTACGCCCGCAGGCTAAATATGCCCGAAGCCTAGAGCAACTTAAACGGATTAAAGCATATGGGAAACGATCTAAATCGGGTATTATGCTCGGATTAGGTGAAACAGATGCGGAGGTCTATCAGGTGATGGATGACCTACGGGCGCATGACTTGGATGTCTTAACGCTGGGGCAATATTTACAACCTACCAAGCAACATCTTGAAGTGGCTGCTTTCGTACATCCAGACAAATTTGCCCATTTTAAAGAAGAGGGACTCAAGCGTGGATTTGCTTACGTGGAGTCTGGGCCACTTGTACGCTCGTCCTACCATGCAGAACGACATGTATAAGTATCTGGTATCTGTTCACGCACTATGTTAATAAGCAAATTTTTTGTTAGAAAAATATTTCATTTTTAAGGTTTATTTTGATTGAGATGTGGATTTATGGATAACTTGATAAAGTTATCCATAAATCCACATCATAACTGTTATATTTTTAATTTATATTCATAATCAAATAATCAACTATTATCTTTCCTGTTTAGGCAGGCTAAGGGCTGACTTTTAGTTTAGATACATGGCCATCTACATAAAAAGTATTGTCGCGCATAATAGCAAATACTTGTCTAATAAGCTTGTTAGCTACTGCAATCAGTGCCACTTTACTAGGCTTACCCCTTGCTTTTAACCGCTCATAAAAGTCCTTACAGGACTTATTAAAGCGTATAGCTGACCAAGAAGCTATATAGAGCAAAGAACGCAATCCCGGGTTGCCATGACGATTAATATGGCCTTTTTTTCTTACCGATGAGCCTGAATGTTCATAAGTAGGCGCTAGCCCAATGTATTTAGAGAACTGCTTAGCACTTTCAAAATGGTGACCGCCACCAGTGCCAACGATAAGCTCCATAGTGGTTCTATCCCCAATACCTTGAATAGAACTGATCTGTGTGTAGAGTTCTTTACAGCGTTCCTGTGTAATAGTAAGCATTTCTTGCTCTAAGAATGCTATTTGTTCTTCTAAAGAAGCTATATTTTGATTGATCACTTTTAAGGTTACAGCATCTGTTTTAGGCAACACACTAAAAGATTCTAACAAATTATAAGACATCGTAAGTTGTTTCTTCAACTGTGCAAGAAGTGTTTTTTGTTGCTTTAAGGCTTGAATACTTGCTACAGGCATTTGGTAGGATTTAGGTTCCATCTTAGCACCATATAAAGCAATAAGTTTGGGTAGAGTAGAGCACTGGCGCGGTGAAGTATAGGACCAGGTTTATCCGTGTCCATCGTTTCCGATTTCGTGCCTAAATAACCCAATCTCTCTTTCCCGTTTCCAGCACCCCCTCGTCGCACCGTACGTGAGGTTTTCCCTCATACGGCGCACGGATCGTCTTCTTCGTCTGCATTACGTCCATCTGTATCGCACCCGATAAGCTCCTACATTGACTAATTTGGGGATAAAATGCATTATTAACCAATATCGTGAACAGATGCTTTTTTTATATCTATCACTACGTACCTACCCCGCTGTTGCACCCGCTTTAGCAGCTACCAAAGCCTCATATTCGCTTTTAGAGTTGACAACCAACTTTTCGTAACGGCGCATACCCGTTCCAGCAGGAATCAAATGACCTACAATAATATTTTCTTTCAATCCTTTTAGCCTATCATACTTGGCACTAATACCTGCATCACTCAACACCTTAGCTGTTTCTTGGAAAGAAGCTGCAGATAAGAAACTTTCTGTAGCCAAGGAGATTTGGGTAATACCTTGCAGTTTTGGTTGCGCAACGGCCAATTCTACTGGTTTGGCTTCAACAGCCACCAACCCCTGCTGCTTTAGTTTATCATTCTCTTGTTGCAACCTACTAGAGGAGATAAATTGCCCTTGCTTAAATAATGTAGAATCACCAGGCTTGAGCACAATAGATTGATCACGAACCCTATCATTCTCTTCAAAGAACTTAACCTTATCAATCACCTGCCCATGCAATAGGGTCGTATCGCCTGGATCCAGTACCTCTACCTTACGCATCATCTGTTTAATGATGATTTCAATATGTTTATTATTGATTTTCTCACCTTGTAAACGATATACGTTTTGTAGCTCATTCATAATGTATTCCTGTGCAACCAGTGGACCTTTTGTAACCAAAAGATCAGCAGCAGCTACCGCACCATCTGTAATCACCTCCCCTACTTTTACATAGTCGTTGTCTTGGACCAAGATATGCTTAGACAATGGGATCATATACTTGACCTGTATGCCTTCTTTAGACTCAATAAAAATTTCTCTATTGCCTCTTTTAATACCCCCATAGGTTACCACGCCACTTAACTCACTAATAAAAGCTGTATTGGCAGGCTTTCTAGCCTCAAAAAGCTCCACTACACGAGGTAAACCACCTGTAATGTCTCGAGATTGATTGATGATACGAGGCACCCGAGCAAGCACCTCTCCTTTATGGACCTTGTCCCCTACTTCTACGGCTAACTGCGCTTTCACAGGAAGGGTATACGAAGCAATGGTTACACCTGCCTCATCACATAAGACTACACTTGGATGTTTGGTTTTATCCCTAGACTCAATCATGACCTTTGCTTTCCGGCCGGTTTGTTCATCAAATTCTTCTTGATAGGTAATCCCTTCTTCAAGGCCTAGGAAGTTCACGACGCCATCCTGGGTAGCCAATAATACCACATTATAAGGATCCCAATGGTAAAGCTCTTGATCATAGCTTACCATTTGATTGTTTTTGACTTTAAGATGTGAACCATAGGGTAAATGGGTACTGGTCAAGACTTTTCTTGTATCTGCATCCAAAATTTGTAGCTCCGAAGAGCGGCTCATAACAACTTCCACGCCCATTCCATTTGCATCTATATAACTGGTCACCATTAGGTCTTCAAAGTTGACAACCCCTGCATACTTGGCTTTAACCTTCGCATCAACGGTCACATTAGACGCAATACCTCCGACGTGGAAGGTTCTCATGGTAAGCTGTGTACCAGGCTGCCCAATAGATTGTGCCGCAATGACCCCAACTGCCTCGCCCACAGATACCATATTGCCTGTAGCTAAGTTGCGCCCATAACATTTTACACAAACCCCTTGCGGTAAATCACAGGTCAAGACAGAACGTACCAAGACGCCTTCTAGACCAGCTGCTTCTATGCGCGCAGCCATTTGTTCATCAATGCCGTTGCCACGTGCAACGAGCAAAATGCCTGTTTGGGGATCCAAAATATCTTCGACTACTACACGCCCGAGAATACGTTCTGAAAGTGATTCAACCACCCTATTCTCTACTTTCACAGCGGTTACATGAATGCCTTTAAGGGTACCACAATCCTCTTCCACAACAGTTAAGTCTTGTGCTACATCGACCAACCTTCTCGTTAGATAACCTGCATCCGCTGTTTTTAAAGCGGTATCCGCCAAACCCTTTCTGGCACCATGC
Organism: Cardinium endosymbiont of Sogatella furcifera; assembly: GCF_003351905.1. Classification (NCBI taxonomy): domain Bacteria; kingdom Pseudomonadati; phylum Bacteroidota; class Cytophagia; order Cytophagales; family Amoebophilaceae; genus Candidatus Cardinium; species Cardinium endosymbiont of Sogatella furcifera. The sequence goes on along the minus strand of NZ_CP022339.1, from coordinate 1,050,041 downwards.
GTAGCAATAAAATACTCAATCACATTCAACCCCTCTTGAAAATTAGAAATAATAGGGTGTTCAATAATTTCTCCTACTGCGCCTTGGGTACTTTTTTGAGGCCTACCAATTAAGCCTTTCATACCGCCTAACTGACGTACCTGCTCACGGGACCCCCTTGCACCAGAAATCATCATCATATAAACGGAGTTAAAAGCATCTTGATCTTGCTCTAACTGTTCCATGAGCTGATTGGTAATACGGGTATTGGTTCTGGTCCACACATCAATTACTTGATTATATCTTTCATTATCGGTGATCAAACCCAACATATAATTACCCCAAATAGATTCCACTTCTGCAGTAGCTTGGGCAATGAGTTCATTTTTATTAGCCGGTATCTTTACATCATCAAGACCAATAGTCATCCCTGCCTTGAATGCAGTGTTAAAGCCTAAAGCTTTAATGTTATCTAAAAACGCAACGGTAACGACTGTACCAAATTGACTGTACATGTCGGTTACAATACGCTGCATGTTGCGCACATTAAGGGTCTCATTGACAAAGGCCATGCCGGCTGGGCAATATTCGTTGAAGAGTACTCTGCCAACCGTAGTCTCTATGAAACGATAGGCAACGCTGCCATCTGCATGCGCAATAGACAAACGTAGCTTAATATAAGCATGCTTTGAAACCTTTTCATGGGCCAAAGCCATCAATACCTCCTCAGGTGCATAAAAAGACATACCCTCTCCTAATACCACATCACTGGACCTACTACGCCTTCCTTTGGTGAGGTAATGCAAGCCTAAAATCATGTCACGGGAGGGAATGGTAATAGGAATACCATTGGAAGGATTCAATACATTATAGGATGCCAGCATCAGCAATGAAGCTTCGGCAATGGCTTCCTGTCCAAGGGGAACATGGACGGCCATTTGATCTCCATCAAAGTCGGCATTGAAAGCAGTACAAACCAAAGGATGCAATTGAATGGCTTTACCTTCAATTAATTTAGGTTGAAAAGCTTGGATACCCAATCGATGAAGGGTAGGTGCACGGTTCAACAATATAGGATGGCCTTTCAATACATTCTCTAATACATCCCAAATAACAGGGTCTTTTTCCTCTATTAATCTTTTGGCAACTTTTACAGTTTCTGCTACGCCACGCTCTATAAGCCTGCGTATGATAAAAGGCATAAATAACTCAACGGCCATCTCTTTAGGTAGCCCACACTCATGCAAGCGCAACTCAGGCCCTACCACAATAACCGACCTGCCGGAATAATCCACACGCTTACCAAGCAAATTCTGCCTAAAACGACCCTGCTTCCCTTTTAACATATCTGAAAGGGACTTTAATGGTCGAATGCCCTCTGAAGCAACAGAATTTACTTTACGGGAATTATCAAATAAAGAATCAACGGCTTCCTGCAACATACGCATTTCATTGCGTATAATAATCTGAGGAGCCTTAATGTCCAATAACCGCTTGAGTCTGTTGTTTCTAATAATCACCCTTCTATAGAGATCATTTAAATCAGAAGTAGCAAATTTACCACCGCCTAATGAAAAAAGAGGACGTAACTCAGGAGGAATGACTGGCAAGATACGCATCACCATCCACTCTGGACGGTTTTCTACTTTTTTATGGACATCCCTAAAGCCTTCTACAATTTTTAGCCTTTTGACAACTTCAATGCGGCGCTGCTGTGAGGCATCGGTCAACAGCTGTTCGCGCAAATCAACGGAAAGCTTTTCTAAGTCAAGCCCCTTGAGCACCGCTTCAATCGCTTCTGAACCAATTAGGGCAATAAACTTATTAGGATCTGAGTTACTCAACAATTGGTTTTCTGGAGGCAGCTGATCTAAAATATTAAGGTACTCATCCTCAGATAACAGATCCATAGCGGCTACCCCCTCATCTTTTTTGATACCAGGCTGAATCACTACATAACGCTCGTAGTATACAATTTGTTCTACTTTTTTAGTAGGTATACCAAGCAAATAGCTAATCTTACTAGGGAGGACTCTAAAATACCAGATATGGGTGACCGGAACTACCAACTCAATGTGGCCCACCCGTTGCCTACGTTGCTTTTTTTCTGTAATCTCAACGCCACATCGATCACATACAATGCCTTTATAGCGAATGCCTTTGTATTTGCCACAATGACATTCCCAATCTTTTACAGGGCCAAATATACGCTCACAAAACAACCCTTTCGTTTCGGGTTTATGTGTTCTATAGTTAATGGTTTCTGGTAGGGTCACTTCCCCTGATGAACGCGACAAAATAACCTCTGGAGAGGAAAGACTAGCAATAATGCCAGAAAATTGAGTGGATTGTGCCCTATTTCTTTTAAACTTCATACGGTTAAAAGCGATGTTAAATATGGAATGTCAAACTGACTACTATCATACAAGTGTAATTTCAAGCCCTAGGCCTCTTAGCTCATGAATCAATACATTAAATGATTCGGATAAATTGGGCTTTGGAATATTATTACCTTTCACAATGGCTTCATAGGCTTTAGATCTTCCGACTACATCATCTGATTTGGTATTGAGCATTTCTTGTAATGTATAAGCAGCGCCATAGGCTTCCAATGCCCATACCTCCATTTCACCAAATCTTTGTCCACCAAATTGGGCTTTACCACCTAATGGTTGCTGGGTAATCAAAGAATAAGGCCCTGTAGAACGTGCATGCATTTTATCGTCTACCAAATGGGCCAACTTGAGTAGGTAGACCACGCCAACGGTAACTTTTTGACTAAATGGCATACCCGTTCCACCATCATAAACGGTTGTTTTACCAAAAGTAGGTAAGCCAGCTTGATCTAACTCACTGGAAATCTGATCTAAGCTCATCCCCTCAAAAATAGGATTGATATACCGTTTACCTAACTGATCACCGGCCCATCCTAATACGGTTTCATATAACTGACCTAAGTTCATACGCGAAGGTAAGCCCAATGGACTCAATACAACGTCTACCGGTGTACCGTCTGCTAAGAAAGGCATATCTTCTTGAGGCACTATTTTACAAACAATGCCTTTATTACCATGCCTTCCGGACATCTTATCACCCACCTTAAGCTTTCTTTTTTCTGCAATATAGACCTTCGCTACTTTTACCACCCCCTTGGGTAGCCCATCACCTGCTTCTAGTGTAAATCGGTCACGTTTAAAACGTACAATAGAGGCCACACACTTTTTAACATAGTTACTTGCAATACGCTGCACCAGCTCATTTTTAGATGGATCAGCTGTCCAATTACTCCATACAAGATCCCCAAGTAAATTGGCTTCTGCAGGCACATTGTACAGGGATTCATCACGATAGATGTTTTTAGAAGGAAAAAGCTTTTCAGCAATTAATAAGGAGGTGAGTTTGGTACCCTCTGCTATAATCTCATCGCCAAATTGGTGATAAATACCACTAGTAACGATGTCATCTAACACAATGGATAACTTTTTAATGGCTATATCTCGTAGTTTGAGCAAATGCTTGGTATGTGCCCTTTTTAATAATTCTAGTTCTTTTTTGATTTTTTCTTTACTTTCCTTACTCCTTTCGGGGCTAGAGAAAATTTTCGTATCGATGACAATACCTTCCATACCAGATGGAACGCGCAAAGAGGTATTCTTAACATCGCCTGCTTTATCACCAAAAATAGCTTTCAAAAGCCTGGCTTCTGGGGTAACATCTATCTCTCCTTTTGGGGTAATTTTACCAATTAATATATCGCCTTCTTTGACTTCTGTACCTACCTTTACAATACCATCCAGATCCAACTTGGCAATCGCTTCTTCACTTACATTTGGAATTTCATTGGTCAACTCTTCTGCACCAAACTTGGTATCTTTTACCTCCAGAATAAATTCCTTGATATGAATAGAGGTAAAGACATCATCCCGCACAATACGTTCAGAAATGACAATACCATCTTCAAAGGTATATCCCTTCCAAGACAAGAAGGCTACTTTTAAATTCTTACCTAATGCCAACTCGGCATTTTTAGTCGCATAACCTTCACAGAGCACCTGACCTTTTTCTACCCGACTTCCTTTAGCAACAATGGGCGATAAGTTAATGCAAGTACTTCGATTGGTACCTCTAAACTTATCCATGGAATAGGTCACCGAAGCTTCATCAAATGCAACGAGCGCTTCTTCTGCTGAGCGGTCATATTCCACCACAACTTTTCTACTATCTACATAAGTAACCATACCACTACCTTCTGCAGTAGGCAAACCCCTAAACTCTTTTGCTACTCTTTTTTCTACACCGGTGCATACAATGGGTACATCTGGGCGAATCAAAGGAACGGCCTGACGTTGCATGTTAGAACCCATCAATGCACGACTGGCGTCATTGTGCTCCAAAAATGGAATCAAAGAAGCAGCCACTGAAGCAATCTGGCTACTGGAAACATCCATATAATTAACCTGCTCTGGTTTTACCAACGGATATTCATCTCCATTGCGGACCTTTACACGGTTATCTAGCATAACGCCATCTCGATCCATCCTTATATTAGCCGGAGCAAAATTGCCATGCTCTTCTTCTGCTGCATTAAGGTAACAGATGTCACCGCTTAGATCTACTTTACCATCCGCTACCCGGCGATAAGGTGTTTCAATAAAACCCATACTGTTGACACGTGCATACATGCAGAGAGAGGAAATCAAACCAATGTTCATACCCTCTGGTGTTTCAATGGTACACAGCCTGCCATAATGGGAATAGTGCACGTCACGGACCTCAAAACCGGCCCGGTCCCTAGAAAGTCCCCCAGGTCCTAACGCAGATACACGGCGCTTATGGGTAATCTCTGCGAGTGGATTGACTTGATCAATCAACTGAGACAGTGGATTAATGCCAAAGAAAGAATTGATGACAGAAGAAAGGGTACGTGCGTTAATAAGATCTGCTGGCTTAAACAGCTCATTGTCTCTAATATTAATGCGTTCCCGAATGGTTCTAGCCAACCGAGAGAATCCTACGCCAAATTGGGTAAAAAGTTGCTCGCCAACCGAACGAACCCGGCGATTGCTTAAGTGATCAATATCATCTACTTCTGCTTTACCATTGACCACTTTGATGAGGTAATGAATAATTTGTACAATATCTTCTTGTGTCAAGACACAAGTCTTGATTGGAATGTCCAGGTTTAATTTTTTATTGATCCTATAACGACCTACCTCACCCAGGGTGTACCGCTTACTGCTAAAAAAAAGGCTTTCTACTACTTCACGCGCAGTTTGCTCATCCGGTGCCTCCGCATTACGCAACTGACGGTAAATTTGCTCTATGGCCTCCTTGGTATCATTGGTCGTATCTTTCCCAAAGGAATTATAAACCAGGTGGTAATCCGCATATACTGCTTCTGATTTATGCAAAATAATAGAAGCAACTTCAGCAGATAAGATCACCTCTATAACGGCTTCATCCAATACCGTATTGCGCTCTACAAGGACTTGATGGGTGGTACGTAGATATTCTTCACCAGTTTCTTCATCCACATAACACTCCTCACAGCTTTTTAAAACCCGAGCAGCCAACTTACGACCCATCTGTTTTTCCAGCACGGCTCTAGTGGCCTTTACCTCATCGGCAAGGCCAAAGATATCTAAAATATCTTTATCGCTACTATAACCAATGGCACGCAACATGGTGGTAATGGGAATCTTCTTTTTCCTATCTAGGTAGATATACATCACCGAATTGATGTCAACCGAAAATTCAATCCAAACCCCCTTGGCAGGCACCACTTTAGCAGCGTAAACATTTGACCCACTAATGTGTTTATTCTGAAAAAAGAAAATACCAGAAGACTTATGCACCTGAGAAACCACTACACGCTCCACACCACTTAAAATAAAGGAACCCTGATCGGTCATATAGGGTACATTACCCAAAAAAACCTCTTGTTCCACACCTTCATACTTTCCAGTATGCTCATCATTTTGCAATAAGCGTAATTTTGCTTTCAAAGGAACATCATAGGTCAACCCACGCTCAATACATTCCCGAGGCGTATATTGGGGAAGCTCTAAATTGTAATCAATAAACTCCAGGATATAGTTCCGCTTAGCGTCTTCAATAGGAAAATGCTCCATAAAAACCTTATAGAGCCCTTCATTGATTCTATTCTCTGGACTAACACCCAGTTGAAAAAAGTCCCTAAACGACTTTAACTGGATTTCAAGCAAATCAGTATAGTTTGCAGGGGTATCAGCAGAAGGCATATGGCAATTTTGTTTACTAGATGGTTTTTTCTTCACAAAGGTGTGACCAGGTTACTTTAACTCAACCTCTGCACCAGCCTCTTCTAACTTTCTTTTTATCGTCTCTGCTTCTTCCTTAGGAAGGTTTTCCTTCATCGTACCTGGCACACCATCCACAAACTCCTTCGCTTCTTTCAGAGTCAACCCTGTGATTTCTTTTACCAATTTAACCACTGCTAGCTTAGCAGCACCTCCTGATTTTACAACCACATCAAAGGTTGTTTTTGCTGGTGCTGCTTCAACTGTAGCAGCAGGACCTGCTGCCATCATCATAGGAGCGGCAGCAGCAGGCTCAATACCATAGTCATTTTTCAAAATATCAGATAGCTCGTTTGCCTCTTTAATCGTTAACTTAATAAGTTGTTCGGCTAAAACTTTTAACTCGGCCATAATTTATAAAGGTTTATACAATTTAGATAGATATAAAAATACAGTAACGCTCCTTAGACGTCTTTCGAGACGCTACTGGTCATTTGCACGTTGATCCGGTGTTACACCCCCACGTATAGCTCGTAGGCTGCGTTTTATGCGCCGTGTCGCCTACAAGCTCCTCCGCATAAGCGGGCTACGAAAGTAGTACGCTTGTTAAGCGGATGCTTTCGATAAAGTTTCTACTACGCCCATTAAACGTCTTTCTCCAGATTGAATCGCTGCCACAACATTTAAGATAGGTGCTTTCAAAAGCGCCATGATATCGCCCAAAATCTCCTCTTTGGATTTTAGGTTACTCAATGCATCTAAGTGTGTCGCGCCAATAAATAGATCACCATGAATAGCCGCACCTTTCAACACCGGAAAACTTAATTTTTCAGCTTCCAAAAAAGCTTTTAACATTTTTCCGGGAGCACGCCCACTGTCACGGCTAAACAAAATACCAGAAAACCCTTTCAGTACACTTGAAAAAGTGCCCGCATAGGCGGCACATTTTTCAGATCGTTCCAGCGCCTTCTGGATCAATGTATTCTTAGCTACTTGATAAACTATATTTTGGTCCGCACAATTTTTTCTAAACTTGTTTACCTGCTCCACGGTGAGACCCATAGCGTTTATCACATAAAAACAGTCAAAAGTGGAAAATTTTTCCACTAGACCTTCAATAACCTGTAATTTTTCTTCTCGTTTCATTTTTCTAAAGCCCAACGGCAATGCTCCTATCTACGAAAACGCCTCTACTCATCGTGCTAGAAAGGCTAATACTATTTACATAAAGCCCTTTTGAGGAAGCAGGCTTTAACTTAACAATTGCTCGTAACAGCTCCATCACATTCTCGACGATCTTTTCTTGGGAGAAAGATACACGACCTACACTACTATGTACAATGCCATACTTATCCACCTTAAAGCTGACCTTTCCGCTCTTAACCTCTTGGACCATCTTAGCCACATCCATGGTTACGGTACCAACTTTAGGATTAGGCATTAGACCACGCGGGCCTAATATTTTACCCAACTTGCCCAGTTTAATCATAACGGTTGGCATAGTAATAATCACATCTACATCCGTCCACCCCGCGGCTATCTTTTCTATATAGTCATCTAACCCTACATAGTCAGCGCCAGCCTGTTTGGCTTCCTGCTCTTTATCAGCTGTACAGAGCACTAAAATTCTGCAAGATTTACCCGTTCCATGTGGCAGCAATACCGTTCCTCTGACCATTTGATCAGATTTTTTAGGATCCACACCCAAACGAACGGCAACATCCATGGAGGCATCAAACTTTGTAAAAGTATTTTTTTGCACCAGCTGAACAGCCTCGTTTAAATTATAGGCTTCTTTGGAAGCAACCGTACGTTTATCTCTTTTTTGAATGGCCATTTTCCTATCTTTTATTTAACCCAAGGGGCAGCACCTTGTATCGTAACACCCATACTTCTTGCTGTTCCAGCGATCATGCGCATGGCGGCATCTACATTTAAGGTATTTAAATCTGGAAGTTTATCCATTGCAATTTGCTTAATCTGCTCCCAGTTAATCGTGGCCACCTTACGCCTATTGGATTCAGGGGAACCTTTTGTGATGCCCGCAAGTTTCATAATAGAAACAACAGCAGGGGATGTTTTAATAATGAAGTCAAAAGACTTATCTTGATAAACGGTAATGATGACCGGTACAATTTCTCCTTGTTGATCCTTTGTTCTAGCATTAAACTGCTTACAGAACTCCATGATATTGATACCCTTACTACCCAATGCTGGACCTACTGGTGGAGATGGATTGGCTGAACCGCCCTTAACCCGTAACCTTACATAACCTAAAACTGGCTTAGACATAACTATATGCATTTTATAAAAATCATTGGCGCAGATGCGCCCCCCGCGACTAGATTGCTTGCGCAACGCGCTTATGCGGAAGGACTTGCAGACAAAACGATGCACAAAACCATAACGTAAGCGCTATACGTGAGGATATAAGCACCGGATCAACGTACAAATGACCAACAGAAGGCGCATTGCCAACATAGTCTATTAAAAAGTCTTTTTAACCTGCGTGTAACTTAACTCTACAGGCGTACTCCGCTCATCAAAAATTTTAACCACCACATTGAGCGTTTTCTTTTCTTCAAAAATCTCTTGCACCTTGCCGGAAAAACCGGAAAAAGGGCCATCTATGATTTCAACTACCTCCCCTAGCGCAAAAATAGCATGCAACTTTAGATCGCTAGGCTCAAGATTCTTGGTTTTACCTATAATACGGTCTACTTCCGCCTGATTCAATGGAACAGGTGTACCACGCCACCCTCTAACCCCTAAGAAACCTAAAGCACCTGTTATACTTTTTAGCAACTGTACCAGAAGCCCATTGGATAAATCTGCTTGCAAGAAAATATATCCAGGAAACAAATGTCTATTTTTTACATATTTTTTCCCAGCACGTATTTCATATACCTTTTCATAAGGTATGAATAGCTCACCAACAACAGACTGTAAATTATTTTTTACAAGCTCTGCGTGCAGATTAGCCTTTATTTTTTCTTCTTGCTTAGCAACTACTTTAAGCACATACCATTCTAACGCATTCATTCAACTCGTCCATTTGATCCCTTTCATAATCTATTTCTAATGGCAATTTTGGTGCCGAAGCTGATCTATACTCCTCAAATACATGTAGCATTCTCCGGTTCGCGACTACGCTGCTCCCAAAAATTGCGCATCACAAATAGGCTATGAAAGAGGTCCATTGTTTAAAAAGCATTATAAAACCAGACAAAAGCTTTTTTTAAAGACCAATCCATGAGCCCAATAAGAAGCGCAAATATAAAGGAGGCTACAAGTACAAGCACCGCACTATTTTGCAACCTATGGTAGGGAGGCCAAGTAATCTTATACCTTACTTCCTGTATCAGATTCTGTATAAATATCTTTGCTTTTGACATATTATTTGATGCACGGGTGGAGAGACTCGAACTCCCAGCCTATGGTTTTGGAGACCACCACTCTACCAGTTGAGCTACACCCGTATTGTTTATACCATGAAATTACAAGCAAAACGAAACCAGCTCTTACTAGGCTAAACAGGCAACTAGCAACCAGGCAAATGAATTATTCAATAATCCCAGTCACCCTTCCAGCACCAACCGTCCTACCGCCTTCACGAATTGCAAACCGCAACCCTACTTCCATAGCAATGCTATGGATAAGTGTAATTTCTAGGTTCACATTATCACCTGGCATAACCATTTCAACGCCTTCAGGCAGTTTTACTTCACCCGTAACATCTGTTGTCCTAAAGTAACACTGAGGCCTATACTTGTTAAAGAATGGAGTATGACGCCCTCCTTCTTGTTTGGTTAATACATATACCTCAGCTTTAAACCTACTATGCGGTTTCACGCTGCCTGGCTTGCAAATCACCATACCACGTTGAATAGAAGACTTATCAACCCCACGCAACAGCAGCCCAACATTGTCACCAGCCTCGCCCCTATCCAAGTTTTTGCGGAACATTTCAACGCCCGTAACTGTAGAAGTCAACTTTTCTGCCCCCATACCAATAATTTCAACAGGACTACTTGTTGTAATCACACCTTTTTCAATTCTACCAGTTACAACGGTTCCACGACCTGTAATGGTACATACCCCTTCTACAGGCATTAAGAAATCTTGATCTACCAAACGCACCGGAAGCGGAATATACGTATCTACTGCCTCCATCAACTCCCCTACTTTAGCTTCCCACTCCGGCTCTCCATTCAACGCACCCAACGCAGAACCACGAATAATAGGGGTATTATCGCCATCAAATTTATAGGTATTCAAGAGCTCTCTAATCTCTAACTCTACCAATTCCAGCATTTCAGGATCTTCTACCAGATCCACTTTATTCAAAAATACGACAATACGCGGCACGCCAATTTGACTAGCCAAAAGAATATGCTCCCTGGTTTGAGGCATCGCACCATCTGTAGCCGCTACTAAGAGAACAGCACCATCCATTTGCGCAGCACCCGTAATCATATTTTTAACATAATCCTTATGGCCTGGACAATCCACATGGGCATAATGCCTATTTTTAGTTTGGTATTCTACGTGCGCAGTATTAATGGTAATACCCCGTTCTTTTTCCTCTGGAGCCGCATCAATAGCTGAAAAATCTTTTTTTTCTGCCAACCCTTCTTTAGATAAAACAGTAGTAATAGCAGCCGTCAGGGTGGTTTTGCCATGGTCAACGTGCCCAATGGTACCAATGTTCACATGGGGTTTTAACCGATTAAATGTCTCCTTTGCCATAGTTTATAATTCTTTAGATTTTCAATAAAATAACGCATTTATCCAATATTTTTTGGATCTACCTACAAACCAACCTCCTCAGCCCTATTCCAAAATGGAGCCAATGACGGGACTTGAACCCGTGACCTCTTCCTTACCAAGGAAGCACTCTACCACTGAGCTACACCGGCCCTATAGAAACCAAAGAGCGGGAGACGAGGATCGAACTCGCGACCTGAAGCTTGGAAGGCTGCCGCTCTACCAACTGAGCTACTCCCGCTTGATTATATCCGTACCCGCCCTGCTAACTAGTGGGGAGAGAAGGATTCGAACCTTCGAAGCTTACGCAACGGATTTACAGTCCGCCCCAATTGGCCGCTCTGGCATCTCCCCAATTGCAGTAAAAAAGTATAGAGAAAATATAATATAGTTACCAACCAAACAGGTCAAGCAAATCTACAAAAAATATTCCTCTCCTACAATAGAAATAAATTCTAGGCACAAAAAACTCTATTTTCAATATTATAAAGCAACCCATACAGCACCACGCCTAAGCTAGGCTATATGAGATCTACATAGATACCGAAAGAAAAAGGCCTAAGCGAATCGGCATGATCAGGACCCTGATTTTTCTCAAAAAGAGGCGTTAAGTGAAACCCACCTGTTAGGCCAAATCGGCTATACCCAATGCCAGCTTGGAAACCCCAAGCATAATGCTTTAAATTAAAATAAGCATGCTCAACCGAAGAAGTCCCTGAATCACTATATTCTTTATAATCGATCAACATCGAAGCACGTCGACGCAAACCAAGCTTAACCCCCAACCAAGTATGAAACCCTGCCTTAGGGTCATCTAAAACACTATTAAACCGTAATCTCAACAACAAATCAATAAAAGGAATATTAAGTGCAGCACCCAATATAGTCTTACCTTGCTCATGCTCCATTGCTTCACACACTGTACGCGATTCCGACTTCCTTGTGAGCCTTGGATAAACCCGCTTACCCTCACCATCTTGACCTTCTGTACCCGCAAAAGCATAATGCAATGTACTCCAACCCACCCCTGCACAAAAAGCAAAACGAGATTGGTTGAGGCGTATAGCATATAACATAGCTCCATTTCCACGCAATAAACCAGACCAATTCAATTTTTTCATGCTATGAAACGGTATAGATTGATTCGAACTTAAATTGTATAAATAATCCATCCGCAACAGCTCCAACATAAGGCTGGGATAATTTTGTACAAGTGGCAAGTAAGCATCAGATGGATCTTCCAGGCTATCCACAGCGACACGCGCTGGCTCATCAACAGCAACTACATGGGTAACATGCGTAGAAATAAAAAACAATAACAAAGGAAGGAGCTTCTTTTTCATGTAGATAATGATATTATAGTGCATAAATATTACTTAACAAAGGTACTTTTTTTTTTAAATATGTCAAAACATTACTTTGAAATAAATTTTTGTTTGTTAAATTTGCATAACAGTTTAAGGATGGACTTGTAGCTCAACTGGATAGAGCACTGCACTACGGATGCAGCGGTTAGGGGTTCGAATCCCTTCAAGTCCACAAGATCACGCATCCAACCGTTCCAACTTAAGGTTTTTTTGCCCACTTTTTTATCAAGAAAAAAGTAAGAATAAACATTCCTTTACTGCACCACCACGGTACCAAGTTGCCGGGCAATGCTGCACTCAGCATCTTTAAGCAATTGATGGACTTTGAGTAGTTGCATCTCTTCATCTGCAGACAATGCTTGTGTAAGGGCTGCTCTATTTTCCTCAATAAGTTCTTGTACCAAACGAATCTTTAGCCGAAGAATAACCTCTAAGCTGAGTCTTTGTGCATTTTGCCCCTCTTCCATCGTATAAATGCCATATTTTTTGACCCAAGCTTCACTAATATCATGCGGGGAAGCGGTTAAATCAATGGCTATTTTTCTAATGGCTGCTTCCTGACTATCTAAACAGCATTGCATATCTACCAAACCACCTTGCTGAGCAACTTCTTTACAATACTCAAAAAGTACTTTGCACGCAGTAGATCTAAAGGTTACATCCGCTAACTCCAAGAAAATATAGGTATACAATGGTTTGCCTTCAGCTACTTTTGTTGCACCATAGGCCAATAGAATACGCATAATTTCTCGCTCATAGGCTTCAATGCTTGCTGTAAGCTTACTGGTTAAAGGAAGGTTTTTAGGGTCTACATAGGGGTTGGTTGTGGGCCTGCCCTGAGGTGTAGTAAATGTTTTTTTTTGCCGCCACACTGGCGTAGATTTATGCAGTAATGCACGATAGGTCGTTGCAAGCACCGCTTCTTCTATAGCAAAAAGCTTGCTACATTTTTTCAAAAATAGGGTGCGCGCTATTTCATCTGGAATAGCAACAATGCTTTGCACAATCTCCCGTATTGCTTTTGCTTGTGCTACTGGACTCTGTTCAACAGACGCATTAAGTAAAAACCCAGCCTTAAAGGTAATAAAGTCTTGCGCAGAACAATGGATATAATGATTAAAAGCATCTACGCCTACCTTACGGAGATAACTATCTGGATCCTCCCCGGAAGGCAACAATATGACCTTGACCTCAAGACCCTTGGTTAATAATTTATCTATGCCACGCACCGCAGCTTGCATACCCGCTTGATCTCCATCAAAAACCAAGGTCACCTTAGCGGTAAAACGATAGAGCGCGTCTATCTGGATTTCTGTAAGCGCCGTGCCGGCAGAAGCAACTACTTGTTCTACCCCTGCCCTATGAAAGGCCAATACATCGGTATACCCTTCCACAAGGTAACAATTGCTGGCCTGCCTGATGGATTGCTTGGCAAAAGAAAGCCCATATAGCAAGCTCCCCTTTTGGTAGACCAGGGTTTCGGGTGAATTAATATACTTAGGGCTATCTACAGCAGTAGACTGCTTACGCACCTCGGTTGCTAATGGCCATCCGGGTATCGGATCTTGCCTACGATCGGCACATACAGCCACATATGCCGGAGCACTCGATTGTACTGCTTCTAAAGATTGCACATCACAAGTAGGTTGCGCAAACGTAACCATATGACGCGCACCAAAGGCAACGACTTGTCCGCTACCATTATGAATAGGAAACATCAACCTGCCTCGAAAACGGTCATAAATCTTCGTACCATTTTGGACCACCAAGCCTGCCGCAACCAATCGCTCTAAGGTTACGCCTTTTCCTATGGCAAAGGTATAGAATCCATCCCAGCTATTCAGGCTATACCCTAACGCAAACTTTTTGGCCATTTCAGGTTGAATGGCCCGTTGCGCCAAATAGGGCAGGGCTACTGCAGCTGCTTCTGGATGATGCCACAGCAGATCTGTATAATAATTCTTAGCTAAATTCAATAGCATATAGAGACTTTCTTTGGCTTGATAAGCCTGCAAGTCCTGTGTATGCTCTTCCGCTGATGCAACCGGTATGCCATACTTTTGGGCAAGAGCGGTAATGGCCTCTACAAAGGTAACGCCCTCTATCTGTTGTACAAAATTGATAACATCTCCAGCAGCATCACATCCAAAACATTTGTAAAATCCTTTTGTAGCAGATACCGAAAAGGAAGGGGTCTGTTCATGATGAAAAGGACAACAGGCCCAAAAATTTTGCCCTTTTTTTTTAAGGGATACAAAATCAGCTACGACCTCTTCAATGCGCGCAACACGCTGAACGGCTTGAATGGTTGTTTGACTAACGATCATAGTAAGTACATTGGGGCATAAAACTATTTTTATATTGTACACCCAATGGTGTCAACTTAAGGAATATCTATTCTAACACAGAGATAGAAATGGCTAATTCGTACGGCGCTGCATATGCCCGCCAATAAAAAGTTGGCACATAATAAAAGTAATGAAACGAACGGTTATGCAACGGGAAAAACAGAAAGCGCCCACTGCGTGGGCTTTAAAGGAAACTGTTTTTCTAATCCGCTGCATAACCGTTCGTCTAAAAATTACAAGTTTACTAAAGCGCCAAGTTTGTTTATCGGCGGACATATGCGCCTTAAGCAGCAAATATATCTATTCAATTCACATAAAAAGAACAACGCCCCTGGAAAAAGTCGCGGTTTAGAAAGTAGCATCTTACAGGGGCGGTTTTTTTAACGCAAAAAAGCATCGCGCTAAACACATACAATGATGCTGCAAAGCGCAGTAATTTTTGCATTGGAAACAACGCTTTCAGGTAGAAGCTATAGATCCTCAAGCCAAAAAGTAGAGGCGCCTTAACGATCCTTATCCTTGTCTTTGCTTTTATCTTTACACATCTTTAGTGCCTGTTTAGCGGCATTTTCCAATGCCTCCCCTATCTCTACACCTAAATATTCATTAGCCAATTTAACATCTATCGCAAGTGTTTCTTGGACCATATGCGCTACTTCTTCTACATGGTTATAGCCCGCAGCGTAGCGTAGATCATAGAGCCGCTCAGCGAACTTGACAAACAATACAGAAAGCTGCATGTGATCTTCTTTGATCGCCTTCTCTAATCGATTTTCCAGGTAAAGCAAAGAAGGATGGTGCAACTCTTTTCGTTTATCTACCCCTAGTATATTTAATACAAAGGCATAGACACCTAAATTATAGTGTTCCCTGACATAAGAAAGTGGCAAACAGGTATGACGTACCAATTCATAGAGCAAAGCAGCATAAATGACTTTAGGAGAGTGGAAAACCCATTCTACCACTAGTTTAGCAATCCCTACCGCACGTACATAAAACAATTGACCCGAAGCATGCCGCTTAAAGCCAAAGTGCTGTCTGAGTAATAAAAGCAAGTCTGAAATCGTACCTGCATCAATAGGATCCATGTCATGAGAAAATTGAGAGACATGGTCATGGAACTGCATTAACTCCATCATGGAATCGGCCTGTTCCTTAGGGGTAACAGGGGTGTCTGAGGTTAAGCAATCTATAGGTAGCTTTACCGTGATCTTACTAAGCATCTCATTGAGATCACTAGGCAGTACCAGGAGTAGCGTGGGTTGCTGCCCATCAAGACCATATTCCAAATAACCATAATGGGCACCGACAATACTGGATATGGTTTCTTGCTGAAGGTCTATGGATGGTGGTGTTTCCTTCCTTCCTCGAGGACCCATCACATCGACCCTATCATCATAGAGGTCTTTGACTTTAGGCAGTTGCTCAGAAGCAATAGGCACCTGACTTACTACAAAGGCAGTAGCTGGGAAAAGCATAAATGAAGGGTAACTGCCTTCAAAAGGCTCTGCTTGCTTAAATTGAAAGGCAGTGTGGTGCAGTTGTATGCCAACAATAGGTGCACAAACACCCTCTAACCTACTCACCCGTAGAACAGCCTGAACCAATACATATACTACCTGATTGATATCACATACAATATAGGAGGATGCCTCTCCCGTAGACGCTTTCTTGTGCTCCACAAGCAGCCTAGGCGGATCAGCCACCTCTTGAGACAAAGCAAATTCCACCTTACGCACCAACTTATCTAGGGCAATCTTAGTAGGCTGCAATAAGGCATGCTCTTTGGCCTTTTCTCTTTTATTAAAATAGGCAGCCCAATCATATAGTTTATTGATAATACCCTGAAAATCCTCTTTATATAGGGGCATACTGCTATCTAAAAAGGAAACAGATTGCTCTACTTTACCTATTACTTGTTCTAAAATAGCACCATAACCTTTAGAGGCATTGGGCGGAGTAGAGGGAACCGTAGACAAGTCATAAAGGGATTCCTTTAATTTTTGAGATGCCCTAATTTTATCTTGATTTTTTAGGTAAAAATTTTGCACCATATAATCACCCATTTTAGCTTTACAACAAATAATAATAGCCACCACAAGTAGGGTTACCATAAACAACGGAAACAGAGAGGATAAGGCAGAAAAGGACAATCCAACAGAGATCGGATAAATGGCTACTACGCATACAATCGCTACAACCCCTATACCCAGATAGAGCGGCAATACCCATAAGATTACAGCATAATGGGCCAAGGATAAAGAGGCACTAAAAACAGGATCTACTAGGTTCCACCAATGCCAAAGTAGGTTGGCAGGAAGATAAACCACCAAACCTATCAACCAACATAAACCAATGAACCAACTTGGGCTTACTTGGCTAAAAAACGTTTTATAACGTGCAAATAAGCTATAAGCGGTAAAAATAGCACCCAAAAGTCCCTGGTATATAGCCCAATAAATGTGATCTGGCTTAATAAACCAATATCCCAGAACAGTGGTAATAATCATATAGAGTCCGGTTAAACATAGTGTACGATCACTGGGTCTCAACTTAGCCAAGGTAACTTTTCGATTCATCCAAGCATTTTTAATGGCTTCTTTACGTTCTGCCCTCTGCCGCGCATGCGCTTGTTGCATTTGTTTAAACTCGTTATCTGGTTCAACCCACCCTACACTTTTGGGTTGCTTGAATAGATAGTGGGCAGCCATCATAGCCAGACCATTGGCTACCATAGCCAAAAAAGAACCATCCCACCTTATGAAGGCATGCACCCATTTGTTCCAAACTAAAATAATGAGTACACCTGTAACCATACCAATCAAAGCGGTACGTGAGGTACCTCGAAAGCCTAAAATAGCCAAAACAAAAGGCGCCGTTACGACAGGCACAAGAGAAGCAAGCCCCCAATAGAGCAACTGCAATAAGTCATTGCAGTAAAAGGCGAGTACCATAGCCAATAGACCTACCACTAGTGTAGTCCACCGTGCGATCTTCACCTGAAGCGCATCAGCCACCTCTTGCCCGTTATATAGCCCTTTGACTATATCATGACTCACCATAATCGCACAAGCATTTAAACAAGAATCTGCGGTAGACATCGCCATAGCCAGTAAGCTAATCGCAAGTAATCCTTTAAAAACAGGTGGCGTATGGGCCACTATATACCCCCAAATGGCCTCTTTTGATAGATCAGGTGCCCCTAGAAAAGTAAATAGGCCAATGAGAATAATAAAAATGGATAGCACCATACTAAAGATGGTGGCATACGAAAAAACGGTCTGTGCTTGCATGGGACCAGAAGACATATAGACCCGCTGCATCAGTTGGGGCAATATAGAAGAAGCCATCAGCGATAAAAAAAGTAAGAAGGTGCCCACCAATTGGCTATCAAAATGAAACACATGACTACATTGAAATTTAGTGTGACTCTGCAGCATAGGCAAAAGGGTGGAAACGGGTTTATCTACTTTTAAAAACATAAACCAAGCGAGAATAGGAATAACAACCGCAAAGGTTATAAACTGCAATACATCTGTAAAGGCAACGGCACGAATGCCACCAAAGGTAGAATAAAAAATAAGGAGTAAGGTGGTCAGGATAGACACGATATAGGGATTAACTGCCTGAAAACAGATACCAATAGCCTGGGACATTACCGTAATTTGCATCGTAATACTAAAAATAGCGCTACAGATACCCACAAATGCAGCTAGCATACTGGGATATCTACCATAAATATGGCCTATCGTTTCGGCAACAGAGAGGTGGTGCATAAATGGCCCCATACGTACAGCCAATCTACTCACAACCCATAAACCAAAAGAAGACAACCAGGTGAGCATCATCCACGATAAGCCCATACCATGCACACACTCTACATTACGCACTAGCCCTCCTCCTCCATACAAAGTAGCCAATACAGTGAAAACTAAGGTAGCGGTAGAAAATTGTTTACTCCCTACTGCATATTCTCGAAAAGAAGTTTTTTTCCTACTAAAATAAATGGCTACCAACAAGGTTAACAATAAAAAAGTAGCCACTATCCATAGCGAAACATCAAAACAGAGCATAGAAACAAGCGGTTAAAAACAAGTGGTTAATTTGAAAAAATCACAAAATAGTTATAGCGCTAACGCTAGCTTTCATATTACGCATTTTTTTTATAAAAAAATCAAGGAAGAAATGTGCATAGACATAGCAAGCAGGTGACGTTATATCTTCCATAGATAGATGAAACAGTTATACCAAACGTTGCCGAAATACTTCGTAAAGCATAATACCAGCTGCCACAGAGACATTAAAAGAAGCAATAGGGCCTTGCATAGGAATGCAAATATGATGTGTAGCTATGCTTAAATGTTTTGCCGCTATACCTGATCCTTCTCCACCTAAAAGCAGTGCAGTAGGGAGGGTTAAGTCTACCTTGTATAAGAGTTGTGCAGCTTGTGCATGACAAGCCAATAGGGTTAATCCACTGGCTTGTAAATAACGCAAGGCCTTACTTAAATCTGCTACGCGACAGATGGGCAAGGTGGCCAATGCACCTGCTGAGGTTTTCATTGCTGCACCTGTTAAAGCAGCACTGCCCTGGGTAGGTAGTACCAATGCATCCACACCCATACAAAGCGCAGTACGAGCAATAGCGCCTACATTATGTACATCTGTTACGCCATCGAGTACCACGATTAAAGGGGCTTTCCCTTTTTCAAAAGTGGCTTGCACCAAGCCATCTAAAGGGGTAAAGACAATAGGTGATAAGATGGCTACGACACCTTGGTGGTTGCCACGCACCATGCGCGCCAATTTTTCAATGGGCACATAACTAAAAGGAATTTCATGTTGACGCACCAGGTTATACAATTCCTTTACGCACGCTGTTTTTAGTTTATTTTGAAAAAAAACTTTATCAATCGTCTGGCCCGCACGTATGATTTCTATAATTGCCCTACAGCCAAAAATGAACTTCAATGGAGTGTCAGATGCTTTTTGAGAGGGGTTCATAGCAAGCAGTTTACAACAGCGGAATCTGTTCGAAGGGGCATTGTACAACAGGCCTTACATAAGAAGGGAAAGTTGCGGGGATAGGACTCGAACCTATGACCTTCGGGTTATGAGCCCGACGAGCTACCAACTGCTCCACCCCGCGGTAAAGTCTTCATCATCCAGTGATGTACTCCCTATACAGCCACTTGAATTATTACGAATTTATATGTTTTTTTGTAACATTGCAAATATATGATGCGTATGGATGAAGCTAACAATGAATATAAGTCTGGTTTTGTAGCCATTATTGGCAAACCCAATGCAGGCAAATCTACCTTAATGAACCTATTGATCGGTGAGCAACTGGCCATTACCCATTCCAAGGCACAAACGACACGCCATAAACTCCATGGGATTATTTCTGGCCAAAACTTTCAAATTGTATATATAGATACACCAGGTATGATTACACCTGCTTATCCGCTACAAACAGCTATGATGGAAGCGGTAAAAGTCGCGCATGCAGATGCGGACCTGATCATCTGGCTAGTAGATGTCAATGACTTTGAGGCCGAGTTTTTTGAAAACCGCACCAAAAAGCCGATCCTATTGGTATTGAATAAAGTAGATTTAATCACAGCGGGCCAACTCGATACAGCAATGGCCTATTGGCGCCACCACCACCCAGACCTATCTATCCTACCGATATCAGCGATAAAAAATAAAAACATCGATGCACTCATGCAACAAATCGTTCAATGGTTGCCCATTCACCCTCCCTATTATCCAGAAGCAACCTTAACAGACAAACCAGAACGATTTTTTGTACAGGAAATCATACGTAAAAAAATACTAGGCCAATACCATCAAGAAATACCCTACAGTGTAGAAGTAGTGATAGATGCCTTTAAGGAAATGGAAAACCTGATTAAAATCCGATCGATTATACATGTAGAGCGCCAAACCCAGAAAGGTATTCTCATCGGCCAAAGAGGGGATGCGCTGAAAAAGTTAGGGATAGCAGCTAGGGAGGCATTAGAAAACTTTTTTCAAAAGAAAATCTTCCTAGAACAACGTGTGAAGGTTACCCCAGACTGGCGCAAAAATCGATTGCTCTTAAAAAGATTTGGTTATCCAACGGTTCTAAAAAAGAAAGATGGAAAGCAATAGATTACTTTCGAGGTTAGATGGCTAGTTAGTATATGCCGCTGCTCATGGCCGCTTAATGTCCTCCAAGTTTTTTATCGGCGGAGATAGTATCTGTTCACATTACTGATTAATAATGAACTTTATTCCACTTTTTTCTTGATAAAAAAGTGGACAAAAAATCAAGCCCTCGGCAAAAAGTCGCTGAAAGTGGCATCCTACAGATGGAAAAACAGAAAGCGCCCCCTTTGGGGGCTTCAAAGGAAACTGTTTTTCTAAATCATCTGTATGATGCCACTTTCTACACCACGGCTTTTTACAGGGGCGGTTTTTTTGACACAAAAAACCAGCACGCTGAACACATACCGGACATAAGGGTTTTAAATGGACGAAATGAACGCAAGTATCCATTAAAATGATATTTTTATTAGACAGTCCATACAATACATTCCTTAGGTGGATGCCATTTCCTGTTCAGAACAGTAGAGCAAGCGGGCTGAACGGACACTCTAAAAGCGGTCTAATGGATCATACCCACTACCTCCCCAAGGATGGCAACGGAGCAGCCTACGTAAGGTCAGCAGCATACCTTTGCGCAAGCCATAGTTGGCAAAAGCTGCTTTTGCATAATGCGAACAGCTGGGTTGAAAACGACAGACAGGCGGATACAAGGGGGCAATACAGTATTGATAAATGGCAATAGCCAAACCACACAATCGGCTCAGAAGCCTGGAAAATAGCGCCAACCAATTTGGGAATTTTGACATGATAGAGGGATGTGGTAGAGAAAAAAACTTGTATCTATGCACGACGTTACTGGTTAATTTCGTAAAATCCGAAACCAAAAAAGCAGACAATGTAACTAAAAAACTAAAAGAAGAAGACGATAAAAGGAATAAAATGGAAAAAGAATGGAACAAGAAATAATCAGAAATAACAAAACAGATTTGTATTTTTTTATTAAAAGTTATAGAGTTTAATTAAGCCAACCCTACAAAAAACATTTTTGTCTTGCTTATTGTTTGATCAAGAATCAAGATAAACATCAAGCCCCTTGGTAAAAGCTTCTGTAAACACAACTTGCACCAAGGGGCATTTTTTCGTAAGCGCAAGCGTACAAAAAGTGCTTTATAGACTCAACTTCTTTAGCTGCCCAGCTACTTCATTACAGATGATCTCAAAAAAACCACTAGCCAGCCATATGGATAAAGGTAAAGACCGTTTTCCCCTCTTTAATACACCTGTTATGTAGCCTTACCGCCTCCTTAGACCTTGCGATGTAATAGGCTTTAATGGCGCCTTGATCTTGTTTATCCTTTAGGGCCTTTTTGAGGGCGTCACTTACCCCTAATTTACCTTCTATGCCTGTAGCAATAATCAAAATGGCTTCTTTAGGATCGATAGCAGGGTCTATGGCCAACCACTCTTCTAAAAATGATAGGGGTATACCATCCGCTTTATCATCCTTATGAAACCTATACCGCATGCCCGTTTGCATGGTTTTCGGGAACTTTTCCTCCGTTACACTACCATAAAAATTGGGCGTTACCACCCAGCTATTTACATTTTGATCCGTATGTATAATATTTTTCTCACATTGTTTAAAACAATCACGGGCATTAAATGGCTGTTGCTGATGCGTAACCTGCAAACGCAAGCCCCCCGTACCAAATTTGGTAAAGATACACTTATTTTTAGGCAAATTACTTTCTAATTCATTCAGATACTCCCAGTCTGGATGCAACATTTCATCCTTTTTTTGTTTTTCCGAAGGGCAAGCGCCAGCCCACAACAAACACAATGGAACCAGAGCTATAAAAGGCCTCCGCAAAAGGGCTAACAAGCATAAACAATAACGCATAGACAAAATCAAAATAGAGAAAAGTAAAAAAATAGAAGCCTAAGCGAATGGCTTTTTCAAAGCTAAAAAAAATAAGTCGAATAGAAAAATAGACCATTGGCCGAATAGATGCAGCAAACGGATAGACGGCGAAATAGTACCCTTACAAATACTGAAAATCAAAATAGCGCTATAATTAAAACAAAACCCCTGGTTTTTTAGAAAAAAAGACGTAGTATTGTGGGGTATTATTCATTTCGTACCAGGGAATGCCCTGGTACGATAGGTTTCCTACAAGGGCCCATAGCTCAGTCGGTTAGAGCATCTGACTCATAATCAGCAGGTCCCAGGTTCAAGTCCTGGTGGGCCCACCTCATTTACTTATTGCCCTATTGTGTATTCCCATCCCAATAAGCATGCGCCTATTGCTATTTATGACAGTGGTATAGGTGGTTTGACCATTGCTAGCGCCATTCAAGCACTTTTGCCACAAGAATCAATCCATTATATCGGAGATACGAAAAACTTACCTTATGGCGAGAAGGGGTCTATGGCGTTATGTGGTTATGTAGAGCAAGTAGTCAATTTTTGCTTACGTAAAGGCTATAAACTGCTGGTAATGGCTTGCAACACCGCTACGGCTGCTGCAGTGCACTACTTACCTACTTATCTGAAAACGAAAGAAATGGCTGTGATCAATGTAATTGATCCAATTATCAGCTACCTTTATAGAACCAACCGTTATAAACAGATAGGCCTTATAGGCACCAAGTATACCGTGGCATCTGGCATCTACACAGAACGATTGCGCCCCACTGGGATCAGACTTACAGCGCTGGCCACGCCCCTATTGGTTCCGATGGTAAACGCTTGTTTTAATGGAAAAAAGGTAGATTACCGTTTGGTACATTATTATTTAAGTCAACTTAAACATTTAGATGCCCTCATCCCAGCTTGTACCCATTATCTATTTTTAAGCAAAACATTAAAAAGCATTTTAAGGGCACAAGATCAAAAAGCAGTTGAGGTAATAGACGCAGCAGGGCTTACCGCATTAGCGGCCAAGCAATTGCTCACCAAACAGAATCTCTTAAGCCACACAGCAAAAAAGCTACCGGATTGTTTTATGGCCACCGCATTAACCCCATCCTTTCAAAATGCCACGGAACAACTATTTGGCCAAACCCCTATAGCCATTAACCTAACGGATGATACGGAATCAGCAGGCTAATGCTAGGCATCATACCATAACGCTGTATTTGATTTAATTTACTTATATTTTAAAAATATCTTAACATCTGTTCTGTTGATTGAGGCCATAACCATTCCATGCTAACAATAAAATTAATATAATATAAAAATCTGATAATCAAATGTTTAAGTTTAAATTTAATATTTCTATTTACCTAACTATTTTTTTTCTTTCTATTATTGGTTGTGAAGGTGGTAGTTGTGATTCACTGCGCAACACTAGCCTCTCACCGAGTGGCACAACGGTTTCACCGGATGCGCCTCAAGGTGATGGGAAGCCATTAACTGTTGATTGTAAAAGTAGCTATGAGTCACTGTGCAACACCAACTCCTCACCGAATAACACAACGGCTACACCGGATATCCCTCAAGGTGCTGGGCAACCATTAATTGTCCTGTTGCATGGATTGGGTTCAGATGCTTCTTGTTTTGATATACTGAAAGGTAACCTAGAAAAAGCGTATCCTACTGCCAAGATAATTGCTCTGAAAAGTGTAGAAGGAGACAAGACCTTCTTACATTCCATAAAAGAGCAAGCTGACTTAAGCTTCGAAGAACTTAAAACACTTTTAACGTGTCCAGAACACGGAGTTAACAGCCCTATTCTACTAATAGGCCATAGCCAAGGAGGCAATCGTGCTTGTGCTATAGCTGCCAAGAACAAAGGTTTAAATATAAAAGGGATTGTTACACTCGCTACGCCATGGGAAGGGGGGCCTAACGCTATGAGAGATCCAGAATCAAAGTCTATGCTCGAGAATTTGAGTCAGATCTTTTCTTTTTTTAGCCCCGATGATAATACAAACTTGTTCAAGATTTTAACAGACTTAAAGAATCAGCCTGGAAGTAAGGATTTAATACCAGGCAGTCAATTTTTAACTGAAATATCCCAAAACCTCAATACGCTAAATGTCCCTATACGAGCTATAGGAGGAACAAGTTCCACTAATATAAAAATACTAGATCTAGGTATAGATCCAGATCAACTATTAGGTGATCTTATATCTGGCAGAAACGCTCCTGATAAAAGACACGATACGCTTGTTTCTCTTGCCAGTCAGCTTGCATCGAATATCTCAAAAGGTATTCAAAACTTCGAAAGGGTGATCATACAAAATGCGGCTCATAATGCTTTTTTACTACGACTCTGCCCACCAGAAACTCAAGTTATACTTGAGCATCCTCAGACATTCGAAGCGGTTACAAAATTTATTAACGAAGTATTACCAGAAGCCACCCAAAAACACGTAGATAACAAAAGATAGAGATTTATACAACCAATAGCGCCCACTTGATGATAAATGAATTTTATTCCACTTTTTTCTTGATAAAAAAGTGGGCAAAAAAATCAAGCCCTCGGCAAAAAGTCGCTGAAAGTGTCATCTTACAGATGGAAAAACAGAAAGCGCCCCCTTTGGGGGCTTCAAAGGAAACTGTTTTTCCAAATCATCTGTAAAATGCCACTTTCTACACCACGACTTTTTACAGGAGCGGTTTGCTTTTAACGCAAAAAACCAGTGATAAGAAAAGATAAGACCCAACATTCCTCACCACTCCCTCCAAGCTTTACGCACAGATTGTGCGAGAGAACGAATGTGTTCCCTACTAAAATCAAAAGAGACACCAGCCGTTTGGTAGACCGTACGGATGGAAGCAGTATAGCCCAACTTTAATGCATTTAGGTAATTAGACAAGGCTTGTGAAGGGTTTGCTTGCGCCTGCTGCCATACGCCTATTGCACCAAGCTGCGCAATAGCGTATTCAATGTAATAAAAAGGTACTTCAAAAAGATGGAGCTGTTTTTGCCATAGATTGCTTTTAACAACCTCATAACCAGACCAATATGTTATATTATCTGAAAAATCACTAAAGATACGGTTCCAGTTTGCTGCTCTTTCTGCTAAGGTGTGTTCCGGATGTGTATAAGCCCAATGTTGAAAGGCATCAATGGTAGCCATCCAGGGCAGACAGCTGATCACACGTATCAAATGGTCTTTTTTGGCACGATGGAGTTCCTCTGGATCGGCAAAGAAAACATCCCAATGCAGCATAGTAAGTAGCTCCATAGACATAGAAGCCAGTTCTGCCAGCTCTGATGGACAATGTTTAAAAGCATTCAAACGCAAACCATGTACTAAAAAAGCATGCACCGCATGGCCGCCTTCATGAAACATCGTTACTAGATCACCTAACGTAGAAGCTGCATTCATAAAAATAAAAGGCACCCCTGTTTCATCCAAAGGATAGTTATACCCACCAGGCGCTTTGCCCTTACGAGAGGCTAAGTCGAGATGGCCCATCCGCTGCATGGTGCGCAAACAATCTGCTAAAAAAGGATCCAACCGTTCAAATATGGTAATCGTTTTAGCAACCAGCTCTTCCGGATCCCTAAAAGGGCGCAATGGTTGCCTACCCGCTACGTCTACTGCATGGTCAAATGGCTGCAACTGCTCTAGGCCCAGCTTTGCTTTGCGATCTGCTGCCAGCTCATTGAGTAGCGGAACAATTTCTTCTTTGATGGCGCTATGAAAGGTAAAGCAATCCTCTGGCGTGTAATCAAACCGGTTCATGGATACAAAAGCATAATCTCTAAAATTTTTAAACCCAGCATTCAAAGCCAATTGATGACGCTGCTGAATCAGCTTTGAATAGAGTGCATCCAATACCTCTTTATCCACCAACCGGCGCTGCTGTATCTGGTCATATACCGCTTTGCGAAAGACCCTATCGGTAGCGTCTAAATGGGCAGCTGCTTGCTGCAACGTGCACGCTTTGCCAGCTATCTCTACCATCATCGCAGCTGAAATAACACCAAATTGACTTGCATTTAACTGAATTTCAGTTTGAATAGGTATATTTTCTTTGCTATAACAACGCAGTTGATTTTCAATTTTTTGAAAAAAGATAGCATATTGTGTTTCCTGACGCAGGATATGGATCTGGCTTGCACCTAAAACTTTTTGATGCAACTGATCTGTAACTGCTGCTACATGCGGGGCTATGGCAGTAATATAGTATTCATAACGCTCTTTAGCTACTGCATCGGTCGTATCGCAAGAAGTACGAATGTAACGCCAGCCAGCATCTTCTTCTAGCACCCCCTCTAGCTCACTCCAATCGGCTAAAAACTCTGTGAGCCCATCCAATGAAGCAAGGTCTCTGTCAAGCAGATTAGTATAAAAAGGTTGAATGGAAGGCCAATCTGTTAAGACGTAATCTACTGGCAAAAAAGTACGAATATATTTTTGAATCATATGCATGAAGATTTGTGTATATAAAAAACTTTGATCATAAACAATCCAAGCTACTTGCTTATTAGCCAATACTATGCTAAATTTTGAAAAGTTTTTACTAAAACCATGCACACCATATAACTTGCGCCATTCATGCATACTGCCCCCTATACAACGCACCACAAATGTTGCTATATGCTATGCAGCATCATACTCATTTTTATCTTTTCCTGTAGTCAGTCAGATTTTATTGTATACCAATTTAGTCCTAGGATAAAAGGAATGGTTCAACTGTTCAAAAAAAATGACCATACATTATCAGGCAATTTAAAAAAACCCAACGCAAAAAAAGGTAAAACAACCAGAGCAGAGGCGCCATATCCATATCCGTTACATAAAGTAGTGTGTGAAAATGACTACAAAGCGGTTGCCGCTATATTAAAAGCAGATAAACAGCAATATAGCCGTGCATCTGATAGACGGGTTAACCAGCAAGATATACAACAGTATTTTCCTATCCACTGGGCAGTAAGTAAAAAATTCTCATACAAAAGTGGCAATGAGGCTAAGAATAACATAGCCATATTAAAACTATTGTTGCATCATTACCAGAGCAACCAAGTAGATAAAGACAACAAAACGATCCTACACTGGGCGGTATATAATGAGCACCTCAATGGTGTAAAAGTAATATTAGAATTTTTGAGCAAAAAATTTTCAAATGTTATCCATCAACATGATAACAATGGATTGACCGCATTACATTATGCCGTGGATTTTAATGAACAAGGGAAATATAGCGCAAAACAACTTGAAATTTTACAAGAAATATTGCAGTATAGTGGTAGGCATATCAACACAACAGACCGCAATGGCATGACTGTCCTGCACTGGGCAGTAGCCAATAATAATCAAAATGCAGTAGAAGCAGTTGTAAATTATGCAAAACGAATACTGCCGCAAGCAGCAGCCAAAACATTTATACAACGCAAAACAGCTATCAATCCAAAAACAGGTATAGGCGCTTGCACGGCTATATATTGGACCGTAAATCCAGAACATTCAGAAGAAAATGAGGAGTCTACTCGTGAAACAAGTTTACAAATCTTCCAATTTTTATTACCTGAATACAATATTAATGATCAAGATAACCAGGGGAATACTCTAGCACAATGGGCAGCTGTGCTAGGTCGTAAGGATATCCTTAAGGTACTGATTGCCCAAGATGCTGATCTCACCATACAGGATAAAAGAGGTCGAACGGTTTTGCATGCTACCCTTGAAGCCATAGATAATGCGCGTGCCAAACAAGAGCAAGCCATTAAAACGCAAGATTTTAAGGAGATGCAAAAAATCTGTACGCTCATTAAATCCCTTACGCATCAATCCATAGTTTCCCCTTCTAATCCCAAAACATTGGTGATCGTACAATACCATACAGGCGAGGATGATAGTATACTTACTCAATTACTAAGTTTACCACACGCTAGAGCGGGTTTATATAAATCAGATATAAAGGGCCTTACGCCCCCCAATCTAGAGCGAAAATACAAACTTTTCCAGGAACCTATTGCAGCTGCCAACCAGAAAACGTCAAGAGTAAAAACAAAAAAAAGACCCTATGATGATAGGCAAAGCAACACCAACATGATACCCTTTAAGAAAAGGATTATTCAATAATTTGAATAATCCTTTCGTTACCCTATATTTGTAAGTATTTTAAAGCATAGAGAAGCATGGCAAGAATTTGTGATATAACGGGAAAAAAGCCCATTGTAGGGAATAACGTATCCCATGCAAACAACAAAACCAAAAGATGGTTTTACCCAAATTTGCAAAAAAAGCGTTTTTACATTCCGGAAGAGGGTATTTGGATTCCATTGAAGGTTTGTACTTCTGTGATCCGTACCATCAATAAGAAGGGGATTCATGCGGTGTTAAAAGAGGCCAAACAGAAGGGAACGCTGTCCAAGCAATACCACTGGTTGGTTTAAATGTGTGAAACCTCGTAAAAAGTAATAAAGCAAAATGGCAAAGAAAAAAGGCGGTAGGGTACAGGTAATCTTAGAGTGTACAGAACACAAAAATAGTGGCGTAGCAGGTATGTCCAGGTATTGTACAGAAAAAAATAGAACCACTACTACTGCACGCATGGAATTAAAAAAGTATAATCCTATACTCAAGCGACATACCCTTCATAAGGAAATTAAATAATTATTAAATAGCATGGCAAAGAAAGTAGTAGCCACCCTTTCTAAAGGAGATACGGTTAAGTTAACTAAGTTGATTCAAGTAAAAAAATCAGCAAAAACAGGTGCTTATACCTTTCGTAGCAGAATTGTACCCTCTGAGGTAATCAAAGAGATTGTAGCTAGCAAGGCATAGTGCTCTGCTACCATCCTGCCTGGGGGCAGGATAGGGTTTTATAATCTTAGTATTAAGCAGGTTACTTACTATGGGTATTTTTGATTTTTTTGCTAAGTCAACCAAGCCGCATTTAGTAGAAGCATTGTCTAAGACGCGTCAATCTTTTTGGGGGAAGCTATCTAAAGTGATTGCTGGCAAGTCTACGGTTGATGGTGAAGTACTGGATCGGTTAGAGGAGTTGTTGATTGGTGCAGATGTGGGTGTAGCTACAACGCTTAAGATTATAGGCGCCATAGAGCAACGGGTTGCACGGGATAAATACCTGACCACGGCTGAGTTAGACCAAATTTTACAGTCTGAAACGGAGCAACTTTTACATATTTCCTCCCCATCACAGGTAGCTACACCACCCGTCTATCCGCATGTCATACTGGTAGTAGGTGTAAATGGTGTAGGCAAAACCACTACTATTGGTAAACTGGCAGCACAGTTTATAGCACAAGGGAAAAAAGTTACGCTGGGTGCTGCCGATACCTTTCGCGCAGCAGCGGTAGAACAACTAACGATTTGGGGCAATCGTGTAGGAGCAGAAGTAGTAGCACGAGCGATGCAGTCAGATCCTTCCTCTGTTGCGCATGAAACGATACAGGCAAGCCTACGCAATCATACAGATGTAGTGATCATAGACACGGCCGGTCGGCTGCATACCAAAGTACATCTGATTAATGAACTAGCCAAAATTAAACGAACCATTCAAAAGTGTCTTCCTGGCGCTCCCCAAGAGGTATTGTTGGTGTTAGATGGCACCAATGGGCAAAATGCCTTTCTGCAAGCCGAGGCCTTTACAGCAGCTGTAGCTGTAACGGGTATCATTGTTACCAAACTAGATGGGACCTCTAAAGGGGGTATGGTGCTAGGTATAGCAGATCAGTTTTCCATCCCCATCCAATACATTGGTATAGGCGAAAAAGTAGAAGACTTAAAATCTTTTGATCCTCACGCATTTGTTGCTTCTTTATTTCAAAAATGGTAAGAGAAAAGCTGCTTTAGCACAAAAAACCACCTCCCCTCCCGCTCACGCATAATGAAATATACTACCTACCTCTAGGGGTATAGTAACTTGCTATATTCGGACAGCTTGTCCTTAATTTGTATGTGTTCAGCGCAGTGGTTTTTTGCGTCAAAAAGAACCGCCCCTGTAAAAAGTCGTGGTGTAGAAAGTGGCATTTTACAGATGATGTAGAAAAACAGTTTCCTTTTAAGCCCCCGAAGGGGGCGCTTTCTGTTTTTCCATCTGTCAGATGACACTTTCAGCGGCTTTTTACCGAGGGCTTGATTTTTTGTCCACTTTTTTATCAAGAAAAAAGTAGGATAAAAATCATTATTTTTCAGTCCATTATACCTGGTCTTGATGCCCAATAAATGGATCATCTTCAAGAGGGCATTTCTGCTTTTGCATCGCTTGCAATAGCTTATAGGCAGCCCTGTGCTTTTTTAAGTGATAATAGCTATAGTACAAAGCTTGTGCAACTTTATGATCTTTTTTATCTTTTCTATGCACCATTTTTAAGTAATACAAAGCTTGTTGCAGGCATTGTTCTAATGCTGTTGCCGTTTGCACCGACTTATTAGCAGCCCATGCAGTGGCAACTTTTCTATGGATGTAGCCATACAAAGGACTCGTACAGGGTACCTTTCCTGCTTGTAATAGATGAACTAGGCGACTTACGCTACTATGCTGAACCAATGGATGCGCATATACGACCCATATAGGACGGGTAGAAAATGGTGGTTCCTTAGGAAAAAATCCCCTAGGTAAGGCGCTATTGCGCCAAATCGTATGCAGCCATAAACGCTGCATCATTACATGCATTAATCCGAACGATTCAACCAACGCAGAATAGGCAAGTTGCTCCTTTTGTCGGTTTAATTTTAGGATGTCGGTATATAGTTTTATGGCTTCGTTATAAAATATAAAACCCACTTGGCGCAATGTATCATATTGATGTGGATGCTCCTGTAAAAGCTCCTGATAATAACCAGTGGCCTCCTGAATACGACCTTGATGTTCCAACAGATAAGCATATGCATAATAGGCATCTATTTTTTTATCTTGCAACCCAACCTTTAAAGAGGTGCTATAATCATCTATGCTTCCAGAAGTTTCATAGATCAAACACTTTTCTTCTAATAACTCATTATGAAAAGGAAATTGAAGGAGTGCTTCATTTAAAATAGCTATGGCCTTATCAAAATTTTTAAGCTTATGGTAATGAATAGCAGCCATAGCACGTGCAACCGCAAAATGCGGCCCGTGGACTGCTACATAATCTTGATAATAACGCAATGCCTTTTCTGGCTGATCAACACTATGATAGACAATAGCCGTATACAACAATGGAGTCGGCTCTTCCGGTAAGATACGTCTACAAATAGCAAATTGCGCTAAGGCTTGCTCAACTGCTTCTTGCCTATAGTAACCTATACCCCTATTTAAAAAGTAAGACCACAAAGCGGCTACATTATTCAGGGTAAAACTATAAAACTGCTTGCTTTTAGATAGACTTAATTTCTTAGCCTGCGCATAGGCGGCAAGTGCTTCATCTAACAAAATAGATACAGTGGATGCTTCAGCAATATGATCCCTTACAAGTCGATCATAGATCACCCCTCTATAATACCACGTAGCAGGATGGCCTACCAACTTATTGTTTTTAATGGCTGCATCTATAGCTAGTCGAGCCTGCTGCGCATTAGAGAGAAGTGATGGATCAGCTGATTGGGTGTCATTAGCCGAACCATCTCCTGATCTAACTGTAACCTGATCAGACTTGGGCTTAGCACTTTTCTGCTTATTTTGACCTTCAAAGGTACGCACAATGCGTGCGATGGATGCAGGTATAGCAAAAAGAGACGAGGGAGTGACTAAAAATATCAGTAAAAAATAAAATGTATACATGACCGCTATATAACTAATTGAAAGCTGTTTGTACCCTTAAGGCGGGCTTAAATGGACAAGCAATAAGTCAGTTAACAAGATACTATCTATAATTGAACGCTATACGCTCATTTCATCTGACACTGTATCCAATGATTGCGCTATACCTGCTTTAGGTTCTTCGCCATCTTCTAACACATCGATTCTGGCTACCGAAGCAATCTTATCATTTTTGCCCAACCGAATCAATCGAACGCCCTGAGTAGCCCTACCGATCAGGGGTAAGCTACCTACTTCAATCCGAATGGCCACACCAGACTGGTTCATAATCATCAATTCATCCTGGTTTTTCACCGCATGAATCGCAACTAACTTTCCGGTTTTTTCAGTAATCTGAATGGTTTTCACACCTTTACCACCTCTTTTGGTAATCCGATAGTCCACCAGAGGCGAACGTTTACCATAGCCATTTTCAGAAACCACCAACACATCTAAATCAGATGTTGGGAAACAGGCCATACCAATCACGCGATCCGCTGCATGCCCCAACGTAATGCCTCTTATACCAGAGGCCACACGGCCCATAGGGCGTACATCTTGCTCATTAAACTGCGTGGCCCTTCCAGACTCTAAGGCGAGTACAATGTGATGACTACCATTGGTTAGCTGCACATCTAATAGCGAATCGCCTGCTCGAATCACAATAGCATGAATCCCATTGGCACGTGGGGTAGCATAGGCACGCAAAGGGGTTTTTTTAATAATCCCTTGCCTGGTAGACATCACTACATAATGGCTATCTACATAGCTATTATCTTTCAAATCCCTCACCTGAATAATACTACGCACCTGATCTCCAGGTGCTATATTGATTAGGTTCTGTATGGCTTTGCCTTGTGTAGTCTTTTTGGTTTCTGGTATGGTATAGACCTTTACCCAATAGATCTTTCCATACTCGGTAAATATTAACAAATATTGGTGTGCCGTAGCTATAAATAGATGTTCTGTACAATCATCTTTTTTAGTGGTAATGCCCCTAGCCCCTACTCCCCCTCGACCTTGTAACCGATAGTCAATCAATGGAGTCCGCTTAATGTAACCTTGGTTGGAAATCATAATCACCATTTCCGTATCTGGAATCATATCTTCCATGGTAAAGGCATCTGCCTCATACTCCACTACGGTTCTACGTGCATCACCATAACGCTCTTTAAGGGCAATGAGTTCTTCTTTAATCAACCGCATGCGCAACGCCTTATCAGCCAATACCGCTACTAAATGGTCAATAAGTTTTTGCACTTGATGATGTTCTTCCACTATCTTTGCACGCTCTAAACCGGTAAGCCGCTGCAAACGCATTTCTAGAATGGCTTTTGCTTGTACTTCACTCAAGGGAAAGGTTTCCATCAATGCAACTTTAGCTACTTCTGGATCTTGAGCACCACGAATCAACGCAATGACGCTATCTAAATGATCTAAAGCGATAAGATAACCTTCTAATAGATGTATTTTCTTCTTGGCATGCTCTAGATCAAAGGTAGTCTTGCGTACCAATACCTCATGCCTATGGTCTACAAAATGAACAATGAGTTCTTTAAGGTTTAAAACCTTAGGCCTACCTTCTACTAACGCTACATTGTTTACACTAAAAGAGCTTTGTAGTTGGGTTTGTTTGTAGAGGTTATTGAGTACCACATGGGCTATGGCATCTCGTTTGAGATCATAAACAATACGCATACCCTCCTTGTCTGATTCATCCCGAATATCGGCAATACCTTCTATTTTTTTTTCATTCACCAGATGTGCCGTCCGCTCTATCATAACCGCTTTGTTCACCTGATAGGGTATTTCAGTCACAATGATTTGCTCTTTCCCATTAGCGGCCACTTCAACCGTAGCTTTCCCACGCAATAGCACACGCCCCCTGCCTGTTTGAAAGGCTTCGCGCACTCCATTATACCCATAGATGATACCACCAGTAGGAAAATCAGGGGCAACCATATATTCCATTAATGCAGAAATGGTAATGTCATGATCCTCAATATAGGCCACAATGGCACTTAAGGTTTCCGATAGATTATGTGGAGCCATATTGGTGGCCATACCCACTGCAATACCAGACGCACCATTTAAAAGCAAGTTGGGTAGCTTCGCAGGCAATACAACAGGCTCTTCCAAGGAAGAATCAAAATTAAACTGAAAATCAACAGTATCTTTATTTATTTCTTTAATCAGCTCCTCAGAAATACGTACCAAACGGGCTTCGGTATAACGCATCGCTGCAGGCGCATCTCCATCGATAGAGCCAAAATTACCCTGGCCCTCTATAAGAGGATAACGCAGTGACCAACTTTGAGCCATACGGGCCATCGCTTCATAAATGGCTACATCACCATGTGGATGATACTTACCCAGCACCTCTCCTACAATTCTTGCAGACTTTTTGTAAGATTTACTTTGACTGAGCCCTAGCTCATACATACCATACAATACCCGCCTATGTACAGGTTTTAACCCATCCCGCACATCAGGCAATGCCCTGGCTACAATCACAGACATAGAATAATCTATGTAGGCATCGCGCATTTCGTCCTCTATATTGATGGGTATAATACGATCTGTTGGTGTGCTATCCATAAGTGGGGTATTAAGGGTTTAGAAATGGTTAAAAATACGAATAAAATGGATAAAAATGGACCGAAAGCGCAACTTTCGCAAGATAGCTATAACAAGCAGATAGGCGCAGCAGAATAGACCCTATCCTCAATGTATTTGAGGCGCATAGAAAAGACACAATACCCAAATTGCTACGCGCAATAGATATTGCATAATAAAAAAATATTTATTAATATTAAAAAAAAGAGAACTATTCCTAATCAACCAACAGATTCAGATGGAGTAGGCAAGTTTTTATTTTAATCACACATAATTAGATAGCATATCAATGTTTACTAGAACAGTTTATTTATTATATCTACTCATCCTAGGAGGGTGTAGCCATACCATGCATCAACATGGTATACCTAATGGCATGCAACCAAATAGTAGAGATTCTTGTTGTTTTGCGAGCAGACGTGCTACAGATAAGAACGAACAGGCTATGGAGCGTATATTCCAGGAGCAATATCCTACAGTTAAAGAGGAGTTAAGCGACTATTTTCTTTACTATGCCAGATACCTTAAGGAAACTCCAGTTCACAAGAAGAACCCTGTTAACACGTTTCGCGAAAAAATGGAGACTATGCTACCTAACCATTTTAATATAAAAGCAAACGACTATACTTATGATTATCTTGGTTATCAAGGCATTAAGATATTTTCTATAGATATAAATAATCAGCTATCTAATGTGATCAATAACAATATACCGGATAATCTTATCAATAATTTGCTTAGCCATACCTATACGGAGTATAACATGAAATATGGCGTTTCTAAACATGCAAAGCAGTATGCAAAGATGCTTGCTGATGCTATGGCTGAGACGGCTATTAATGCTGTATTATTCATACTGCAAAGACCTTCGAATACTACTTTATTAGCTTCTCCATAGACGTATCTATTCCAATCACAGTTTTTTTGCGTTAAAAGTAAAACGCCCCTGTAAAAAGTCGTGGTGTAGAAAGTGGCATTTTACAGATGACTAGGCAAAACAGTTTCCTTTGAAGCCTATGCAGTGGGCGCTTTCTGTTTTTCCATCTGTAAGATGGCACTTTCAGCTACTTTTTACCGATGGGTTGATTTTTTGTCCACTTTTTTATAAGGAAAAAAGTGGGATAAAATCCATTATTAACCAATGGTGAGAATAGACACAAATAGCCTACCCATGCTTTACCTGATTAAGGATGCAACCGCTTAGGATCACGTGGAAAGAGATTACTGTAACGTACATCTGGTAGACCTAAAAAATATTTCAACATCCGTTCTAACCCCATGCCCACACCAGCATGAGGCGGTGCACCATATTTAAATGCATTCAAATAATGGGAGATGGTAGTGGGGTCTATGCCCATCTCACGGACACGTTCTGATAACATGGTATAATCATCTATTCTTTGTGCACCAGAGAGAATTTCTGCACCGCGCAACATAAAATCATAGGCATGGGTATATTGACTATCATCTGGATCAACCATAGTATAAAAGGGACGCACACGAGATGGATAACGGGTAATCACATATAAATCTGTGTGGTACTTTGCTTTTACAAGCGCACCTAACTGTTTTTCCTCCTCCGTAGACAAATCATCTAACGCCCCGCGCTCCCTGCCATGGGACCTTAACAAAGCAACCGCATCGGGAAAAGACACCACAACCAATTCTGAGGCAAGCGTGAGCCTAGGGACCTCAAAAAAAGATTGTATAATGGCAATCTCTCGATTATATTTTTTATTCAATGCACCAAAAAGATCAACCAATAGCTGATATACCAGACGGACTACTTCCATATAGTCCCGATCTATAACCATTTCAAGGTCAACACCTATAAACTCTGTTAGGTGTCTATTGGTATCGGAATTTTCTGCACGAAAGACGGGGCCCACCTCAAATACACGCTTAAAATCACCTATAATTGCCATTTGCTTGTATAGCTGCGGACTCTGTGCCAAACAAGCCGGCTTGCCAAAATAGTCTACCTTAAATAGATCTGCACCACCCTCAGAAACACCCCCTATTAACTTAGGTGTTTTGATTTCTATAAAACCATGCTCGCGTAGATACTGTTGTATATAAAAAAGCATCCCATCATTGATGCGAAAAATAGCCTGCGCCAAATCGGTACGCAAATCTAATACGCGGTTATCCAATCGTTTTACATACTGAATAGATGAAAAGATTTGATTTTCACCTTTTTTATCTTCTATAAAGGCTGCCTCTTTTAGGGTAATCGGCAAATCTAATACAGACCTACTAAGCACTGTATACCCCATTATAGCTAACTCAATCGATTGCTTAGAGCAGGCCAATACGGCTTTTTCAGCGCAATAGACCTGACCAATGATTTCAATAAAAGATTCATTTTCAATGCTACGCAATAGCTTATAATCCTCTATAGCAAGCTGCGTATCTGCTTGATTTTTGACAAGCACCGCCTGTAAGGTATCAATACCATCGCGTAAAATCAAGAATAACACCTGCCCGCAGTCTTTTTTGGAAAAGACCCTACCTCTAACCCTAACGACTTTCTGACTATCTAAAGTAGAAAGATTTTTAATCTCTGAAAGTGGATACATATGTTTAATAGAATGATATAACTATACTATTTAATTGACTTCTGGAAAATGACACGCTACTTGATGATTGGCCCCTTCTGTTTGCGCCAATGCTGGATGAATGGACCTACATGCTTCTGTTGCTTTCCAGCAACGTGGATGAAAGTAACAGCCACTAGGCAGCTCCCTTGGGCTCGGCACATCTCCTTGTAGGATAATCCGTTCCTTTTGCCTAGATGAATGAATAGTTGGTATAGCAGAAAAAAGCGCTCTCGTATAGGGATGTTTAGGGTTTTGATAGATTTCTGATGCGGGAGCAGCTTCTACAATTTTTCCCAAATACATCACTGCAACATGGTTGGCTATAAATTCTACTACCCTTAAGTCATGTGAAATAAAGAGATAGGTTAATCCTAGTTCTTGCTGCAAATCCATTAAAAGATTGATCACCTGCGCTTGTACTGAAACATCTAACGCAGCAATTGCTTCATCGCAAACGATAAAGGTAGGCTCAACGGCTAACGCCCTTGCGATGCAAATGCGCTGGCGTTGTCCTCCAGAAAGTTCATGGGGATACTTATATAAAGTAGCTTTAGGCAGTTGCACATAATCGAGTAATTGGTAGATTCGCTGGGTAGATGCCGCTTTGCTATCCGCCAGATGATGAATCTTGATGGGTTCCTCTAGGATCTCCTTAATAGCCATTCTAGGATTCAAAGCAGCATAAGGATCTTGAAAAATAATTTGCATCTTTCTCCGTATGCTACGCATCCGCTTAGCACTACAGTGCGTAATATCTATCCCATCAAAAATAATACGCCCAGCCGTAGGCTCCACCAAGCGCAAAATGGTCCTACCCAATGTAGTTTTACCACAACCCGATTCGCCTACTAAACCTAGTGTCTCTCCCTGGTATAGGGTAAAGCTTACATCATTCACAGCAGATACGGTACCAACCCGATGACCCAAGAGATGATGCTTTACAGCAAAGGTCTTATACAGGTGATCTACTTCTAATAAAATTTGTTTATTGGTTTGCATACCCCTCACGATTTAACGCCACCTTGTAATGGATAAAAACAGGCTACAGAATGGCCAACGCTTGCTTTTTCAAGGCGTGGCTTGCTCGTTCTGCATCGATCTTGCACGTTGGGACAACGGTCTTGAAAAGAACAACCAATAGGTAGATCTGATAAGGGAGGCACCACGCCATCAATGGTGCGCAACCTACGAATGCCACCAGATAAAGGAGGAATAGAATCCAATAATGCTTGTGTATAGGGGTGCAGTGGCACATTAAAAATAGTTTTTACGGAGCTCTTTTCTACAATACTACCACCATACATAACAGCCACCTCATCACATACTTCAGCCACTATTCCAAGATCATGGGTAATCAGTATAATACCCATATTTTTTTCCACTTGGAGCCTTCGTATCAAAGCCATAATTTGCGCCTGCGTCGTCACATCTAAAGCAGTAGTAGGTTCATCTGCAATCAATACAGATGGGCTACAAGCCAGTGCAATCGCAATCATTACCCGTTGCCGCATACCACCTGAAATTTGATGGGGATATTCCAGCATACGCTGATGAGGAGCAGGTATGCCGACTAGGGTTAGCAAGGCTATACAACGTATTTTCGCCTCCTTTGGTGGAACCTGTTGATGCAACTGAATGGTTTCCATAATCTGTTCACCAATGGTAAAAACTGGGTTGAGTGCCGTCATAGGCTCCTGAAAGATCATGGCCATACGGTTGCCACGTATTTCTTGAATCTCTTTTAGAGAAAGTTGTAAAATATCCTTTCCTTCTAGAAAAATACCCTGTGCCATAATCGTACCAACAGGTGGTTCAACGAGCCGCATCAATGAAAGGGCCATAGCTGATTTACCAGAACCAGATTCTCCAACAATGGCTAGGGAATGGCCAGCAAAAAGATCAAAGGAAACATTATTGACCACTGTGGTCATCTTTTTCCCTGTATAATACTGCGTTATTAAATTTTTAACCTCAAGAATTTTCATGCTTATCGACCTTTTAACTTCGGATCTAATAGATCTCGCAATGCATCTGCTAAAATATTAAACACAAGAACGAGTAAGAACATGGCCATTGTAGCAAAAACAAGCTCCCACCAAATGCCCCTCAATAGTCCTGTTTTGGCATCACTAATCATAATGCCCCAACTAGGCTTATTTTGAATGCCCATACCCAAATAAGAAAGAATTACTTCATATTTTATTGCAGTTTGAAAGACTAAAGAAAACTGATAAATAATCAATGGAAGCATATTGGGCAATAGATGTACAAAAATTTTACGGCCACTACTAGCGCCAATAGCTGAAGCAGCTTGCATATATTCTCTAGCCTTATGGCGCATCACTTCACCCCGAACCAGTCGACAGGTTTCTGTCCATTCTGTTATAACCAATGCAATACAAATCGTCTGTATGCCTTTCCCCAATACAAAGGCGACCACCATGAGTAAAATCATCGTGGGAATAGCCGTTACAACGGTATAGAGCCAAACGATACAGGCATCTATTAGGCCACCAAAATAACCCGCTAGTATACCAAAAAGTGCACCAATCACAACGGTCCATAAAGCTACTACAAAACCCACATGCATGGCTACTTCCGTACCATGCAACACTTTATCCAAAACACTTCTACCCAAGATATCTGTACCAAAATAATGCGCGCCATTAGGTGGTTGATAAGAGGCACCCACTTCTGCATGCCAATTAGCAGCCACCCATCCCATTTTAGTAGATATGGCTACTAAAGCATAGCCCAATAAGGTTACAAAACAAAAAAGGTTTAATGTATTGCCTAACAAAGCGTTTTTACCAAAACCAAATGGATGGAACCAATTACGTTTATGCATAGTCTTTCTACAATTTTATGCGCGGATCCACCAAAGTGTATAATACATCACCCACTATATTACACAAGACACTAAGCACCGCAGCGATTATCGTAACGGCTTTAATCGTTGGAAAATCGCACAGGCTGATTGCATCTATCACCACATTACCTAGCCCTGGTATGCCAAAAAAATTCTCTATCACTACATAACCAAATAACAATGATGGAAAATCTTTCACAAAGGTTGTAACAATGGGAACCATTACATTTTTAAAGATGTGTTTAAACAACACACGCTCTTCTGGAAGTCCTTTTGCCCGTGCGGTACGCACATAATCTTGATACATTTCTTCCAACATAATGGTTCTATAGAATCGATAGTGATAACAAAAATGAAGCAATACCAGAATAATAGTTGGTAAAATGATGTAAGGCATAGAGGCTAAAAAGCCTTTTTCATAACCCATTATTGGAAAAATCCTTAATTTGCAAGCAAAAAACAACTGGCCAATTAGAATATAGACCAATATAGAAATACTAGTCATTACAATGCAAAAGGTGACCAATAGACGGTCCCAAATGGTTCCCCTATATTGGGTCATCCAAAGGGCAACCGATATTACTAAACTATTCCCTATTAAAAAAGCGGGCAATGTAACGGTTAAGGAGACCAGCCCACCCTCTTGAAATATTTTTAAAATATACTGCTTGGTGGTCCAGGAGTAGCCGAAGTTAAAGGTAAAGGCAGACTTTAAAACTTCCCAGTATTGGATATACCAAGGCTTATCTAAACCTAATTCACGGGCAAGCAGCACCATAGCTTCTGGTGTAGCATATTTACCCAATAAAATAAAAGTGGGGTCTCCTACGAGTACATTAAAGATTATAAAGACTAAAAAAGTAGCTCCTAGGATAACCGAAAGCGCATAGCACAATCTTTTTAGAAGGTATAAAAAAAGACGCATCATAAAAATGAAAGAGCGGTTACCCTTCGTGTACACCACCTCTTCCATTTACCCACATAGATTACAAACAAATAAAAGGCTGTATTATACCCGAAGGGAAGATACGAATAGCTGGAGAATTACTTGATAGCCTTAACTTTTGCAGCCATATCCACCGTAATATACGCATCTAGAGATGGACAAAAGTGATTAGAAGCTACATTTCTAACCCAGTTGTAGTGCAGGTATTGCTCAGGGACATGCAAGGCATAAATCATAGGTACTTCTTCAGCAGCTATTTTATTTAACGTTAGATAGCATGTTGCCCTTTCCGCATCATTGGTTGTACACATCGCTTTATGAAAGAGTCTATTAAAATCAGCATTTTCATAGAATAAACCACACAAGTCCTTGCTACTGATCACCTGTAAAAAAGTAGAAGGTTCCGGGTAATCAGCTTGCCAGGTCAACAGGTGCATCATAGTTGCCCCCTTAGCAATCTTATTCCAGTGTTCTGCGGGCACATTGGTTACCACTTGAATTTTTATACCAATATTCGCCATACACTTGGCAAAAAATTCTGCTCTATCTTTACAACTTGTTCCCACAATCGCATCAAGCGTAATAACAGGTAGCCCTTTTCCATCTGGATAGCCTGCTTTAGCTAAATATTCTTTTGCACGCTCAAGGTTATAACCATAGGAGACATGTAAGCCATCGGCCTCACCCATTAATACAGGTGGCAATAGAGACTGTGCCAGCTGAGCAGCACCTTTATAAAAGGCTTGGCTATAGGCTTCCCGATCAAAAGCCATAGACATCGCCTGCCTTAAATAGGTATTTTTAAACACCTCATGGCTATGGTTAAAGGCAAAAAACTGAGTATTCACACTAGGAGATTGCACCAAAAGCAACCCTTTTTTACTCCATTTTGGCAAAAGAGCATTGTTTTCAACCATATTCAATGCAATACTAGAACCCGTAATGGGTGCTATATCGAGTTCTGCACTTTCTAGTTTTAAGGCAAGTGGCTGCTCTTCGGTAATAATATTAGTCACCACCTTATCCACCAAAGGCAACCTTTTACCAGCACAATCCGCTATGATAGACTGATACGACGCATCCCCCTCAACAGGGAATAATTTTTCCCTAAAGGAAGGATTCTTTACAAAAGTCAACTGCTTGGCTTGCGGATTAAATCCGCCCTCTAAGATAAAAGGACCTGTACCTACCGGATGATTTAAAAACTCAGGACCATAGTGCATTACTGCCTCTTTAGCAACCACAAAAGCAACCGGCATAGCTAAAAAATGTAAAAATGCTGCCCAAGGTTCCGTAAGGGTAACTTGTAGGGTATAGTCATCCAACACCTTTAACCCTTCTACCTCTTGCGCATAATCTGGTTGCTGTCTCCATGCATCCAACCCTTTGATTTTACCATCTATAAGGCCAAAATAAGGCACTATATTTTTAGGATCTACCAGTCTTTTCAAGCTAAAAACAAAGTCAGATGCGTTGAGCGCTCGGCCTTTACCATTTGGAAAGCAAGGATCATCCTGAAACAGCACACCTTGCTTAATTTTAAAAGTATAGACCAAACCATCTGGAGAAATCGAAGGTAGGTCTTCAGCAAGATTGGATACCAACTCGAAAGGGCTTTTTAAATAATGATATTCATACAACCCTTCATAGATTTTACCAACCACCTCTACAGAATATTTATCACTTACCCTTATTGGATCCGTACCATTAATGGAAGATAGCGTTACATTGTTTAATGTGGGGGTAGCAAGCAACTTCTGCTCTTTCTTGTATTCTTGATAGTAGATAGAAGCAAAAACCCACACCGCCATCAATAATAATATTGTCCGTTTACTAATCATAATGAATTGTTTATAATTTTAAACCTTAAAAAGTATATGCAAAGCCTAACCACAACAGGCTACCCAAGGTACTAATAGGCGCTATCGAATAAAGTTATACAAATAAATCGATAACAATCAGCGGCCAATTTAATTTATTTTACTGTAATAAACAACTGACAAGGCATTCTTACGGGCTACTATTCAGCCTTTGGGCAATATGAAATAAGAAAAAATAGATAGAACGCTATACTATGCTAGTAATCTACTGGAATCTTTATAG
Organism: Cardinium endosymbiont of Sogatella furcifera; assembly: GCF_003351905.1. Taxonomy (NCBI): domain Bacteria; kingdom Pseudomonadati; phylum Bacteroidota; class Cytophagia; order Cytophagales; family Amoebophilaceae; genus Candidatus Cardinium; species Cardinium endosymbiont of Sogatella furcifera. The sequence goes on along the minus strand of NZ_CP022339.1, from coordinate 1,006,368 downwards.
GTCTTATTGGCGTAGGGTGAGGGACTTTATAGGGTATACATACATTTGCTTACACAACTTCCTTTACCTTAAAGCACATTCCATCCATGAAAACGATCGGATAAACCAATTGAGGAAGACAGTTGCGCCATTCATTAATAAGGGTTAAAGAATGCAATAATAAACTGACCCAGATTTACAAAAAAACAGATCAAAAATCTAGAGGCGAAAAATAGGCAGATATAAATTGAGTAGATGGGAGGTAAAAGTTATTTGCCTTTTGATAAAAAAATTTTTAATCTATTAAAGGGATAATCATTTATCTTATTTCTGCGCGAACAGATCATTTATATTTAACTATCAATTATTATCAAACTTTTATTCACCATGAAAAAATATTTAATTTTATTGCCACTAATTACATCTTGTAATGGGCTAGGAAGGTCTGGTATGTTGGGAGGCGAGACAATCCAACATGGGGAAAGTGAAATTACAAACAAAGAGCAGGATATGGATCCAGATCATATCTTTACTCAACCTCCTCTCACAATAATCTATAACCTTTTAAACGTTTCTCAAAATGATTTGACACTCAATATAATTATTAAGAATGCCTCAGCAATTCAAAAAGCGCTTCCAAGAATGATGGGTAAAGAATCTATACCCCATTGGTTTGAAGAAAAGTTTTTTGAAGCTGTCATGAAGGGTGTTCCTTGTCAGGATAATCCTATGGACTTGCTTAATGCAATAAATTCGGGTTCCATACCACTCGTCAAAACGTTACTCAAGTTATGCAGTTATAGTAAAGATTATATAAATACAAGCTTTAACCTTAAGTGTGATGTTAATATATCAACATGTAAAACTGACAATGATAAATTATTATTCCCTTTATTTCTTTCAATAAAGAAAGGATTTCTAAAAATTACTGAAGTGTTATTGGACCATGGAGCTAACGTGAATGCATCAGATAACTTGGGAAATAATGCTTTATTCGATGCAGTAGCTTTAGACAATGAAGAAAAAGCTCAAAAAATGGTTAAAATATTATTGAAGGCAGGCGCTAATATCAAAGCAAATAAAAATAATGAAACACCTATAGATGTTGCAGAACGCCTTGGTCGCCAGGGAATAGTGGCTCTCTTGGAAGAGGCTCTGCCTAATTAAGTATGTAAATTATTTTTTGAGTTTTTAAATTCTATCTATGTGTTCAGCGCAATGGTTTTTTGCGTTAAAAGAACAACGCTTCTGTAAAAGGTCGGGGTGTAGAAAGTAGCCGCTTACAAATGATTAGGAAAATAGTTTCCTTTGAAGCCCCCAAAGGGAACTGTTTTCCCATCTGTAAGATGTCACTTTCAGCGACTTTTTACCGAGGGCTTGATTTTTTGTCCACTTTTTTATCAAGAAAAAAGTGAGATAAAATACCCTACTTACATAGGTATTATTTTTTTCACAATACCTCTATGGCTGCTACGTATAAAAGAGAGGATCATTTCTTTTTCTTGCGTATGGTCAACCCGTTGCTCGACCTCTTCTAATGCCAAAGGTAGTAATAATTGACTTTGATAAATCAAAAGATAGCTATGGCATATGCTATTCCACTGCTCTTTAGTAAAGCCATGGCGTTGTAATGCGACGAGGTTGATGCCACAATAGCACAATGGTTCTCTTGCTACTTTAATAAAAGGGGGCACATCTTTACGCACAATACTTTTAGAAGCGACCATACTATAGGCTCCTACGCGCATGAACTGATGCACAGCTGCCATACCGCCTATTACTGCATGGTGGTACAGCTGTACATGGCCGGCTAATTGCACGGCATTTGTAACGGTCACATGATCTTCAATGATACAATCATGGGCCACATGTACATAGGCCATAAGCAATACATAAGACCCTACAACGGTATTGCCAACAGTGCCTCTATTAATGGTAACAAATTCACGTATAACAGTATGATCTCCAATTTCTACATAGGTATTTAAGGCAGCTGACTTGCGATCTTGCGCAACCGCGCCAATGACGGCACCTGAAAAAATCTGACAGTTTTTGCCAATACGGCTTCCGGACATAATGGTCACATGAGGCGCTATATAGGTGCCCTCACCTATGACTACATCTTCCTGAATGGTTACAAAACTGCCTATGGTTACTGCTTGACCCAGCGTAGCACCGGGATGGATATCATTCATGTTGCTTCACAATTTGAGCCAATAAGACTGCTTCGCACACCAAATGTTCACCTACAAAAATACGACCTTTTACCTTTGCGATCCCTATAGACTGCTTTTCAGTAGTACTAAATTTAATAGCTGAAAGCAGTACACAATGTAATACCAGGGTATCTCCAGGCACGACCATACGACGGAATTTACACCCATCAATAGAGAGAAAATAAGTTAAATATTCCGCTGGGTCCGGTACCTTATGCAATACCAATAGGCCACCGGTCTGTGCCAATGCCTCTACCTGTAGAACGCCAGGCATAACAGGGGTACCAGGAAAATGGCCTTGAAAAAAGGGCTCATTCATCGTTACGTTTTTAACCCCAATTACATGGGAAGAACCTAGCTCCATAATTTTATCTACCAATTGAAAGGGATAACGATGGGGTAGCATGCTACTGATCTGCTTTACATCGAACAGGGGTGGAGCCTCTAGGTCACAGATGGGAGCTCCTTTGGCTTCTTGCCTAAGCAAATGCTTTTGCAAAGCAGCCACAAAAGGTATATTAGCCCCATGCCCAGGCATATGGGCAATCAGTTTCCCTTGTAAAGGCCTACCCAATAAGGCTACGTCACCGATTAGGTCCAATAGTTTATGACGTGCTGGTTCATTAATATAACGCAAGGAAGATGGATTGGTAGGTAGGACCAAACTTTCAATTTTCTTACCAGATAACTGGGCGACCTGTTGCAAACACTCTGTGTTATCACTATGCTCAGAAAAAATAACTGCTTTGGCAGGATCTCCCCCCTGTAGCAGTCCCTTGCGATACAAGGCAACTACTTCATCTAAATAGGTAAAGGTGCGGGCAGCGGCAATCTCTTCTTTAAAATGGACTAATGTAGCTAGGTGTGCATATTGATGGCCTATTGGCCATCTATTGTAGGCAAGGGTTACCTGCAAGCTATAATTGGTATCAGGATAAACTTCATAATGGCTACCGGTATCAGGGTCATCATAGACAAACTTTTTCTTAAGGCTAAAAAAGGTTCGGGGCGCTTCCTGTTGCAGCCGCCCTGCCTCTAATAGCAGCTCCACAAAAGCCAAGGCACTTCCATCTAGATCTGGGACTTCTGGCCCATCTAATTGTACACAAATATTATCTATCTCCAGCCCTACAATAGCGGCCAATAAATGTTCTACTGTAGCTACCCGTGCTTGCTCTTTTGCCAGCACTGTACCCCTTTCTGTTCCCACCACATAAGCTACAGATGCCTCTATACAAGGCTGATCAGGTAGATCTACTCGTTGAAATTGTATACCTGTATCCATGGGCATAGGGGTTAAGGTAACCTTAACCTTTTTACCGGTATGCAGCCCAATGCCTTCAAAGCGAACAATATGTTGAATGGTCTGTTGTTGGTGATGCATGGTAAAGATTTGTTTAGAAAATTGTATACCACTTTTTACACAGGTACACTGGTTCATGGCACTACCAGATAACTATGCATATATTGCGACGTAGTATGGATATTTTTCGTTGCCACTATTACGTGTACAGCAACAGGAATCATACTAGGTATTACTTCATGTTATATGTACATTTAGTGATAATGGTTTGATAAACTGTGTGCATTTCATTAACTATTCAACTTACAACACCCAACTTAACCATTTATCCCAATGGGATGTAAAAATCAATGTTTCTTCAACTATTCTTTTTTGTTTTTCCAATGCATACACGTCAGCGGTTTTTAGGTTATACAACCGATCCACTAATTTAACCAAAATAACTCTGACATCTTTATAATCAGCTATTTTTTGTTTATTTTCTATTGCTATCTTTTTCTATTCTATACCATCCATATGGGTAACTTTATCAACTCCATGGACTACTACTCTTCCATGTTAATAGGCTATTTGATCTAAAAAGAGTAGTATGTTTTCTATCGTATCATACGGAATGGATTTGAGTGATGTTTCTCCAATAGAGTTTATTAAAAGTAAAAGATATAGTCAAGTCTATTGAGCAAATGTAATCAGAATCAAGATAGTTAGTTGTAGGGTCGATCAGTGGCTCAATGGTCTGAACATGTTTCCATTACCCCATCCAACACATCTAGTGTACCATGGGGTGAATTTAAGGTATTTATATTAATAAACCATCACAATCAATACAATCTAATTTAAAACAACTATAAAAAGATATTTGGTGGTATGACTCGGTTTCCTCTGTTCTAAAACATGTATATTTATTTTTTAATTACTTTCAATTAAAAAAATAACTTGATACTTTGATGAAAGATCATCCGAATATAAGTCAAGATGATTCATTTATAATGATAGATAGTACATTGATTTATTAAAGCAAATTTTCACCCATTTCAACCAATAGATTCTTGCTATACCATAAAAAGTTACTATATTAAAGATAGATGTTATATACCCCTATGGTGACCTCAAAGTTTTTAAATCCGAAGAACGACGTAGCTTTTCGCAAGATATTTGGTAGTGAAAAGCATAAAGATATTCTTATTCACTTTATCAATGATGTGCTGGATCTACATGGTCCAGATAAAGTAAAAGAAGTAACTTTTCTTTCTACAATTCAGGATCCGGATATTGCTTGCAAAAAAGAAAGTATAGTAGATGTACTATGCACAGACCAATATGGCAAGCAAATCATCGTAGAGATGCAAGTCGCTCCCCGAGAGGGCTTTGAAAAAAGGGCACAGTATTATGCTGCAAAAGCCTATTCCAGACAGCTCAATGCAGGGCAAGAAATAGGCGCTAGATATCAAGATCTTAAAGCAGTTATTTTTATCGCTATTACAGATTATATTGTTTTTCCTGACAAAAAAGACTACCTATCCAATCATATCATTTTAGACGCTAATACCTACACGCATGATCTACAAGATTTCTCTTTTACTTTTATAGAACTACCCAAATTTAAGATTACCGCTATAGAAGACCTCTCCACCATGGTAGAGAAGTGGTGTTACTTTTTTCGTTATGCTTCCTCTACGAGTGAAAAAGATGTTAGCAAGATACTAGATTCTGATTTGGTTATTCAGCGCGCTTATGAAGCTTTAAATCGGTTTAACTGGTCAGAAATGGAATTACTTACCTATGAACAAGAGATCAAGCGTATCATGGATAATCAAGCAGTAGAAGACTATATGAAAAACCAAGCTAGAAAAGAGGGTAAAATAGAAGGTAAGATAGAGGGTAAGATAGAGGGTAAGATAGAGGGTAAGATAGAGGGTAAGATAGAGGGTAAGATAGAGGGTAAGATAGAAATCGCTCAAGTTATGCTTCAAAAAGGATATCCTATAGATGACATTGTCCTTCTTACTGGCTTATCTTCTTCTCATATTGAGCAACTTATATGATTGATAGGTATGGATTTATAAAATCCATACCTATCAATTTTTCCACTTTTTACAAGACACATTTTTTATCAGGTATGTATTGCCTCTTTTTGGGTTACGTGACTATAATACTAAGTAAAATTATAAATCATTTTTAATAGCTCTCGATTATTTTGTATCTTCGCTAGGTCTATAACAGTATGGCCATTTGCATTTTTTTTATAGAGATCAATTTTTCCTGATTGCAGCAATGCTTGCACTACTTCTATATGGCTCTGATAAACGGCCAAATGCGCAGGGGTCCAGCCGCGACACTCTTGTAGATTGACATTAATATCTCCTATCTTCAGTAATTCCTGAACCATTTTTACATTTCCATTGTAAGATGCTATATGCAAAGGAGTTCGATGGTCTTTACTTTGTGCATTAACATCAATACCTAAGTTAGTAAATCCTAATAAGGCAGCCATTGCTGAGTCAATACCACGTTCAACTGCCAGATGCAAAGGAGTAAAACCATCATTGCCTTGATCAGCAAAACTGCAGAGGGCCTTACGTTTTTCTTTCTGGTGCCAGCTTTTTAAATCGCGCATAGCAAGCTAAGAATTTTTTATGTTCAAAAGCAGGTGTACCGGAAAGGGTAATATGGCCTTTTGGAAAAGAGCGGGTAATACCAGCCCTGCCAATGGCTGTGATATGATCGCCTAAATGAAGGTGGCCGGCAATACCTGTTTGCCCACCCAATCGACCATAATCACCTATTTTAGTGGATCCAGCAATCCCTACCTGTGACGCAATACCGGTATGCTTGCCGATTTGCACATTATGAGCGACCTGGACGAGGTTGTCTATTTTCGTTCCTTTGCCTATTAGGGTGCTACCTACCGTAGCCGCATCTATGGTGGTATTGGCTCCAATTTCTACATCATCCTCTAAGCGTACCTTACCAACCGAAGGGATCGCTTTGTAGCTGCCATCTGGATGGGTTAAAAAACCAAAGCCCGCACTACCCACTACGGCACCAGCATGGATGACACATCGGCTACCTATTTCCGTATAGGCAGCTATTTTAGCCCCACTATAGAGTACGGTATGGTCTCCAATGGTTACATGGTCGCCCACATAAACATGTGGATACAGTTTGACCCCTTTGCCTATGACCACATGGTGGCCAATATAGGAAAAAGCACCTCGATAAATATTCGCTCCTACCTGAACTGCGTTGCCTATATAAGAGGGAAATTCTATACAGGACTGCATAGTCATTCTTTGCTGCTGCACTTCCTCGATAAGCAAGCAAAAAGTGCCATATGGATCTTCGACGCCGATCAAAGCCACTGCTACTGGTGCAACGGGTGTAAAATCTTTAGCTACCAAAACAGCAGAGGCCTGGGTCCGGTAAAAAGCAGCGGTATATCTGGCATCGGAAAAAAAACCAATCCCTCCGGGTGATCCATCGTCTAATGTACAGAGATGGGTCAAAGTGGTCTCTGAACTACCGGCTAAGCATTTTCCGTTAAACCGATCGGTCAATTCTGATATGGTCCATTGCATGGTCATAATTTTAGGAAAAGTTACCTTAGTTGTGCTTGATAAACTAAAAAATAGCTACTTTCGATCGCATTTAGTTAGCCTATAGGAGTTGCTTTATTTGTTGGATGGATAAACCTGTAAAACGCATAATCTTATCTGCAGTCTCGTCTTCTTGTAGCATTGCCTTAGCGATTGCTATGTTTCTTTGCGCTTCTCCTATTTGGATGCCTTCGTTGCGCGCTTGCTCGATTGTACCCGCTTCTATCCTCAACCATTTCAAAACGATCCTCATAACTTATTTAAGTTATATAGACATCATCCAATTATAGGCATGGCCTAAATTACAGTGTCTATGCACGACATGGGTTAGTATGGGTTAGTAAGGCATAGCCACCTCCGCACAAACTTGCTGGATAAAGTCATGTAAAGCCATACTGATTTGTCCATCTTGTTGGCGTACGGCAACGGTTGTACTGGCCATTTCTTTTTCCCCTACTACTACAATATAAGGAACCTTGCGCAAGGTGGTTTCACGAATTTTTTTTCCAATGGTTTCATTTCGGCTATCTAATGTGGCTCGAATACCCTCTGCCAATAGCTTTTGTGTTACAGTGGTAGCATAACCATTATATTTCTCAGAAAGCGATAAAAGAGCTACCTGTTCCGGCGCGAGCCAGAGCGGGAATTTACCACCTGTATGCTCAATAAGGATAGCTATAAATCGCTCCAGGGAACCGAATGGTGCACGATGGATCATAACGGGTCGATGCCTTTGGCCATCAGCCCCAATATAGGTCAAATCAAAACGCATAGGCAATTGGTAATCCAACTGAACGGTACCCAATTGCCAACTACGCCCCAACACATCCTTTACCATAAAATCAACTTTTGGACCATAAAAAGCAGCCTCCCCAAGCACAACAGTGGTTTGCAAACCTTTTTCTTGGGTTATCGTTTGAATCGCTGCTTCGGCCAAATCCCAGTCTGCCGCCTGACCGATATATTTATCTCTATTAGGGTCTCTAAAAGAGAGTTGTGCGGTATAGGTTTCAAAACCCAACAGACCAAATATATAAAGGACCAAATCAATTACTTTAGCAAATTCTTCTGCCACTTGGTCGGAACGGCAAAAAATGTGGGCATCATCCTGCGTAAAACAACGGGTTCGAGTTAAACCATGTAAAGCACCATGTAACTCGTATCGATAGACGGTTCCAAATTCTGCCAAACGGATGGGCAATTCTTTATAAGAACGGGGTGCACTGTTGTAAATCTCACAATGATGGGGACAATTCATGGGCTTTAAGAGATATTCCTCTTCTGCCGTACGAATGGGTTGAAAACAATCCGATTGATACTTTTCATAATGGCCAGAGGTGATATATAATGCCTTATGGCCAATATGAGGGGTAATCACCGGCTGATAGCCACGCTTGATTTGCTCTTTTTTAAGGAATTGCACCAAGGCATCACACAATAGCGCACCCTTAGGCAACCAGAGCGGTAGGCCCAGCCCTACCCGCTCAGAAAAAGTGAACAAGCCAAGTGCTTGCCCTATTTTGACATGACTTCTTTTTTGGGCTTCTTCTCTAACATGTAGAAAATCAGCCAATTCTTTTTTAGTTGGAAAGGTGATGCCATAGATACGGGTAAGTTGTTTGTTTTTCTCATTACCCCGCCAGTAGGCACCTGAAACATTTAAAATTTTAACAGCCTTCACCCATCCAGTATGGGGCAGATGGGCGCCTTTACATAGATCGACAAAGTCGCCTTGTTGATAAAAGGTAATAGTCCCATCCGCTAGCCCTTCTAGTAATTCTAACTTATACGGATCTTTTTTTTTAGTAAAAAAGTCAACCGCTTCTTGTTTGGAAACCGATCGACGGATAAATGGATCTTTTCGCTGCGCCAGCGTAATAATTGTTTTTTCTATGGCTTCTAGGTCTAAGGTATCAGGACCATGGGCACCTAAATCTACATCATAATAGAAACCTTGCGCGATGGGAGGACCTATACCAAATTTAACACCAGGATAAAGGCATTCCAAAGCTGCCGCCAAAAGGTGGGCAGAAGAGTGCCAAAAAAGTTGCTTGCCTGCATCGTCTTCCCATCTAAGGAAACGAATGGTGGCATCTATTTCAATAGAACGGGTAAGGTCATAGACTTCCTCATTGACCTGAACGGCTAAAATATCCATGGGTACCCCTACTTGTTGGGCAATAGTTAAACCCGTACTCCCCTTGGGAAATGACCTTTGCTGGCCATCTATTAGAATGTGCATCATTTTATTGTGTAATCTGTTCATATATGGATGCATAACGCAATGCTTATCAGCTGTATTAAGGTGTATTCAGCAGCGTATGCGCAGCGTTATAAGTAGGAGATCGATGATACCTGTTACTCTTTTTTACCTGGTTGCGCTTCTGGACCAACTGGCAATTGTACATAAAGGGATGCATGAAACAAAAAAGAAATAATTTCTTGGCTTACGGTAGCCATAAATTTTCTAAATAAGTGGTAAGCTTCAAACTTAAAGGTTATAATCGGATCTTGCCTTTCATAAATCGCATTTTGAACCGATTGCTTTAAATCATCCATGACCCGTAAATGACTTTTCCAATGTTGATCAATGACATGCAGGACAACCATGCATTCTAAATTTTTAATGAGCGCTCTGCCACCAGATGCCACAAAGGTAGTAGGGTAAGCCGTAGCACTAATATATATTTTTCCATCAAAAAAGGGGGCTTCGAAACGAGCTCCATTCCCTACAGAAGATGCTGTAAAATAGTCAAATAACCGCTTTTGCAACGCTGTAGTGCGCTGGTAATATACCTGCATCAGCTGCTGATAGATAGCTTCTACCAGCACTTCTTTCTTTTTACCTTCAAAAAATGATGCTGCAAAAGTTTCGCCAAATACAGTGGAAAAAATCGGGTTTAGAAAACTGGCTTCTTGTTTGCTATCTTCATGCTCTATGATATTGTTAACGGTATCGTAGAGCATATGCATAATATCCACCTCTACGCCTTTACCCAATAAGGCATGGTTTCGCCGTTGATAAACGGCACCACGATGGGTACCCATTTCACGATCATACTCTAACAAACGTTTGCGCATCGCAAAGTTGTTCTGCTCTACTTTTTTTTGTGCCCTTTCGATAGACCTACTCACCATACTATGTTGAATCACTTCCCCCTCTTCTAAACCAATTCTATCCATTATAGCAGCAATTCTATCAGAGCCAAAGAGCCGCATTAAACTATCTTCTAAAGAAAGGAAAAACTGCGAAGAACCTGGATCGCCTTGTCGCCCAGAACGGCCACGCAACTGCCTGTCTACACGCCTTGACTCATGGCGCTCTGTACCAATAATAGCCAACCCACCGGACTCTTTTGAGGGTTGGGTCAATTTAATATCGGTACCACGACCCGCCATATTGGTAGCAATGGTAACGGTACCAGCAATACCAGCTTGCGCTACTATTTCTGCTTCTTTTTGATGGTGTTTTGCATTTAAAATCTGATGGGGAATTTTACGAAAAGCAAGCATCTTACTCACCAATTCAGATATTTCTACAGAAGTAGTACCCACTAAAACTGGTCTCCCTTGACTCGATAAGGCGACAATTTCTTCAATGATGGCATTAAATTTTTCCCGTACTGTTTTGTAAATCTTATCTTCTCTATCTTCCCGTAACAGTGGCCTATGGGTAGGAATAGGTACTACTGCAAGGCCATAAATATCCCAAAATTCCTCTGCATCTGTTTCCGCTGTACCGGTCATACCCGCTAACTTATCATACATATGAAAGTAGCTCTGAAGGGTAATGGAAGCATAGGTTTGAGAGGGTTTTTCAATCTTAACGCCCTCTTTGGCTTCTAAGGCTTGGTGTAGACCATCTGAATATCTACGCCCGTCTAATACGCGCCCGGTTTGTTCATCTACAATTTTTACCTTACCCTTGGCTACAATATAGGCGACATCTTTTTCAAACAAGGCATATGCTTTTAACAACTGATGCAGGGCATGAATGCGTTGTGCTTTTACCTTATAGGTTTGCTGAAAATAAGCGCGCTTGGCAAGACTTTCTTCATGCGTCAAAGCCGTATCGTTCTCAATAGCTGCAATGTGGGCGGCTACATCTGGTAATACAAAGAAAGAGGGATCGTTTTCTTGCTCCGTTAAATAGGTAAGCCCCTTTTCAGTAATCTCAACATTGTTGTGCCTTTCATCAATGGAAAAGAAAAGCGGTTGGTCTGCTTCAGGCATCATCTTCGCATTTTCCTGTATGTAATAAGATTCTACATTATCTAGGATCTGACGCATCCCTTTTTCGCTAAGAAACTTAATCAAAGGTTTGTATTTAGGCAACCCTCTATACGCACGAAAAAGGGCAAGCCCTCCTTCCTCTACGTTACCTGCTTTGATTTTTTGCTTTGCTTCTTGCAACAGCTTAATCACTAGCTCCTTTTGTAGCGCATAAACCTGTGCAATTTTAGGCGCCAACTCTTTATAAATATGCTCATCACTCTCTTCTACAGGACCTGAAATGATAAGTGGTGTTCTAGCATCATCGATCAGTACAGAGTCTACTTCATCTACAATAGCAAAATAGTGGGCACGCTGTACCAAATCACTGGCATCTGTTGCCATATTGTCCCTGAGGTAATCAAACCCAAACTCATTATTGGTACCAAATATAATATCTGCTTGATAGGCACGTTGTCGCTCGATGGAGTAGGCAGGGTAGTTATCTATGCAGTCTACCGTAAAACCATGAAACTCAAAAATAGGTGCCATCCATTCCGCATCTCTCTTAGCTAAGTAGTCGTTTACCGTAACCACATGCACACCTTCATTGCTTAATGCATTTAAAAAGGCAGCTAGGGTGGTAATCAACGTTTTACCCTCACCAGTAGCCATTTCAGCTATTTTCCCTTGATGCAAGACCATCCCACCTATCAATTGCACATCATAATGAACCATTGCCCAAACAACGATGTGTTCACTTACGGGCCATCTATTTTGCCAAATGGCTTGATTGCCGGCTATGGTTACATAAGGCTTACGGGTAGCAATGGCTTGATCATGGTCATTGGCAACAACTCTTAACTGGCTATGATCCTTAAAACGGCGCGCAGTTTCTTTTACAATGGCAAAGACCCGCACCAATACCTGATCTAAAATGGTAGCCAACGCCGCTTTATGTTGTTTTTTTAACTCCTCCAAACGCTTATACCCCTCTAGGCTTGCATGCGCAGTAGCCAACGCATCGGTCAGCTGTTCATCCATTGATCTACTGAGTCGCTCCATTTCAGATGCAATAGGTTGCAAATGTGTAGCGATCTCTTGGCGAATAACCCTAACTTCTTCCCGTAATTGATCATGGGAAAGAGCTGACAATAACTGACAATTTTGATTGATCTCAGCTACTTTTTGATTATAAAAACGGTGTTGTTTCTCTTTCTTGGAAGTAAAAATTTTAGAAAAAAGTTGATGCAACATTTTGGTATGGGTAATAAACGCGTTTGGCAAGCAGTCTACTGTACAGGTATAAAGTGGTGATGAGAGGACTCGAACCTCCGACCCACGGATTTTCAGTCCGATGCTCTACCGACTGAGCTACATCACCAACGTAATTAAGGGATAGGCAATTTAAGCATTTTAAAAAAATTACACAAATGCATTCAGCATGTTTGGTCTACTTTTTTCACAACGCATCCGACTGCATATCTGCTCCAGTTATGAATCAGGGCTATCTAATGCATCATCTAATCGATAGCGTGTCCACTTTTTTTGGGTCTCCGCATCTACAGGGTCGAGTAGTACTTTTTTTCTTACATAAGTCGGAATCTCTAACTGTTCTTTTACATAACGGTCTTCCCAGCTTCTGGGTGGTGTGCCAGGTTTGGCATACGTAGGCACCGCATGTCCATATGGGCAACTTGTTTCCAACGCTACTTCCTGAGGCGCACCAAAAGGTAAGGGCAACTGTACCGCAGCTTCTTCACCAGCTTCCTTTATTCTTTTCTTAGGTGATTGTGAGGTTACCTCCATCACTGATTTGGCCGCATCAGCAGCCAAGCCCTGCTTACTAGATGGTGGATGATGGGACATTTCAGCACCAAGGTGCATCATATTCGGCTTTGGGTCCTCAAACAGATGGTAATTTTCTACCTCTTCTTCTCTATTAAATCCAGTAGCAATAACGGTTACCCTAATACTTTCTGACATTTCTGGATCAGAACCATGACCAAAAATCATTTCCGCATCATTGCCCGTCTGCTCTTGTATATAATTGGTAATAATTGTCAACTCATCCATTTGTAGCTCGGCTGCTTTACCAGAAACAATAGATAAGAGGATCTTTTTTGCACCCCGGATATCTGTATAGTCTAACAAAGGAGAGGCCAGCGCGGTTTCAGCCGCCTGTAATGCCCTGCCTTCACCCTCCGCTTCACCAGAGCCCATAACCGCTGCTCCTGCATTTTTCATTACTGTCTTGACATCCTCAAAATCTACATTTACATAACCAGGTACCGTAATAATCTCCGCAATGCTTTTGGCGGCAGTGGTTAACACATTATCTGCCTCTAAAAACGCTTCACTAATAGAAAGCCCCCCTAATATGGCTTGTATTTTATCATTTAAAATGATAAGAACGGTATCACAATGTTTCCGCAATTCATTAATGCCTTCTTGGGCTTGCACATGCTTTTTTTTACCTTCAAATGAAAATGGAAGCGTGACAATACCAACCGTTAAGATGCCCTGCTTACGGGCAACACTAGCAATGACAGGGGCCGCGCCTGTTCCGGTTCCACCACCCATACCAGCGGTAACGAAAAGCATTTTTGTCTCATCATCCAATAATTCTCGAATGCTTTCTTTGCTTTCTAATGCAGCATTGCGCCCTACTTCTGGATTGGCACCAGCGCCTAGCCCACTGGTAAGTGCCGCGCCAATTTGAAGCTTAATGGGTATAGGGCTACTTTGTAACGCTTGCACATCTGTATTGCAAACAATAAAGGAAACATCTTTAATGCCACGCTTATACATATTATTTACGGCATTACTTCCCCCACCACCTACCCCTATTACTTTAATAATAGATTTGTGGTGAGCAGGTAGCTCAAACTTATAGGTAATATCCTTCATAATTTACACAATGAGGTGCACAAACCACCTATTATCTAGACAGTTAAACCAGTTCCGGAAGCAGGCTAATGCCCTACTAGTTGTCATCATAATCATCTACTAAAAAAGCTTTCGTTTTGGTAAGCATGCGTGCAAAAGAAAAACTGCTTTTTTTTGATTTTTTAATATTTTTTTTCATAAAATTCAAGTCAGGAGATTGCGCTGCTCTATAGTAGGCTTCCCTGTAATCCAATGTTTTAAATCCAGCTAAAGCAAGTCCAACAGCAGTGGCATAGCTAGGATCGCGCAATTGTTTTCTACTACCCTCTTCTAAATACTCATCTGGAAAACCCAAACGGGTATCCAAACCGGTTACTGCCTGAAGTATGGATTGCATACCGGGCAAATTAGCGCTTCCACCTGTTATGACCATACCAGCAACTAGCTTGTCATAAAAACCAGAACGTATCATTTCTTCATAGACAAATGTGACGATTTCTTCTACACGTGCTTGTATAATTTTATTCAAATGACTAGTCACCAACTCTTTTGGTGCACGATTACGCAATCCTGGAATGGTTACTACTGCTTGAGCAGCTAAAGCATCGGGTACAACGCTGCCAAATTTTACCTTTAATAACTCTGCTTGTCGCTCCATAACCATACAACTTTGTTGGATGTCTGAAGTTACCATATGGCCGCCGAGTGGAATGGTAGCAGTATACCGAATAATGGAATCATAAAAGATCACCAGATTAATCATACTATCCCCAAAATCAATCAAACAGACCCCTGCCTCTTTCTCCTCATCACTCAATATAGCTAAACCAGCTGCTAACGCAGAAGCCATAACCATATCTGCTTCTACACCAGCTTTTTTAATACATTTATGTATGTTTTGAATGGCATCGGTTTTAGCCGTAATGATATGAAAATTAGCCTCTAATTTCACACCTGACATACCTACTGGATCCTGGGTTACAATTTCATAATCTATGGTATAGGCCTGCGGCATGGCATGCACAATTTCTGTACCTAGGGGGGGCACAATGCGATACATATCACCCGTAAGCTTTTTGATATCTTCCACCGTAATTTCTTCTTGTACCGCATCCCTCGTAATGCTACCATGGTGGCAGGCGCCTGTTACATGCTTGCCAGAAACATTCACGTTTACAATATTGATATTGATACCAGAATCCTCTTCAGCAGCTTGTAGGGCTTGCTTGACCGCCATAGCTGCTTTATCAATATTCACAACCATACCACGTACCACCCCATCTGAAGCTGCACTGCCCATACCTAAAACCTCAAGTTTATTGGCATCATACTGGCTTTGTGCACCTATAACCACACAAATTTTACGGGTACCTATGTCAAGACTAGCAATAATTTCTGACATGTCTAAAAGGATATATGGTGATCATACTGCGTCTAAAACAGAGGTGGATAGATCAAAATCTAGCCCACCCTGCGTTACGGACTGGTAACAAATGGCGCATATTAAACATAGCAATTTATTAAAATTTATCCGAAATAAATTAAGATGAGTGGATTTCCTCTGGATTATAAAACCATCATTCTGATAAAACTTATTGATGTATCAAATTGATGTATCAAACAATAGCAACCTTTGCGCAAAGGCATGCAAAAACAAGTTAAAAAGTTGCCTGAGCAAAATACCCCATTATAGTATTGCATAAATAAAAAAAAAATGTCTAATATAAAATTCACGCTATAGTTACTATTGACTTGAACCAAAATTAGTATTCAAGTACGCTTGACTAGGCCAGTAGATCCAGCATCTAGCGCATTAGAAACTAGTGAATAGTAAATAAAGGAGGAAAGTAGAATAGATCAATCTAACGAATAGGTTTCATTGGATACATTTCCTCTCTATAATACCAACATACATCTAAAATGAATCATATCATGAATAATACATATAAGTTACCAAGACATATAAGCCATATTGCATCACGCTATGTAATAGCTGCAATCATAGGATCACCTTTTGTCACTGCTTGCAATAGTAGTAGATGTGGTATCAATAATGAAAATGAACCAGATGAACCAATGGAGATGCATGCATCTACTAATGATGTAGTAAAGCCAGTTGATGAGCAGCCGGTAGATACGTCTATGGCTATTGCATCACCTAGTGATGCGCAGCACGGAAATCGTGCCATACATTTAGCCGTATTCAATAATGATCTGGATGAGGTTCAGAAACTAGTAGCAGAAGATTCAGGCGTTTTGGGAGAAGTTAATGGATATGGAAATACCCTAATACATATAATAGCATGTCTAGACTATACAAAGATGATGAAATGGATCATTGAATGGATACAAACGCACCCAGACAGTAGGGATCTACTGAATATAACAAATGCACACGGGCATACCCCAGCACATCAGGCAGCACGTAAAGGCCATAAAGACATATATAATTTACTCGTAGCAGCCGGTGCAAACTTGACCATAAAGTGCAACAAGCATAACATGACCCCTGAAGAAGAATACAACCATTTTGGCCAATCTAAATAGTAGTAGTAATTACTATTCTAAATAATAATTATATAACCTAAATAAAGGATCTATAAGGTATCTGGTATGGCGTCAACTTAAGGCATGTTTATTTTTACTTTTTTCTTGATAAAAAAGTAAGAAAAAATCAAGCCCTCGGCAAAAGCCGCTGAAAGTGGCATCCTACAGATGGAAAAACAGAAAGCGCCCCCTTTGGGGGCTTCAAAGGAAACTGTTTTTCTTAATCATCTGTAAAATGCCACTTTCTAAACCGCGACTTTTTACAGGGGCGTTTTTTTAACGAAAAAAACCAGAGACTGGAACAACAGATACCTATCATTTTAATGGGTGTTTGCTTCCATTGCGTCCATTTAAAGCGTTCATGTCCGCCGATAAAAAAACTTGGCGGACATGGGCAACGACCTATACGCATTAGCTATTTCTGTCTATGTGTTAGATATAGATGTCCCTTAAGTTGACGCCATTGACTGAGCAGATAGGTTGCTTTAACTAAAACATTATTTAATCTAAACGGCTTATAGCAATCATTAGCTATTGCTTTTTTATAAAAAATAAGCTACTACATAAAATTCATAATACTTTAAAATTATGGTTTAAATTTCTCCTAAATGGGAGTAGTTTTTCGTTGCTATGCTCTACACTTATTAGCATAATAGCAATAGAGCGCAGCCATTATAACTTAATAATGATTACGATTATGATAAAATTCAATTACACAATAACAACGCAACAAGGCAAGAGAAGATGCCCTATTAAACAGATAATAACCATGTTGTGTAGTAGTCTTATACTATTGATAACAATAGGTTGTAATAACCTCAACAAGGGATATGGCGCTCACACATGTTCTCTATCTAAAAGCAGTGATATAAGTTCTATATCTAGCTCTGACTTAAAAAAGAAGGACCGCAAAAAAACTATGCAATTGCTAGCGTTTTGTATCTTTGACCAAAAAGTCAAACAAAAATTCGAACAAGAAATCAAAAAAGAAATCGAACAAAACATCAAACAAAAAATAAAACAGATATTCCCTAGGCGCAATAAATGCGGTACGGCTTTAGAAAATTATTATAGCGAGATGGTAAAACGATTACTAGAGAATGGTGCAAACAGTAATGACCTATTTTACGAGGTAATAGATAAGATAGCTTCTGGATATGGTCCTAAAGGTTATGACTTTAAGCCTAAATGGAGGGAGTATAAAAATAAAAAGGCACGGTACTATAGCAGTACTGATTTGCTTCATATACTAGACTATTTATTAAAAAATAACTTAGTAGATCCGTACCGCCATGATAAGAATGGGGCGCTACCACTTGCAAAGTTAATGTTTAGTGGATACCTGTACACTTTGTTGGACGTATATAATACTAATAAATGCTACGTAAATGGAATTGATTGCTGTCTAGATGCTGTTTTCTTGCTTCTAGACTATGGTGCAAATTATGAGTTCAAAAGTGGAGAAATTCGGAAATTGCTACTGAATACAGTTAAATAGCTTCCTTTAATGCTATGGTGCAGGTTCTACGCTCAAGGATGAAAAAAGTGGAAAATCAACACTGAATAAAGTAAATAGCTGCTCTTGGCTTTATAAGGAAATAGCTAAAGAATTCGTATCTGTTCGCGTCACTAGTTAGTAGTATCTCTTCACGTTACTGGTTAATAATCGATTGTATTCCATTTTTTTCTTGATAAAAAAGTGGGTAAAAACTCAAGCCTTGTCTAATACAACGGGTGTTACAAGGGCGCAGTTTTGCTCCTGCTGGAATGTAGCGTTGCCAGATGGCTGAAATAGATACATTCCTTGCAGGATGGGCCATAGATCATCAGCCAACCTAATATAGCTATCTTAAACTTACAATTACTTGGTATTTTTTATTGATTTCAATTCGCACTCTACCTGGCCTAGCCACGTCGATCTCTCCTTAATAGCTTTTAAAATAGTATTTTTATCTTGCTGATACTTCTTCTCGAGAAGTTTACCTTTCTGGTTGTTTATGATTGTGTCTAATGCTGCCCTACTTGTCTATATTTCGCCTGCTAATTCCGGGCATATTTTTTCTACCGATAAGGTTATCTTTGTTACGGAAGTAAATAGATAGTTTGTGTATAATGCTATCTCTGCAACCTTTTCTTTATAAGGTTCCCCAAATTTTTCTTGATAGCTTATGTATGATTTTCCATAACGTATAGTCCCAACCACTTTCATGATTTGTTTTATTACGGCTTCTGCTATTACTATTAATACAGCTTTTACCTTATCTAGTAACAGTGTCCACCCTGGTATCTGCTCTAGTAGTGCTTTTACGCCTTTTGGCAGAGATACTCGTTCTAATGCTAATGCTTCTTCTCCTCCTTGGTCTACCATTTTGATTATTTCTTCTACCACTAAACCTAAAGCTTGCGTTAAGTTCTTCAAAGTGGCACACGCTTCGATTGGTAGATCTATTTCTTTTAAGGATCTTACTCGATTGTTTACGCTATCTTTACATGTTTTTATAAACGTTTTCAGATCTTCTCCGTTTTTATACTTACCATTTACTTCTTCTAAAATATACGCTTCCCTTTCGCTTATGTTGTTGGATACAATTCGAGAAGAATAATATAACTCAGGCATGCCTAGGTTTAGCAGAGCGGGCCATTCTTCTATTTTTGATTGATTCACCGGCACTTTTTGGAATAGTTCCATAACCTTCTTTCCCTTTTTCATAAGCGTTTCTAACGCTAGATTGCATGGTTCGAGCTCAGATTTTACTTCTTCTTCTTTAAACAATGAGTTTAACACATTTTTTTTTAAATGAAATAAAGTCCTGCTCTATGTCTTTTCCTAGAATCTTGCCTTCTAGTTCTCCTTCGTTCGTCGGATGTTGGACAGGACAAGAACTGGCTGCATTAGTAAGAATATGGTCTTTAGAAAACTCTTCCTGCACCATGCCCATTCTGTTGCTGATATGATTACATCCAACTAACCCGAGTACAGCAGAGTAACATAAATTATTTATAAATAATTTATAAATAATTTTTTCATATTGATATTCATTTTATTTTATCTGATACATATCCCTCAATCAATAACCCACCCGTTAATAGCGTTAACTTAACCCATTGCTTAATCCAAAACATGCTAACAATAACTTAATAATCCATCTAATTAAGATACTAAAGCACACTTTTAATCAGCTATCCAAGTAACTGCTCCACCTCCTGATATTCTGGTGCAAAGCTAATCACAAATTCCGACTTAGCAGTTTGCAACCATTTATAAACTGACTCTTTTTTTTTCTGTTGCAGTAGATCGTGGTGAATCTTTTCATAATCCTGCTGAAGATTCATTGGATGAGGCGCTACCCTTTGCTTGAGATAAAGCAACCGCCAAGCATATTTATCGGGGTTTTTGATATACTGGGGCTTGCTTACTCCACCTACTTCAAGCCCATCAATCACAAAATAGACTGCGTGATACAAGGATTCTACAGGGGTTAATAGACCCGGCAACAGGCCACTCCCTTGATGAGTGGTAGTAATCAGACCTCCTTGTGCCACTGTTTCCTTATCTTCTGAATATTGGGCTACCGCTGCTTCAAAGGTTAAAGTGCCCGCAATTATTTTCGATCTAATTTTATGCAATTCAACTTCAGCTAACTTAATTTCTTCTTCTGTTGGCTTCAGCATCTGCAAGATATGTCGGGTATTGTATTGGTCTTTTTTACGTGCTATAAGTTCTATAAGATGGAGCCCAAATTCAGAAGCAATAGGATCACTTATCTCCCCACACTTGAGCGAAAGGGCAGCTACTTCATAAGCTGGTGCCAATACACCCAAAGGGACCCAGCCAATCTCACCTCCTTTAGCAGCAGAATAGGGATCATCGGAATGCGCCTTAGCCAAGTCAGAAAAGGTAGCCTTACCCGTTAAGATCAACTGCTTAAAATCCAAAAGTTTATTTTTCACTGCTTCTCGTCTTGCTGCATCTACCTTGGGATAGACAACCAATTGACGTACCTCAACAGAGGAAGGGTAGTAAGGACGACTATGGGAAGGCAACGCATTAAAATAAGCCTCTACTTCTGCTGGGGTAACCACAACCTGTTGGGTAAGGTGCTGATAAACCCATGAAGCCAACCATTCTGCCTTGCATCGCTCCTTTAGACCTTTCTTAATAGCCTTTATAGATTGATGGGAAGCCTGGACAAGCTTTGCTTCAGACCCTGCTTCCTGTATCAAACTGGCTAGTTCAACATCACATTTCGTTTGAATATGGGCTTTAGGCGCTTTAACATCATATAACGCAGCCTTTGATAAGAAAATCTTGTTTAAAACCAGCTCTCGCAATAGACCCAGCTTGACAGATGCATCCACTACCTTCCCTTGCGACTCCAATTGTTTGCATGCTGCTTCTAAATCAGAATGCAAAATCAGTTCTTGATTCACAGTAGCAATGACTTTATCTAATAATAATGTATCAGCCGCCTTAGTTGCAGGTGACCAAATGCAAACGAGTAAGCAAAAAACAGCCATAAGGCTTTTACTGCATTTGGATAAGACAGGTATGATTTTTTTTAGCATCTTCTAAAAGTTTACATTTAATTTTATTTATCAGATCTGCTTTCCTTTTATGTAGGATAACCGCCTTAATCCGATCTATCACTGCTTCTAATGGCGCAATTTCTTGTGCTAGTTTATACTGATTAATCTTTAAAAAATAGATATGCTTTCGGCCTGCTACATGGATAAATTTATTAGTTTTTAATAATCTAGGTGCATCTCCACTAGGACGATAACCAATTTTAGATAAAACAGCTTCCCAAGCAAACCATGTATCGGTTTCTAAGATAGTAGTATGGGCATAAGGTTTGCAATAGAGTTGTAATTTTTTTCGATCTGCAACTTTACCTGACAACATCAGTGCCTTGATTGCATTGATACAAGTGGCTTTTTTGGGAATCGCTAAAAAAATACCCTTTACGATATCATGATGCAATATAAAATCACGCTGCTTGTGCTTTTGGTAATAATCCGCTATTTCTTCTGACGATACATGGAGATTAAACTCAGGTTGAATCAGAGCTTCTAAAAAATGGTAGGCCAATAAATCATGCTTATAGTCATTTAACCTGCCTTCCAGAGCAGGCTGGATAGATGGATCGTTTGCTTGGGCAATAAGAAGCTGTTTACACACCCATTCCTCGACATATTTTTTAATAAAAAAATCGGCATCTGCAGCGTCAATGTGGGAAAGATCCATTGATGCAAGATCTGACGGATATAGAAATTGTTTGCCTACACAAGCAATAAAAGATTCTTTTTGCAACTTTTGGATACTTTTTTTAGCACCACAGCGCCGTACTACCCAGTAAAGAAACATCAATAACAATAAGCCACAAACAGAAAGCTTGCCCAAACGAGATAACCTCAAAATGAATCTACAAAAATTGATGCTAAAATGAAATACTGGCCACTACAAACATAGCAACCAGTATGGATACGCCCTTTTATACTATACACCAGCAAGCATCAGATGATTTATTTTTTCTTGACAGATGGTTTAGCCACCTTAGCAGGTGGTTGCGCTTTCAAACCTACTACAGGCGGTTGTGCCTCTTTAGGCGCCATTTTCTCAAGTTTCTTCAATACAAGCGGAGTAAGATTATATTCCTTCCCAGCAGCAAGCACTACAGGTCCAGCATCTGTATGTTTACTGAATACAAAATGATAAGCGTGTTCCGTTTTAATTTCCTCAATGACCGCTTGTATTTTGTCATAGAGGGGTTGCATAACAACCTTACACTTTTCTGCCATTTTAGCAGGCCTTTGATCCTGAAGCTCGTGAACAGCTGCCTCTAAATTGTACACTTCCGTATATTTTTGCTTTTTTTGAGCTTCTGTAAGGGTATTTACCTGCTCCTGAAAAGTCGCAACTGCTTTTTGAAATTCTGCGTATTTTTCCTGAATCTGCTTATCCAGCTGTTTCTGAAAACTTTTAATTTCACATTCATTCTTTTGAGCCTCTGTCAGATTGTCTAAAATAGAAGACATATCTACATACCCAAGCTTTAAACTAGATGATACTACTTGAGGCTGCTCAATAACCTTAGGTGAACCATCCGCTTTTACATTAGTACCCATACAGATAAGAAGTGCCCATGTAGCTAAAAATTTATAATTCATTACAGTACAATTTTAACGTTTAATTAATATTCAAATATTCATATAACAGGGATATCTAATATAGTATATCCAGACCTCCGCTTATAACCATCCACCTATTCATACCAATAGGTAGGTTCTATTTACCTAAAAATACATATTTACATATAATTAGGATCAAGATCAAGTTAACCGATGAAAAAAAGAACCGCTATGGATGATAATATTAAACATTACGCCATCTCTTCACCTCAATAACATACTTGATTGTATGATGTTACCTAGTAAATTTAATTAAAAAAATAGATTTTATAATCTTTTTACAGACTTGTTATAGATTACACGCCACCAAATGATACTAATGACTCTCTTTACCCTGATGGCCTAGCAGTTTTTCTCCTTTTTGAATGGCTTGTTCAATATTCCCAACTAAATTAAACGCCATTTCAGGCAGATGGTCTACTGCCCCATCAATGATCATATTAAAGCCTTTAATGGTATCTTCTATAGGCACACGTGTGCCTGCAAGTCCTGTGAATCTTTCTGCTACATTAAATGGCTGGGATAAAAACCGCTCTACCTTTCTAGCACGGTAGACCGTCCGTATATCTTCCTCTGAAAGTTCATCCATACCTAAAATAGCTATAATATCCTGTAGTTCTTTATAACGCTGAAGGGTTCTTTTTACCTTCTGAGCGGTACCATAATGGAGGTGGCCTAAGATTTCAGGATTTAAGGCTCTAGAAGAAGAAGCTAAAGGATCTACTGCCGGATAAATGCCCAGTGCAGCTATTCTTCTGGAAAGGACCGTAGTAGTATCTAGATGGGTAAAGGTAGTCGCAGGAGCAGGGTCCGTTAAATCATCCGCTGGCACATAAACTGCTTGAACAGAGGTAATAGAACCATGCTTCACAGAGGCAATGCGTTCTTGCATGGCACCCATCTCGGTAGCTAAGGTGGGTTGATAACCTACGGCAGAAGGTATGCGACCCAATAAAGCAGAAATTTCTGCACCAGCTTGTGTGAAACGAAAAATATTATCCACAAAAAAGAGAATATCTTTTCCACCTTCACCATGATCACGAAAATACTCTGCAATAGAAAGCCCTGTCAGCGCTACCCGTGCCCTTGCGCCAGGCGATTCATTCATCTGACCAAATACAAGTGCAGCCTGAGAGGTTTGTAACGCTTTCTGATCTACCTTACTAAGGTCCCAATCGCCTTGCTCCATAGCCTGCACAAATGCTTCGCCATAATTGACTACACCTGCTTCAATCATTTCTCGCAAAAGGTCATTGCCTTCACGGGTGCGTTCTCCTACACCAGCAAATACGGAAAGTCCATTATAGGATTTAGCAATGTTATCAATCAACTCCATAATCAACACCGTTTTGCCTACACCTGCACCACCAAATAAGCCAATCTTACCACCCTTCACATAGGGCGCCAGCAGATCAATCACCTTGATACCGGTATAGAGGATTTCTGTTGTGGAAGAAAGTTGATCAAAAGGGGGGGGCGTTCTATGAATGGGTAGCTTCTTATCTGTTTCTGGTTGCTGCATACCATCTATAGCGGCCCCTGTAACATTAAAAAGACGACCACGTACCGCATCGCCTACAGGTACTTGAATAGGAGCACCTGTATCTATTACCTCTAAACCGCGCATTAACCCCTCTGTACCTTCCATAGCAATGGCGCGTACACAATGCTCACCTAGATGCTGTTGGCATTCTAAGGTCACCGATTTACCAGATGGGGTTTTGATATACAATGCATTTAATATACTAGGTAGACTAGCTTCCTCATTAAAACGAACATCAATTACAGGACCTATAATTTGAATAATTTTTCCAGTATGGGACATTATTTTTTATGAAATCAAAAAATTAAAGTGTCTATGCACGGACACTGGTTCGTTAGGATGACTGTAAATTTATAGAGAATTTTGTTAAAACTAGCAATATAACGCAAAAACTGGACGATATAGCCTACGATTCATCCTACCAATGCCCAACCCAACAACTGATTTTCAATACCTTTAATTGATTGATACAGTATTTAACCGCTTCAATATGTTTCCATACAGCATCTCAATCGTTGCTTAAATTTATAAAAAAGGATTGGATTTGTTACTGTACTATACGTTAGATTTAAGCGAGTAGGAAGCAACATACCAATACCATAGCGCATCTTTTCTGCTTTATAATTTTATTAAAAGCATACAAAAATCAAGCAGTAATGCAAAAAATTGATTAAATTCCAAGGGGGGAGGCAGATACCACTATAGTAGTATATATTAATGACGCAAAAACCTACATTTGATGCTATTTTTATGTCCTTGGCGATGCAATTGGCCCAACGCTCACATTGTGTTAAAAAACAAGTAGGCGCTGTGTTAACAAAAGAGACCCGCATCATTTCCATAGGATACAATGGCCCACCAGCTGGCGCCTATAATTGCGATGAAATATGGCCTAAAACGGGTTGTGCAAGAAATATAAGGGGAAGTTGTTTTTTAGCCATTCATGCAGAACAAAATGCGGTGCTGTATGCATTAACCCATCACATCAATGTAAAGGATGGGATACTGTACACCACGCTTTCGCCCTGTCTGCCTTGTGCCCGCATTATCTTTAGTGTAGGCATCAAAAAGGTTGTATACAAGGATTCTTACGCAACTTATAAAAATCTGGATTGTGAAGAGGGCTTAAATTTTCTACATGAATTTGGTGTAATGGTCGTACAATATGACCCCTATAAGGATGTAGAACTTTAAAATTACTGAGCTTACTGCATTAACCAGTATCGTGAACAGATACCATTTAGTCTTAACATGCATTCGGTATGTAAACATCTACTTTGCACAACGTTGCGCTAGCAAGGCAACTGTTTTTTCAACCTCTGCAAGGGTCGTATTTTTACTAAAAGAAAAACGTATGGCATGGTGGGTGTCTTTTTGTAAAGCAGCTATAACAGACGAACCCAACGCACTGCCACTGGTACACGCACTACCTGTAGAAGCGGCTATACCATGAATATCTAAATGATAAACCAGCATATCAGACTCACTCCAGTTTGGCAATGAAATACTTAACAAGTGGGGGCTGCTTTGGGTTAAGCTTTCACTATGGCCATTAAAAACAATATCGGGCAGATGCGTTTTTAGTAAAGCGATCATATGTTGCTTGATGGCTAACAGATGGGCGACCACCTTTTGCCTATCACGAACAGTAATTTCTAATGCTTTAGCCATGCCAACAATATGGGCTACATTTTCAGTGCCTCCACGCATGGTTAACTCTTGACTGCCTCCAGTAATAAGGGGTGCAACAGATACAGTTGTATCAATATAAACAAATCCAATACCTTTGGGCCCATGTATTTTATGGGCAGAGCCCACAGCAAGGTGAGAAGACAAGCAGGAAAGAAGCCCACAATAGACCGCCTGAATCGTATCTGAATGCAAAAATGCACCATGGCTTCGGCAAAGCTGCCCCATAGCTGCTATATCTGTTATATTACCAATCTCATGATTGACCTGCATCAGGCTCACCAAAGCACGTGGATGGCGCTTGAGCCATTGCTCTATTTCATCCCACATAAAGTCTCCAGTTTGATCAACCCGCACATAGGATAATTGAATCTTGCCCTGCTTGGCCAACGCTTCTAGAGGCATCCGAACGGAAAGATGCTCCAATGGAGAAGTCAATACATGGGTAATTTGCATGGCCTCTATCATACCTCTTAATAGCATATTATTCCCCTCTGTACCACCAGAAGTAAAGACGATTTCAGCAGGCGCCACATCGCATAAGCGGGCTATTGTTTTTCTAGATTTTTCAAGGGCTGCTTTTGCATGGCAACCATAACGATGCACAGAAGAAGGGTTGCCACATAAATGGGCCATATAAGGCATCATAGCAGCCAATACTTCTGGATCCAATTGGGTAGTAGCTGCATTATCTAAATAGATAGTCATAATAAGGTGTTTAGGTCACACGTATAGCCTAGTATTCAATATCAGTAACCTAGAACAGTCAATGGCGTCAACTTAAGGGACATCTATTCTAACACAGTGATAGAAATGGTTAATGCGTATACGCCGTTGCAAATGTCCGCCAAGTTTTTTTATCGGTGGACATGAACACCTTAAATGGACGCAATGGAAGCAAACGCCAATTAAAATGACAGGTATCTCTTGCTCAAGTTACTGATTTTTTGTCCATTTTTTTATCAAGATATAAGTGGGATAAAATGCATTATGAACCAATGGCGAGAATATATTCTTTTATTTGACAATCAATAAAATATATTCATTAAGTTAACGCTATTGCTAGAACAGTTACACGCTTTTTAATGGATCAAAAGAGGGTGATAAGATGCTTTTATCCAGATAACCTAACCATGCCTTACCCCTCCATACAGCCCGTATAATGCAACATCTGACTGGCTAATCTTTTCGTATCTTCGATGGGCACGGTCCGACTTACCTTTACCATCACTTCAAATAAATTTTTACGCATAGGATCAAAATGTCCCACACGGCACTTGGCGCGCTGTTTGGCTACCAAACAATCTAATACCGAATTGGTAGTCAAATCTAATTGAAACAAATAGTCAAAAGGGGTCTCTATAAACTTTTTGATACGGTCACCTTTTACCTTTCCTAAAATAGTAATGGCATGATGACTAAAAGCATAACGTAAATGACTACTGGGATGCACACGGTCTTTCCCTGTGGTATAACAAAGCACACTAACATTTTTATCCAAGTTTTTTAAATCTCGAATAAAACGTTGCACGACTTCATGTTTGGCAGGGCTATCATAGCTATAGAGTACCCCTATGGTAGTGGCCCGGCTCAACCCTACATTGCTGCGTACCAGTGTCTTATGTTTTGCGAGACAACGGGTAACAATCCCTAAAACAAAAAACTTAAAACTTAAGTATAGACCCATCATTGTATCATCTTTATAAGCTCATCTTCTTCTAAAATGGGAATCGCCCATTGCATGGCCTTGGCCAACTTTGACGGCCCAGCTTTGGTACCTGCTACTAAGTAATCGGCCTTAGTAGAAACAGCAGACAAGACCCTGCCTCCTGCTTGTTCAATTAATTGAATCAATGCCTCCCTGGTATATCTTTGAAAGGTACCTGAAATAATAAAACTTTTTGAGGATAATGGCAAAACGGTATCTACTACCTCTGGTAGGGCAAACTGTAACCCGGCTACTTTCAGTCGGTCAAGCATAGCTTGCTCGTAAGGGTCCTGAAAATAATCCAATAGGCTTTGCACAATCTTCTCTCCAATATCTGGTAGCTGTAAGAGTTCTGCTTTAGTAGCCCGTTGCAAACGGGCCATAGACCTAAAGTGCCATGCCAGTTGCTTGGCTACCGTCTCCCCTACATGCTTAATGCCTAAGGCAAACAATAGGTTGTCAAAAGGTTTGACCTTTGACGCCTGAATATTGGCTAGTAATTTTTGTGTAGATAGCGCTTGAAATCCTGCTAACTGGTTGACGGTCTCGTAGCGCAATGTATAGAGGTCTGCTGCCGTTTGAACCAACTTGGCCGCAAATAATGCATCGACTGTCTTAGGCCCTAATGTATCTATATCCATAGCCCTTCGATGGGCAAAATGCAATAAGGCACCTTTTAATTGAGGTAAACATTGCTGCTTATTGGGACAATAGTAGACAACTGCTCCTGGAGCTCTATGGAACGATGTGCCACAAGCAGGACAGACATCTATAAAAATAATAGGCTGACTGGTTTTATTGCGACGCGCCCTATCCACACCTACTACCTTGGGAATAATGTCGCCTCCTTTTTCAATAAAAATCGTGTCACCCAAATATAGATCTTGCCTAGCGATCTCAGCTGCATTATGCAAAGAAGCACGACGGACCATAGTGCCTGCCAATGGAATAGGACTAAAATGCGCTACTGGCGTTACTGCACCAGTCCTTCCTACCTGAAAGCTTACTTTTTCTAAAATGGAATGGGCCATCTCTGGTTGATATTTATAGGCAATGGCCCAACGAGGCGACTTTGCAGTCATACCAATCAGACGTTGCTGATGGAGGTTATTGACCTTGATCACTATTCCATCTACATCAACGGGTAACTCTTTTTTATGTTGCGCCCAATAATGGATGTACGCCATTATCTCCTTCACATTATGACACAGCTTAAACGTAGTGGAAAAACCCAATCTATCTAACAGCATTAAGGCTGCTGCTTGCGTCAGACAGTCATAAGAGGAGGCATAAAAACTATACCCATGAAAGGCCAATTGACGCTCTTTAACCAAAGCTACATCTAATGTTTTTAATGTACCTGCAGTAATGTTACGGGGATTAGCCCATAAAGGTTCTCCTTGTGCTTGACGTCTGGCATTTAATGCCTTAAAAACAGCCTTGGACATAAAAGCTTCTCCACGCACCTCAAATTCGGCACATGGGGCATCTTGAATGACTTGGGGCAAGGGCAAACATTGACCCACATGGTGGGTTACATCATCTCCTCTTTGCCCATCGCCACGTGTCACTACACGTACCAACTGACCTGCTTTATACAGGATGCTTAAAGCAACCCCATCTATTTTAGGTTCACATATAAAATCTACAGCCGCATTTAGAACCATTTTTTGCACCCTTGTACTAAATTGGTCTATCTCTTTTTCTGAATAGGTTTTAGCCAAAGAAAGCATAGGGGTTTGGTGGTAGACAGCTGAAAAACAAGGACGTTCTCCAATAACCTCAGTGGGAGAGTTAGGGTACTTGAAATGGGGATAAGCCGCCTCCAATTGCACCAACCGTTCTAACAATTGGTCATATGCATAGTCGGAAATCTCAGAGATCCCTTTTTGAAAATAACACTCATTGTAATAGTTAATCAAATCAACTAAACGTTTGATTTCTTCCTTCACGTCAAATGATTCCATAGATGGGTCGCTACCTATTAAAACTTAACCTATCCTTGCCTAGCCCACTACAAGATCCATTCAACAAACGCCGCCAGTCCAGCACCAAATAAACTGATCCACAACGTAAATTGGTTTGAGTGATGATTGGGATTTGCTTCAAAAAGCATGGTAGACGAAATGTACAAAAAATTACCGGTTACAATAGACAATACTATGATGTTACCATAGTCAGAAATATAATGATTGGCATAGCTACTGAGCCACAACCCTATAGGAGAGGCCAAAGAGAACAGTACTAAATAAAACGACATCCGTTTTATGGATAATGTAAATCCACCCAATACACTCATTAAAGCAACCGCCTCTAGAAATTTATGGAGCATCATACCCAACAAAAGACCATCATTGGTAGCATGATGGTCATGGCCATGCGCCAACAGGGTACCATCTAAGAGTGCATGCAGGGCTATAGAAGTCAAAAAAGAAAATAGCTTGTAGTGTTTTACACAGCAGTGACCTGAATCTGACGCCATAGAGTGGCCATGTTCTACGCCCGCACTAAACGTTTCAATAAAACGCTGGAAAAAAAACCCAATCATGATATACCCACCAATATGGATGGGCATAACCTTAGAACTAAAAAGCTCAGGCATGAGATGCAATAAGGTATTGGCCAATAGATAACCTCCCGAAAAGGTCAATAAACGTGGTAAAATCTTTATGGAACATTGCGTAACCACCACTAAGCCACCCAGTAAAGCTGAAATAAAAAGTGCAAAAAACGCTATAATCATTATCCATTCATGATTGTTAAAAGAACCATAGATCTTCTATTTCCTAGTTGAATAGCGCTACGCTACACGTATAGCTACCCGCAACCGTGCGCTGCGGGCACGACTATTCTTACGGACCTCCTCTATAGAGGGGACAAAAGGTTTTTTTTGTAGAGGCACAAAGGGACGCAATAGATTGCCATACGCATCTTGTTGCACCTCTCCCCATACATTCCCTGTATTCAAAAAGTTTTTAACCAACCGATCCTCTAAAGAGTGATAAGAAATAATAGCCAAACGCCCTGCTGGTTTAATCAGCTCTACACTATGTTGTAACAACCGCTCCAATGCTACCAACTCATTGTTCACCTCAATACGCAATGCCTGAAACACCTTTGCAAGGTATTGATTTACTTTTAACTTAGGCGCAAATGGTTCAACAATAGCCTTCAACTGATGGGTCGTTACAATAGGCGCATGGTTGCGTGCCTGGACAATAGCCTTGGCGATAGCGGTTGCACCAGTTACCTCCCCATAGGTATGCAACAGATGGGCCAGCTGATCCACGGTATAGGTATGCACCACCCGCTGCGCCGAATGGGGAACATTAGGATCCATCCTCATATCCAATACACCATCAAATCGAATAGAAAAACCACGCTCCGGGGTATCTATTTGGTGAGAAGAGGTGCCTAAATCTGCCAGCAAACCATCCAATTGTGTGATACCATAAAAGTGTATAAATTCCTTTACAAACTGAAAAGATGCTCTGATAAAGGTTAAAGGTTGACCTGTAAACAATTGGGCCCTTTGCGCAGCCTCTGGGTCTTTATCAAAAGCAAATAAATGGCCACCGGCAAGCGATTCAATCATTCTTTTCGCATGACCGCCTCCACCAAAAGTAAGGTCTGCATAGTTGCCTGTTGGTACAATAGCCAACCCTTTCATCACCTCATCCACCATCACGGGTATATGGTAGTCCTCTGAAATAGTTGTAACCATGAATTAAAATGGTAAATTTTAAATTGGTTGTAAAGATAATGCGCCCATGTGAAAATACCAATAAAACCATTAGCGTATAACTCAAGGGCATCAACAGGCAAACCAGAACGCGCCCGCTGCGCGGGCTTCTAAGGAACTGTTTTTCTAATCCACTGAACAACCGTTCGCCTAAAGACTACAAATTTACTGAAGCGCCAAGTTTTTTATCGGCGGGCATGCACGCTTTAAATTGACACAATGGAAGCAAGCGATAACTAATTGGCATAAACAAGTAGATCCCCCTGCATCAGAAAGAGGTTTTGATCATGTTATCTGATATATGCCATTTTTATACCATAAAAAAAACTAAAATCAATAGATTTATTGTGAATTTAATTATTTTTTATTAATAATAAATTTTACTTTTATTAACCATACATGCATTGGGTTTAGTTGGGTGATTATTACTAGGGAGTCGCTATTTTTGCGATTCGCAAGATTAGTTTGTAACTTTAAAAGAAGAAAATTCACTTTAAGGATCAGCACTAAGTTGGCGTTATAAGCTTAATTAAGAGCGGTTAATGTGAGATTTTTTTTATTATATAGAGTAATGAAAAGACATGAAGTTCCTGATGTAAATACTTGGAATCTGCATCAGCTTGCCAGAGCGGTAAGCCGCAACGCAAATGACACACAACATGCCTGGTCTGCTATCCAGGAAGCCTATGCATGGACAGAACGCTTTGAAGCATACGTGGATCAAACCATACTCAAACGTTGCGTAAAAGATTCGTTACAAGTAGCGATTATTGCTGCTACAGAGATGTCTTTGGATTTGCCTACAGCTATAGCTGCGCTTTTAACACCTCCTTTCTTAGCAGGTTTGATAGAAGCAGCAGCCATTGAAAAGCGTTTTGGCTTAAAAACAGCCTCCATATTAAAGGAGCTAAAAGCCTTAAAGAGCTATAGATTGCGCAGTGACACCATTCGTAACTATCCAAATCATCCCGATATAAATTGTGATCATATTTTAGCTATTTTGCTACAAATCTGTGACATCATTCGCGTACATTGTAGTGGCATAACATTAGAAAACCTGGATTCAGCATTGATCCATTCTAGTGCACACCTACTACTTGCGTTAAAATATTTCTATATCCCACTGTCGCATCGCATGCGGATGTATGATATCCAAACCAAATTAGCAGACTTTTGGTTAAAACATACAGATACACTCAGTTACTATGCCATTACTGCTAAACTTGGGATGACAAAAATAAAACGGCAACAAAAATTAAATCTTATTGCTGAAGAAGTGCAAACGGCTCTGCAAGCACGTGGCATTCATTTTATTATAAAAAAACGGATCAAATCGGTGTATTCTATTTGGCATAAAATTCAAAAACTAAAGGTTAACTTCGATCAAATACATGACCTTACAGCCATCCGAATCATCCTGACCCATATGGATGGAAAAACGCTACAAGAGGAAAAGGTAGCTTGTTGGAGAATGCTAAGTATCATTAGTAACCTTTACAAGCCAATGTGTAACATTATGCGAGATTGGATCAGTACACCAAGAGACAGCAGCTATGAATCGCTCCATCTTACCTTTGAAACCTATAAATATGGACAATTAGAGGTGCAGATACGTACAGAGCGCATGGACTATATAGCAGAACATGGTGAGGCATCACATTGGCGGTATAAGTATACCCTATAATCAACACATCAAACACAAGTATAAAAATTTATTGTACCATTCATCATAATCTATGGTAGAGTTAGCGCCTCTTTATACTACTTTTTGGTCAAAAAAAAGAATACAATGGATGGTTGGGGTAAGCATCTTGGTGGGCATTGCCTTATATGTAGTCCTCTTTATGCCCAATAGTCCCGCCACCAATCGTTTAGTAATTATTCCAAGAGGGTGCACCCGTTGCCAACTCAAAACACAACTAAATGATAAAAGCTATATAAAAAATGGAACTACTTTTTTATGGGCAACCTATTTATTGAAGTACCATCCTAGCCATAGACCGGGCCAATATCGCCTGACTAGTAAGATGAGTAACTGGCAAATGGTTAGAACACTACGAAGTGGTAGACAACACCCTATTCAACTTACCTTTGCCACTGCGGCCAATAAAGCTTCTTTAATAGACCAACTGGTGCGTCCCATAGGCCTAAACAAGGCAACACTATGGGCTTTGCTGGATGATGCCCAACAATTAGCGCCCTATGGCTTTACACCAGAGAATGTATTAACTATGTTTATTCCAAATACCTATGAAGTATACTGGACCATTACTGCCACACAATTATTATCCAAAATGCATCTGGCTTATCAACATTTTTGGCACCCCAAACGGCTAGATAAAGCAAAAAAAATAGGCTTACGCCCCATTGAGGTCTCCATTTTGGCATCTATCGTGCAAGCAGAAACCAACGACCTGCAAGAAGCCGCTATGATTGCAGGCGTCTACCTCAATAGACTCAAACGCAACATGCGGCTTCAATCTTGTCCAATGTTGATCTATGCACTGAACAAAAATCAATCCGGTATTAGAAGGGTGTTGCAACAGGATACCTATATCGATTCCCCGTACAATTCTTATCGTAGAAGGGGGTTGCCACCGGGACCTATTGGTTTACCTAGTGTGGCAATGATTGATGCAGTACTCAATTATATACCCCATGACTACCTGTTTTTTTCCGCCAAAGAGAACTTTTCAGGGTCGCATTACTTTGCGCGTCATTATACAGAACATTTAAAAAATGCCCGTAAGTATAAAAAAGCACTGGATAAGTTAAAAATTATGCGTTGAAATGTCCATTATATACGCTTTATGTTATCTATTGTCTCTTTTACCGCTTCGGCTATTATATGCTATTTCAGATCTATGCTATATAGTGATATACTACCTAATAGGTTATAGGAAAAAGGTAGTAAGGCAAAACCTAACCCATGCATTTGCCAATAAAACAGACCAGCAATGCAATGCCATAGAAAAAAATTTTTACCATCACCTATGTGATTTGTTATTAGAACACATAAAAGCTTTAACCATTACACCATCATTCCTTTTGCAACACGTTACCATGAACGATTTAGCAACGATAGAAAGGTGCTACAAGCAAGGGAAATCGATTATACTGGTTTCTGGCCATTTTGGTAATTGGGAATGGATTGCCCATGCCCTTGCATGGCAAACATCCTATATCCTAACTGCAGGCTACCAACCCTTACACCATGCAAGCACAGACCGAGTGGTATTGCATCTAAGAAGTCGTTTCCAACGAAAAGCTATGCCTATGGCTGCCTTATTCAGGTATATGGCTACCTACAAGGGACCGCCTCAGGCTACCACACTCTTAATAGACCAAGCCCCTTTTGACAAGCACAATGGCTACCCTACGACTTTCTTAACCCAACCGACTACCGTTTCCTTAACCGCTGCCAAGCTAGCCAAAAAGTATAACCAGCCCCTTTTTTACATCCAAATAGACCAAATCAAAAGAGGGCATTACCAAGCAAAACCCATACTACTAACAGCAAGGCCTGCCGAATTACCAGCTCAAGAGATTGCCGAACGCTATATCAGAAAGCTAGAAGCAAACATCCTACAAAATCCAGCCTTATGGCTTTGGTCACATAGAAGGTGGAAATAAAAGAAGATGCATCCAGGGCACTTGGATAAGTTTCAGCATTTACTTACCATATAGAAATGGAGCGATACTTAAGTAGCAAGCTACAGATTAAGTGCGCTATAGCAGCATATTCACAAATAAAAAACAAACAGATGCAATTCATAAAAAACAAAACCACCCATACAACGAAATACCTACTAACCAGCAGCGTGCTGATACTCAATGGACATAACTTATGCACCGGTAATATACCACTACAATCTAATCAAACCAGTCAAAAACCAACTACCCTGTACAGCCCAATGAGGTATCAACCAAACATGCAAGAAGGCTTTATACAAAAAGTGCAACAGCTAAAAGATTACTCTCGTGACGTAATCCATCTCTGCAATCAGCTCATAAAAGATGCTAACCAAACCACAGATAGTCTAGATAATGATGCAACAAGCCCTATGCCATCGATGGATGATCAAGCAAACGATAGCGGGTATCAAAGCGAAGATAGCTATGACGCAATATCGTCTTCATCATTCAATAGATCTCAAAAGAACGCATCGCGCACATATCCCCTACCATTACAGGACAACAGATATCCGCAGCTATACAACGAGCCATGGGACAAACTCAACCATAAGTCTACCCAAACGGAACCTACACACGAAGGACCTACGCAAATAGTCAATACAACACAAGCGTCTATTTATGACGAAGTGCCTGAAGAAAATATATATGAAGAGATAGCCAACAAAGATACGCAGCCTATTGATGGAAAGGTACCAAACGAAGAAGAAAAAGAAGAAGAAGAAGAACCTATATATGAGGAAATAAAAGAAAACGACCAAGCAATAGAACAAAACCATACAAAACAAACAAACAATAACGGTAGGTCTACAACCACATATTATAAAAATGGGATACTTTGCACTGATTTGTAAGGTACAAAAGGTGCTATAAGCTGGTTCATAACTATACAACCAAACGGTTATACCCAATCTGAAGCGTATCTGTTCAGACAATAGCGTCAACTTAAGGAATATCTATTCTAACACAGAGACAGAAATGGCTAATGCGTATACGCCGCTGCTTATGTTCGCCAATAAAAAGTTGGCACACAGTAAAAGTAATGAACCGAGCTGTTTTTCCATCTGTAAAATGGCACTTTCAGCGACTTTTTGCCGAGGGCTTGATTTTTTGTCCACTTTTTTATTAAGAAAAAAGTGGGGTAAAACCCATTATTAACCAATAGCGAATATATATATGTATGTATATATATACATTTGAAAATCAGCAAAAATAATCCTTAAGTTGACGCCATTGGCTGAACAGATACAAAAGACCAGTGATTTGAATAGATACAAAATATTTTTGCCTAAAAACCACACCACTGAAAAGATACAAACATAGTCATCCCATACCTTTATCAGCAGCCACTATACCCTTCATTAGCTTCAATAGAAACCGTAACGCACAAAACCTAAAAAGCCACCACAAAAGCAAGTAGGATACCAAAGTCAAAAAACCAAAACAAGACCCAAGTCGATTGACTAGCAAAATCAATATAGTTATTCTATATTTGCATAGAATTGTAAATATTTAATATCCATACAATAAAAAAATAAGAGCACTCTTTTTGGCTGGTTTAACTGCAACTGTTGGGGGTCGGTTTTTGAAAATAAAGTCCCACGCATATTCAATCCAAAGGGAAGACTTACCAAAGGCTAATTACTTGGCCAGTAATGATTGTGTTATGCGTTTCAAGAGACATACATTGAGCTTCAACTCAAGTTATCTTAAGCATCAACAAACAGAAATTTACTGATCAAAGTTTTAATTAAAACTAGCCAAATGCATGCCATGAAATATATACTAAAGCTTTTTGTTTGTTTTATTTTTATAGTGGCATGTAAGTGCAATACAACCAAAATCCGCTTACCCGTACACCTTTCAACCAATCAGAAAAATAGCTATGGCCCTGTAGCCATTTCATCCACAGACGCTGGTGCAGTAGTATGCATTGGATCAAATAATAGAGTCGTTATAGATACCACTACTCTAGTAGATCAGAGAAAAAAGGGCATAAATACTTTAGCATCAGATCACCCAAATAACGTCACCCCAGATGGCCCATCTATTACCATCACCTCAACAGAATCTGGCGGAATAGTAATAGTTGGAGCTAATAATACGATCTATAGTAGCCAAATAGTTAGTCAACAGAATGTAAATTTGAAAAAAGAGAAAAAGAAAAAGAGGAAAGAGAAAACAAAGGATGATAGTAACAATAAAAAAGCAGAAGAGGAAATAGACGAAGCAGAAGAGAAACTGAAAAACAAAAAAGAAATACTAGATCAACTAAAAAAAGACATAAAAGCAGTAGAAAAAGAAATAGACAAAGCAAAAGAGGAAAGAGACAAAGCAAAAGAGGAAAGAGACAAAGCAAAAGAGGAAAGAGACAAAGCAAAAGAGGAAAGAGACAAAGCAAAAGAGGAAAGAGACAAAGCAAAAGAGGAAAGAGACAAAGCAAAAGAGGAAAGAGACAAAGCAAAAGAGGAACTAAAAGACAAAAGAAAAATACTAGATAAACTAAAAAAAGACATAAAAGAAATAGAAAAAGAAATAGAAGCAATAAAAGCAGCAGCAGAGAAAGCAGAAGAAAAACTAAAAGAAGAAGAAGAAAGAAGAAGACAAAAAGAAGAAGAAGAAAGAAGAAGACAAAAAGAAGAAGAAGAAAGAAGAAGACAAAAAGAAGAAGAAGAAAGAAGAAGACAAAAAGAAGAAGAAGAAAGAAGAAGACAAAAAGAAGAAGAAGAAAGAAGAAGACAAAAAGAAGAAGAAGAAAGAAGAAGACAAAAAGAAGAAGAAGAAAGAAGGTTACTGCGTCAACAAATAACATCGCGCATAGAAGAAGGATATAGAAAACTAAATGTGTTCCATCTCTCAGATTGTGAAACACAACTAAAAGATCTAGACAAAACAATACAAAAACTAACAGACAGAAAAAAACCGCCACTCCAAACGATCAACAAAATGAAGGAAACAGGGGAAATGGTAAGAAAAGCAATAGAAGATTTAAGAGATATAAAGGAAATTTTAAAAAAGATTGAAAACGAACTAAAGAGCACAGATATAGACAAAAATCGTTTGAACGAGTTAAAAGCAGTCGTAGATCGAAATGTTGATATACTAACCAAAGAACTACAACCACAAGAAAATAATACATCAGGAAAAAACGAAAAAAGAAAGAATAAAATATACGAGTTGATACAACAGATAAAACAAGTAATACTTGATAGCAAAGCGAAAAGAGACAAACAAGAACCGGACAACAAAAGCAATCAAAAGAAGAAGAAGAAGAAGTAAACAAGAAATAAGGAGCATAACCCATAACACTCACATGCGTACCATTACATTTATATTAAGCAGATATTTTTACTTTGCTATTTTAATAGCATGTAAATGCGAAACAAATCCTCAAAGAGTACCCATACCATCTTCAACGAATCAGACAGAACCTAGCGATAAACCTATAGAAATTTCATCAACTGAATCCTATGCAGCGGTATGCATTGGATCAAACAATACAATAACTATAGGTACAAAGGATCCAGCAATCCAGGCCGAAAAAAGCACAAGAGATGTAAATAACAGCATGACAAGGCACCAAAATAACCTACCCCTTGACGGCAGACCTATAACCATCAAAGCAACACACCCCAAGGGAATCGTATCAATTGGATCTGGTAATAGCATCCATATATCTATGCCTACCGAACAACCGAATCAAAATTCAACAGAACCAGTACCTACAAAAGAAAAAAATGATAATAATGATGATGAGGAGGAGAAGGATGAAGAGGATGAAGAGAAGGAGACAGATGGAACCAGCTAGCATCCGTAAAATAGTAGCCATACCAGTGACAACAACAACCAGAAGATGTGAAAATAACTAGAAAATAACTAAAGTAATCAATATAAGCCATGCGTCCCAGCGACACCCTCACAGCCAAACGTAAACACCTCATCGTTATAGTGGGTCCAACGGCTATAGGCAAAACTGCATGCTCCATCCAACTAGCGGAAGTCCTTCAAACAGAGATTCTATCAGCTGATTCCAGGCAATTTTATCGTGACCTAGTAATTGGTACGGCACAACCTACACCAGCAGAAATGAAGGGCATCCCCCACCATTTTTTAGCTTTCCTACCGATTCAAGAAAATTATACAGCTGGTAGATTTGCTCAAGAAGCCTTAGAAAGGCTCCAT
This sequence comes from Cardinium endosymbiont of Sogatella furcifera, assembly GCF_003351905.1. Taxonomy (NCBI): domain Bacteria; kingdom Pseudomonadati; phylum Bacteroidota; class Cytophagia; order Cytophagales; family Amoebophilaceae; genus Candidatus Cardinium; species Cardinium endosymbiont of Sogatella furcifera. The sequence continues at coordinate 966,880 of NZ_CP022339.1, read as the reverse complement.
ACGCTCTTTACTTATCAAGATGTAGTCATTGCAACCGGTGGCTCTGGACTCTACCTCAAAGCACTTTGTGAAGGGCTAGCGGAAATACCTACCCTACCACCCAACCTACGTACTACCCTTAATGCTGCTTTAACACAAAAAGGCCTACCCTACCTCACCCAACTGCTGGCAGAAAAGGACCCCATCTACTACCAGACCGTAGATCTTAATAACCCTAAAAGGATCATCCGGGCATTAGAAGTATGCCTGGGTACAGGCATCCCCTATTCCACCCTACGCAACCAACAAACCCAAACAGCCAGGCCCTTTAATAGGATAACCATAGGACTAACTCAGGATAAACCATTGCTGCACAAACGGATCAGCCTGCGTGTGGATGCTATGATGGAACAAGGATTGCTCCAAGAAGTTGAAAAACTATATCCCTACAAAACAACCAACGCTTTGCAAACATTGGGCTATAAAGAATTATTCGACTACATGGATGGCCAATGCAGCTTAACAGAAGCGATACACCATATCAAAACCAACACAAAGCAATATGCAAAAAAACAAATGACTTGGTTTAAAAAAGATAAAAATACAATCTGGTTTGCACCTGATGACCTACCTAACATACAAACCCATATTCGTTCTATTATAGGCACTACACAACCATTTGTTCCTTCCATGGCAACACCAAAACCGAATGACAGGAATTGAGTAAAATATAAAATACACATTTGGTGAATACATTATTTTGTACTACCTTTCAAGAAAATGCCTATATAGGCGCCAAGACAAAATTTACCCTCCATTACTTTATGTTAGATCAAAAAGAATTTAAAAAATTTGCAGTTAAAAATGGTTATGCAACTGGCTTGCAGGTTCACGACTATGTATCAGATATTGAAAATATGACACGATCCGTCATTGAACAACGACCCGCACATTTTAGAGAGGTGGATGTCTTCTCCAGGCTGATCATGGACAGAATCATTTTTTTAGGCACACAAGTAGATGATAACATCGCCAACATTATTATTGCACAACTGCTCTTTTTACAGTCTGTGGATGCCAAGAAAGATATTTTACTTTATATCAACAGTCCAGGAGGATCTGTATACCCAGGATTAGGTATTTATGATACCATGCAATATATTTCGCCTGATATCGCTACGATCTGCACAGGCCTTGCTGCTTCCATGGCTGCTGTACTATTGGCTGGAGGGGCGCACAACAAACGGTCTTCCCTACCACACGCCAGGATTATGATCCATCAACCCCTAGGCGGTGCCAAAGGAACCGCTGCAGATATGGAAATTACCATACAGCAAATCATTGAAATTAAAAAGGATATTTATAATATTCTATCCAAACATACTGGTCAAGATTATGCTTCTGTAGAGCGCCATTCAGACAGGGACTACTGGATGCGTGCAAATGAGGCAAAAGAGTATGGAATTATTGATTTTGTGCTAGAAAAAGAGAAAAAAAATTAATCATACAATTATTACCATTATGAAAACCCATTGTTCTTTTTGTAAAAAAGCGAGTGAGATAGTCAGTATGATGGTAACTGGTCCAGAAGGACGTATTTGTGACCAATGTGTGACACAAGCTGCACAGATTATTCAACTTCAAAAAGAAGATAACGTTATCAACGATATCAAACCGGTTAATCTACTGCGACCACAGGAAATTAAGGCCCATTTAGATGAATATGTGATTGGGCAAGAAGAAGCTAAAAAAGCATTATCTATTGCTGTTTACAACCACTATAAGCGTCTGGCCCACTCAGCAAGTATAGAAGATGATGTAGTCATTGAAAAGTCGAATATATTGTTGGTTGGAGAAACGGGTACAGGTAAGACCTATTTAGTCCGTACGCTCGCACAAATGCTAGAAGTACCTTTTTGTATTATAGATGCAACGGTTTTAACAGAGGCAGGTTACGTTGGAGAGGATGTGGAAAGCATCATTAGTCGCTTGTTACATGCGGCCAACTATGAGGTTACGGCAGCTGAGCGGGGGATTGTGTATATAGATGAAATAGATAAAATTGCACGCAAGGGGGACAATCCATCCATTACCCGCGATGTAAGTGGAGAAGGGGTCCAACAATCCTTGCTGAAATTATTAGAAGGCTCTATTGTGAATGCACCACCACATGGTGGCAGAAAACACCCAGACCAGAAGCTCACAGCAGTCAATACAGAAAAGATCTTGTTTATTTGTGGAGGCGCTTTTGATGGTATCGCCAGAACCATTAGCAATCGAATCAATTTTAATACGATAGGATTTGAATTTTGCGCCAAACGTAGCGCCAAAGTAGCGGATAAAGATATGCTAAAATATGTTGCTGCATCAGATATAAAAGGGTATGGGCTCATTCCCGAATTAGTAGGGCGACTTCCGGTTATAAAAGGACTTGAACCACTTACAAAATCTGACTTGCGTCACATTCTTACAGAACCTAAAAATGCATTAATTAAACAATATATTAAACTATTTGCCATAGATGGCATTGCACTAACCTTTACAGAAGAAACCCTTGATTTGATTGCAGAACAGGCCATAGCACTTAAACTAGGGGCTAGAGGGTTGCGTGCTATCTGTGAAAGCATTATGGGAGAAGTAATGTACACCGCACCATCCTTAAAAGATCAACAAAAATTAGTTATCGATAAAAAGTATGCCCTAGAGCAGCTTAGTAGAACACGCTTAGAGCTACTCAGACCAACAGATACAAACAGCCAGGATGGAGGATTAAAAAAAATGGCCTAATTGTTTACCAATGCCTATTAACGTAGGAATATTTTTTGGCGGGCAATCTAGAGAACGTGAGGTTTCTTTTGCAGGTGGACGCACGGTTTATGACCACTTAGATCGCAAAATATTTGCCCCAGTGCCTATATTTGTAGATAGTCTGGGGAACTTTATCCTACTCCACCCACAATACCTCTACCAGGGTACGATTCGGGAGTTTTATCCATCTGCTGCTGTAGCTAATTTTGAGGGAATCCCTCTATATATAGAATCATTGCCTGCTACTGAAAGTCATACCCTATTCATAAAAAAGATAGGAAAAAAAATAGAGCCTGCTGATTTTTCTAAATATTTCGATGTCGCTTTTCTCTGCTTGCATGGCCCTTATGGAGAAGATGGAGCCCTTCAAGGGCTATTAGAGTGGTATCAAATCCCTTATACAGGGTCTGGTATATTACCAGCTGCACTAGGAATCGATAAAATATTTCAACAAAAGCTTTTGCAACAGGCAGGTTTTTTAGTGCCACCTTCTATGCTTTTAACGCAAAAAGAGTGGCGCAACAGAGCTGATACCAATAAACTATTAGACCAAGTCATCGCTGCGGTTGGCCTCCCTTTCGTTGTGAAAAGCAGCAGACAAGGTTCCTCGATAGGCGTGACTATTGTACACCAACATGACCCCCATGCCTTTACAGCAGCTGTGCATAAAGCATTCTTTATGGAAACCATTAGCTATGATAGCTGGAAAAGCCATACACCAGCAGATCAAAAAGCTTGGTTCAATAGGCTGATAGATCCGCGCGAGGGGATCGGATTTCCTCTGCTGGTAGCAGACCAAGTTTTCTATACCCCCCATGCATTACTAGACTACCTAACGCTTTATTTTCAAAAGCACCAGGAGCCGATTCTATTAACCAGCACACAAGCAGAAGCAGTCATTATTATAGAAGCTTTTATAGAAGGACGGGAATTTTCTTGTATTGTACTAGAAGCAGAACAAGACCACCCCATTGCACTCCTCCCAACCGAGATGCACAAAGGGAAGCTGCATTTTGACTACAGAGCAAAATATCTACCTGGTATTGTACGAAAACAAACCCCTATGGTGCTATCCCCCCCCCTACTCGATGCAATCCGTAAACAGGTTATTGCCCTCTTCCAACTACTGGATTGTCAGGTATATGCGCGTATAGATGGATTCATCACGCCTAAAAACGAAATCATACTAAATGACCCCAATACTACAGCCGGTATGCATCCTGCTTCTTTCTTATTCCACCAAGCAGCAGAAATTGGCCTTCACCCTACGCAACTGCTTACCTTTATTATTAAACGCTCACTTGAAGTAAGAAGGGATAAGGGGCATCTTATTGCTGGTTCCCTGCTCAAAAGGCTAGAAGCTAGTCTATGCTCTCCTTCCCCAATTAATGTCTCTCGCTAACTGCCTTCCATAACCGTACAACCTACTTGCAAAGCAAGTATGAATGTCTTAGATTGGGCAGAGATGCAAATTATTTTTATGTTCACGATCGATATATGGCAAGCGTTAATAAAGTGATTCTTTTAGGCAATCTAGGCAAAGATCCAGAAATACGCCACTTAGAAAATGGGCGCATGCGGGTACAACTTACATTGGCTACCCATGACACCTATAAAACAAAAGAAGGAGAAAAAATAAACCATACCGACTGGCACGAAGTAATACTTTGGACACCCCATGCAGAAATTGCTGCGCAATATTTAAGCAAAGGCAAACAAGTATACATAGAAGGAAAAGTAAACCATAGGTGCTATACGGACAAAGATGGACAACAAAAGCATGTTATACAAATTGTTGGCCAACATTTGGTATTATTAGGTGGCAATAAAACGAAATATGATAGCGTACACGTAATCAACTATGCATCTAAAAATAGGTCCCACGAAAACGATGATATAAACGAACTACCCCTATAACACAACTGTATAAAAGTATAGTCTATGCAAATCACCCCTTCAATAGAGCGGATCAATAACAGGGAGAGCCATTTTTAAGCTTTTAAGTGGCTATCTATTCTTTATTATTGTTTATATTTAAACCTATCTTACTTATACCCAGCTGTGTTGCAGCACTTAGTAGAAAAGCAAAAGCTATTTACTTAAAATTTTAAAATGACTATTTACTATGCAGTATCCTAATTTTCAATTTCTGAGCAACCAAGCATCACAAGTAGCACAGGGTTGTTATGCATTTGGTATCTTTGAACAGAACGATACTACACCTGAGACTACGCATCTGACTGGTCTGCCTTTTTACAACGATATCGTGCTGCCTTTGATACAAGAGTCGCAGTTTACTGGCAAGCAAGGGACAACTGCTATAGCCAACTGCTTGCCTACAATAGGTAAAGTGATATTAGTGGGTCTAGGCAAAAAAGAAGCCATTGATGAAGAAGCCATTCGACAAGCTGCAAGCTTGGTCTATAGGACATGTGCCCAATTGCATAGTCCATCAGTAGTCATTCATTTTATGGCACTATTAAATGACAAAACTTACTTAAAAGCTTTTGCCGAAGGCATCTTCTTATCTGCTTATGTAGACGAACGTTTTAAGTCCAAAAAAGATACCACAACCACTTACCTAAAAAAGGTAGATCTACTCAATGTGGTAGAGGACCACCCTACCATTCAATTGGCACAAAAGATTACAACAGGTGTTCATCTCGCAAGAGACTTAGTAAATGCACCAGCCAACCATGTAACCCCCTCTATGTTGGCTCAAACCGCCACTGAATTAGCCCAAAAGTATCACTTGGCGTTAAAGATTTTAGAAAAAGAGGATTGTGCACGCTTAGGTATGGGTGCCTATCTTTCGGTTACACAAGGTTCTAGCGAGCCGCCCAAATTCATTCACCTCTGTTATAAACCAAAATCAATGACTCAGCCATCCTCTAAGATTGCCCTAATAGGCAAAGGGGTCACCTTTGATTGTGGTGGACTGAACCTAAAAACAGGGAATGCACAGATTGAGTTAATGAAATTTGATATGGCTGGTGCAGCAGCAGTGCTTGGCACAGCAGAAGCGATTGGTGCGATTCAACCCAATAAAGAGGTGCATTTTATTATCGCTGCGACAGAAAACATGATTAATGGCAGCGCCACCAAGCCTGGCGATGTAGTAACGGCTTCTAATGGTAAGACCATTGAGATAGACAATACAGATGCCGAAGGTAGGCTAACCCTAGCGGACGCACTGGTCTATGCAGAAAAACTCGGTGTAGATGCAATTGTGGATTTAGCTACCCTAACAGGTGCTATGGTCGTTGCACTCGGCACACGTATAGCCGGGATATTTGGCACCGATTCAGCGCTGATCAACAGCCTGATGGCTGCTTCTCCAAGAACAGGTGAAAAAATTTGGCAAATGCCATTAGAAGAATCTTACCTTAAAAGTATGGATTCGATTATTGCCGATATGCGCAACACAGGCAATAAAAAAGGTGGAGGATCGATTACCGCTGCACTATTTTTAAAGCAATTTATTGAAAAAACAGCTTGGGCACATTTAGATATCGCTGGTACCGTATGGAAAGAACAACCTTGTACCTACCATAATGCGGGTGCCACAGGTTTCGGTGTACGCTTGCTAGTAGATTGGCTCCTCAATAGTTGAGTGTTTATCCGTTAAGGTCCTATCCGTATACCTTGCGTGCATGCATAAATGGCTGCCCAATCACATTGGATGGTCTTTGATTAAACGCCATCCAATGCCTAATGGTATCGTAGGCATAGCCTTATTTGACGTTAGAAAAGCTTTGGTAGCCTTAATAAATCTTATATCCTATCTTCAATTTATCTATCCTAACATTTATGCTAAACACCATTATATGGGATGTATCTCCAGAGATATTCACCAAAGGGTTCTTAAATCTGCGCTGGTATAACCTGCTCTTTGCTACTGGTGTATTGGGAAGTTGTTCCATTGGCTATTATATGTTTGCCAAAGCAGGTAAAGACCACAAAGCCATTGAGCAACTAAGAAATTATATTGTAATTAGCATAATGGTTGGCGCTCGTTTAGGACATGTTATTTTTTATGAATGGAGCTATTATAAAGACCATCTCTTAGAAATATTTCTACCTGTTACCTTCTCCCCTTCCTTTAAAATAACGGGCTTCAGCGGCTTAGCCAGCCATGGGGCTGCCATTGGAATGGTGCTTGCTGTATTGCTATATGTAAAACGGATTAAGTTTTCTATTTCCCCTCTCCGTATCCATTTTGAAAACCGTCGCTCCCCTGGGGAATTTCTATGGATCTGGGATCGTCTGGCTATGCTCATTGCTTTGGGTGGTGCATTTATTCGCATTGGCAATTTTATGAATTCTGAAATCATTGGCAAACCAACTGGCTCTAACTATGGCGTAGTATTCGCTAGGGAGTTACATGAGCACCTATGCAAACAGCATGCTTCAACGATTCAAAGTCTAACCATACGTAAAGCATCTATATCGCACATCCCAGCGATAAAAGCTCCTTATCAGCCCATTGAATTGGCTATTGCGTTTAAAGAGACGATGACCGATGAAAAAATGGTTAAAAGATTCCTAGAGCAATCTTTAAAAAATCATTTAATACAAGAATCCTACTTTAACACATCACCAAAAATCTACGAAACCTACGGTACCCCACTATCCTACACCTTACAAAAGCAAAATGGGGGCTATCAAGCACATGTCTATACTTGGGGCATTCCAAGACATCCCGCACAATTGTATGAGTCCTTCTCTTGTATTTTGATTTTTATCATACTGTTTCTATGGTTGCGCCAGCAAGGCCAAAGATTAGCACCCGGTCGCATCTTTGGCACCTTGATAGTAACCATTTTCTGCCTCCGTTTTTTTTATGAGTTCTACAAAGAAAATCAAGTAGCATTTGAAGATAGCATGTGGTTAAACATGGGGCAGTGGCTCAGCGTTCCTTGGATTATAGTAGGCCTATTTTTAGTATTCCGACCAGCCGCTAAAATAGCGCCAAAAGATCATCTAAAATAGATAGTCCATAAAGGCCTTCTAGGTTTTTGCCTGGATGGATTGAAAATTTATTTACATATTTGTATATTAACCTTCTAGCCAGCAACATACTGGTTAAGTTGATGCCTATAGCAGACCATAATCAATATTTGGCCATTTGAAAAACATAATAAAAGAAACCCATAATGTAAACGAGCGTATCGCTGCATCAGAGGTACGTTTGGTTGGTGATAATGTCGTTGCCGGTGTGTATAGCATTCGTGAAGCCTTGGCCATTGCCGCAACGCAAGAGCTGGACTTAGTAGAAATTGCGCAAGGCAGTGATTTCCCTGTTTGTAAGGTAATGGATTATGCTAAATTCAAATACTTGCAAAAACGAAAACATAAGGAGATCAAAAGTAATGCGCAAAAAGTCGTCATAAAGGAAATCCGCTTTGGCCCCAATACAAGTGATCATGACTTTGATTTTAAGTTAAAACATGCCATTAACTTTTTACAAGGAGGAGCTAAAGTTAAGGTCTGTGTTAAATTTGTAGGCAGGGAGATTATGTTTAAAGAAAGAGGCGAACTCATCTTACTTAGATTTTCACAAGGATTAGAGGCCTATGGAAGGGTAGAGCAATTGCCTAAACTAGAAGGCAGAAAAATGAGCCTCACCATAGCGCCCTTAGCAGGTAAAAAATAGGGGTGTTTTTAAATGGAGATTGCTGTTATTTGAAGATTTTTTACTACATTTAAGGTTCTTGTAGCGTTATACTTGAACTAGCGCTACTTATGAAGCATTTGCGTGCATTCAACCATTAAACCCGTTATAACGTATGCCAAAAGTTAAAACACATTCTGGTTCAAAAAAAAGATTTCAGGTGACAGGTAGAGGCAAGATTAAGCGAAAGCATGCTTTTAAAAACCATTGCCTGGCAAAGCACATTAAAAGCACAAAGCAAAAAAGACACCTTACACACAGTACACTGGTGCATACAACCAATGTACCCACTATTCGTAAACTGCTCGCTATCTAGCTCTATCTTTCTTGCGCCATGAGATTGTTTTGCACAATGCGCTTATATGCGGCATTTGTAGGAAGCAAGGCGCACAACATTACAGCATAAGTATTATACCATAAAATTATAAATTTGAAGAAAACATGCCAAGGTCAGTTCATGCGGTCGCTTCAAAAGCACGTAAAAAGCGGGTATTAAAATTAGCAAAAGGTTACTGGGGCAAAAGAAAAAATGTTTGGACCGTAGCTAAAAATGCAGTTGAAAAAGGACTTTTATATGCTTATAGAGACCGAAAAACAAAAAAAAGAACGATAAGGTCATTGTGGATACAACGCATCAATGCAGCAGCTCGCCTCCATGGCATGGCTTACGCACAGTTCATGGGCAAGCTTAAGCAAAGCAATATGGAGATAGATAGAAAAGCACTAGCCGATCTAGCTATGAACCACCCAAGCGCATTTAAGGCTATTGTACAAAAAGTAGCGTAAAAGGAAGTTATTTGGCTAGCACTTCAGCAGCAACCTACTGCCTAGTATCCTTTAGGCTAGTGTTGTATGCCTTTTTAGGCAATATTACCGGAAGGCTGAATGTACGACAACGGCAGCAATATATGGACATACGGTTAAGCAGATAGATCAAAAACATATGATTGAAAAACTCAAGTCCATCAAAGAGCGGTTTCATGAGGTAGAAGCAGCCATCTATCAACCCGATGCCTTAAATGACATGAAGGCTTATGCGGCACTCAATAAGGAGTACAGAAAGCTATCCAAAATTGTCCATTTATACCAAGACTACGAACTGGTATTAGAAAATATAAAAGAAGCTAAAGCAGTATTACATACGGAAAAAGAAGAAGCCTTCCGTGAGATTGCCAAACAAGAGTTATCCTCTGCTTTAGATAAAAAGGCCCATCTAGAAACACAATTACGCGATGCACTTACCCCCAGTGACCCCAATGACAGTAGAAACATTGTATTAGAGATTCGGGCTGGTACTGGCGGGGACGAAGCCGCCCTTTTTACCGGGGATCTTTTTCGCATGTACAAACGTTTTGCAGAAAAAATGAAATGGGATTTTTCCATTGTATACACCATAGAAGGTACGGCTGGTGGATGGAAGGAAATGGTCTGCACCATAGCTGGTGAAGATGTATATGGCCTTATGAAATATGAGTCTGGGGTACATCGTGTACAACGGGTCCCTACTACGGAAACACAAGGCCGTATACATACTTCCGCAGCCAGTGTAGTGGTGCTACCAGAAGCAGGGGAAGTAGAAATCAACTTGGATTTAAATGATATCCGCAAGGATACTTTTTGTTCTTCTGGTCCAGGTGGCCAATCGGTCAACACGACCTATTCAGCTGTACGGCTGACCCATATCCCCACTGGACTGGTGGTATCCTGCCAAGATGGCAAGTCGCAAATTAAAAATTATGAAAAAGCCTTAAAGGTATTGCGTTCCCGCCTCTATGATATGGAAGTGAAAAAACAACAAGAAGCAATTGGTATAGAACGCAGATCTATGGTCAAGCGAGGTGACAGAGGAGACAAAATCAGAACCTATAACTTTCCCCAGGCCCGTGCAACCGATCATCGCATTGGCTACACCGAACATAATTTAGCAGCTATATTAGATGGGGCTATACTAGATATGATCAAAGCACTACGCGTGGCAGACCATGCAGAGAAATTACAAGCAGGAACAGAAGGGAGCCTGTAGCATTAGGTAGTAATAATTTTTATTTTCACTAAAAATTGAATAAATTTACCAATATCCAATTAATGTTGATCTCGTAGCTCAGCTGGTAGAGCATCTCCCTTTTAAGGAGAGGGTCCTGGGTTCGAGTCCCAGCGGGATCACATTGCTAATATGGTTGCTAATCTCTATAGGGCTTGTAGCTATACTGGCTTATGCTTCCCTCCTATGCTATCTATTTTCCTTATATTTGGACCAAGGTATGTGTTCAGCGCAGTGCTTGTTATTAGGTATCTGTTCAAGTCACTGGTTTTTGCGTCAAAAAAAACGCCCCTGTAAAAAGTTGCTGAAAGTGTCATCTTACCGAGGGCTTGATTTTTTGTCCACTTTTTTATCAAGAAAAAAGTGGAATTTATAAAAAAGCTAGTATACCGGCCTAAAATAGGCCTGTGTTTATTTCTTCTAATAACCTTCAATTAGTCATGCACCGCCATCACCACACCCTTGCTTACTTTAATGACTTAGTAAGGGTTACAGCTGGCCAAATAACAGCTGAAGCGGCTAATTTGCCCATAACAGAATTAATTATAGACAGCAGAAGCAAACCCCTGACCCCCTTTCCGATTTTTTTTGCCATTGTAGGCATTAACCACAACGGTCATAACTACATACCAGCAGCCTATCAGAAAGGCATACGCCAGTTTGTAGTCAACCACACTTATAATTGCTCAATGATCGAAAAGTACAACGATGTAAATATACTAGCCGTATCCCATACATTAGCAGCATTACACCAATTTATTACTTTTTACCGATCAAAATATCGCTTACCGCTACTGGGTATTACAGGCAGTAACGGCAAAACAATTGTCAAAGAGTGGATGCATGAATTGTTGTCCAGAAAATACAAAACCATTAGTAGCCCTCAGAGTTATAATTCTCAAGTGGGGGTACCCCTGGCCATCAGCTTATTAGCGCCTAATCACGAATATGGTGTTTTTGAAGCAGGTATTTCACAAACCGGTGAAATGGAAAAATTAGCACCACTGATCCAACCCACGCATGGACTACTGACCAATATCGGCCCCGCACACAGCCAAGGTTTTCAAAACATCACGCAAAAGCTGGAAGAAAAACTCAAATTATTTTCGGGCTGCAGCACCATTTACTACTGCCAAGACCATCCACTGGTTCACCAAACCATTATGCAAGGATATGGGGGAATAGGGGTTCACTGGTCTTTCCATAACCCAAAAGCAGATTACCTGGTCACCGCTAACCAGCTAGCTGACCAAACCAGATTAGACATTGCTACAGCCGCCCAAAACCATACCTTTGTCATTCCCTTTCGGGACCATGCTTCGATAGAGAATATTACCCATTGCCTGGTTTACCTGCTAGACAATGGCTTTGACCCCCTACAACTGCAACGTTCACTGTTGCAACTGAAAGCTATACCGATGCGCATGACCCTTAAAGCAGGTATCAATCGATGCCAGCTTATAGATGACACCTACACCAACGATATCGTCAGCCTAAGGCTTGCGTTAGACTTTATGCAACAACAACACCCTGCCAAACGAACGGTGATTCTATCGGATATGCTCCAATCTGCTACACCAGATCACGAGCTCTATCAGGCACTAGCTACCTTATTAACGCAACATAGGGTGGATCGATTGATAGGCATTGGACCTATGATAAGCCACTACAGCGCGCTTTTTTCGATACCAGAAACGCTTTTTTTGCCTAGCGTAGCAGATTTTATAGCGCAAAAGCCATCCTTTAAAGATGAAACCATCTTAGTAAAGGGAGCACGTACCTTTCGGTTAGAACGGGTTGTCCAAGCCATAGAAAAAAATACCCATGGCACCATTTTAGAAATAGACATGCATGCGATTAGACATAATCTCTCCTATTTTAAAAGGCAGTTGCATGCAACTACCAAAATTATGGCTATGGTCAAAGCTTGCACCTATGGTAGTGATAGCAACAGTTTTGAACTGGCTTCCCTACTACAGCGCCATGGAGTGGACTATCTCGGGGTGGCCTATATGGATGAAGGCATGTGTTTGCGCCAAAAAGGCATCACCTTACCCATTATGGTAATGAACCCAACCAATGACCACTTTGATGCCCTCCTACACCACCATTTAGAACCAGAAATATACAGCTTAGCATTACTGGATGAATTAACTTGCTTTATAGCAGAAAGATCGATCCAACACCTACCCATTCACCTGAAACTAGAAACAGGCATGCACCGTTTGGGTATAGCAGCAACAGAGCTCGACCAACTCATAGCACAGTGCAGACAAATCCCCAGTCTACATATCGTGAGTATTTTTAGCCATTTAGCTGCTGCACAAGCAGATGTGCACGATCCCTATACGCTTATACAAGTAGACCGGTTTACAAAGATGACGCAATATATAGAAAAACAGCTGGGTATAAAGCCTTTAAAACATATATTAAATACCAATGGCATTTTACGTTTCCCACAATTTCAATTTGATATGGTACGGTTAGGTATTGGGTTACACGGTGTAGGAGTTGACAAAACCATACAGCCCCATCTACTACCAGCTAGTACACTTAAAACCACCATCTCACAGGTCAAGGCTATTCAAAAAGGGGATAGCATCGGCTATGATCGCCAAGCAATAGCCACGCAAGACATGGCCATTGCTACTATACCAATAGGCTATGCAGATGGTTTAAGTAGATCATTTGGCTGCGGAAAAGGGAAAGTAGTCATTCAAGGCCATAAACGTCCTATTATAGGCAATGTATGCATGGATATGGCTATGGTAGATGTAACAGGTATAACGGTAACACGTGGGGATGAAGTGATTATTTTTAATGCCACACACTCCATAGATCTACTAGCAGAACGACTAGGTACTATTTCCTACGAATTACTCACCCAAATCAGTCAAAGGGTAAAACGTATTTACTATACTTAATTATATTTTTACTTGATAATCACCATAAATCTAAGACAGACAGCTTGTTATATTGAAAAATAGTATGTGTTCAGCGCAGTGGTTTTTTACGTTAAAAGAACAATGCCCCTGAAAAAAGTCGCGGTTTAGAAAGTGGCATTTTACAGATGATTAGGAAAAACAGTTTCCTTTGAAGCCCCCAAAGGGGGCGCTTTCTGTTTTTCCATCTGTAAGATGGCACTTTCAGCGACTTTTTACCGAGGGATTGATTTTTTGTCCACTTTTTTATCAAGAAAAAAAGTGGGATAAAATGCATTATGAACCAGTATCGTGAACAGATACGAAAAATATATAGTATAAAATTATTAAATTATAACATATTAAGTTTGTTGATGCAAGCGAGCGCATACACATATAGGCATCCTGATGGATGCACTGGCTCCATTAAGCTACTATGACAATAAAGCTATGTTCCTGTGCAGTGTCTCTTTTTACTCATTGATCTACATATGGCTTCATGCATGTAGCAGTATGCATATAAGTAGGGTGAAGGACGGTGAAAGTGGGTTTCTACATTTTCATTCAGCTGCCAGTGCTGCACATAAAGCCAATGAACAAGCGGATACAGCTAATCCATTGATGCAAAAACTTACTCCTGAACGCATACGTCATACACTTTGCGTAAAAAAATGTGATCCGTACAAAGATATCACCAGCGTGATAAACAACCTAACTGCTATTCAAGAGAAGAAAAAAGGTTACTATGCTACTAGCGCTATAGAACAAGAACGCATGCCTAGTATTAGAGAAGAAGAAGAAAGTCTGATGGTTAATATACGTAGCTATGCTTCTAGCATAAGCGCACATGCACTTGCTATGGTAGTGATTTTAACACAACCGAGTCATTTTTCTATCGGTCATATTGATCCGTGTGTGCAATCTATACTGGAGTACGCTAGGGATCATTTCAATAGGTCCGATCGCATTAATTTTGTTGAAAATCAACTGGTCAGACATGGGTATACCATCCATAAACAGGGTGTCACTGATATTGTGGAATGGCTACCGAAAAGCATAGACCGTATGGATACTGCATATGATGCTAGGGGCGATAATATAATTGAAATCCTTCATTGCATACTCAAAAGTACGCATGCGGCTATAGAGAAAATTGATATTGACTATTTTGAATTGGATGATGCATTCTTTGATAGAGATAAGTTTACATTAATACATCATCAACCTTATGCTGCTTCCGTAGTCGCTAATCAAACGTACGAAGGGTTCGACAATGCACAGAAGCTGATTAAAGGTCTTTCACATGATACGCCTATTGAGTCCCTCAAGGAAGCACATGAGTCAACTAAAAAGGCCAAAAATGCAGCTAAAACCGCTCAAGAAGCTTATCGCTATTTTGCTGAATACTTTAACCAATTCACACCAACCATCAACAAAATGCTGCATAGCTGTCGTGCACTGTTTAGACCATCTATTCAAAAAATACTGAATCACTGTGATGAATATCTGCCTATCATACAACCAACTATAGATGACGACACGGTTGACTTAGGGGTGGACCTTAAAGCCATACAGGATGCTTTAGATAGGTTGCATAGGGATATTTGGATAGCTTATCAAAAGCTACAGTATGCTGAGCAAAGCCTTCATAAGGCTATTCAGGAATCCAAACAAGCATATCAATACTATAAGCTCTCTTATCGTCAATACAACAACGTGGTACATGAAATGAATAGTAAGTTATACACAGGCCAGTATACCAATGATACAATCAGCAAGTAAGCCCTCAATGATACCCGCTTCAGGATGCCCTCATTGTAAATTTTAAGCCATAAGGCATCTTTAATCTTACTTTTTGTTTGATAAAAAAGAAAAAAATAGAAATAGCTATTGTTATATTGAAAAATATATAGTATAATTAAGGTTGGGTCTTTTATGAACAAATAGGTTTAATGCACCCTATTGCATCAAGAGAAGCATCATGATGCATATATAGAATTTAGACCATTAGGATTATACAAACAAGCCTATGTCCCTTTTAGGTGCATCTCTTTATTCGCTGATCCACTTATGTCTGTATGCATGCAGCAATAGTATGCCTATAAGTAGGGTGCAGTACAATACTAATAAAGCACATACCAGCCAAAATAAGCAAAGTTGGCCTGCCGCTGAAAAAGCATACGACATGGCACGCGCTGCGAATCATAATATTACAGGGATAGACACTCGTTTCTACTCAAAAATAGATAAGCTGTCCTTTTATTACGATCAGTACAATCCTATTCAAAAAAAAAGAGCAAGCATCTATGCACATTGTCACAAGTCAACCGCTGTTGGCAAAGTAGCAGTACAAGGTATTATGCCTAAGCTCAGAGAATATGCTTATAAGTTATGTGAATATGCACTTGTTATGAAGCTTGCTTTAGAGCATCCTAGTCTTGTCGCTAAGGGAAATGTTGTATATATAGCTCAAGCTATTATCCACGATGCTACGGTTATTCTGGATAGAAACGATCTAGCGCAGCATGTGCACACCAGATTGCAGCAAGTTACGCCTACTATAAGTAAAAATTATAGTCGGCATATTGCTAGCTTTGTGCTCAACCATGAGGATGATACGCCTGCCTATCAGATGCCTAGTGACCATATGATGGATACACTCCAATCCATACTAATCTATGGGCATGCTACTATTGATACAATCGATAGCCAATACCATGAGATTAATGACGTATTTTTTAATGCAGATCCGTTTGAACAATTTCGCAATAACGCGTATGATGCGTTTAATAAGGCAAATAGAATACATCATAAGTTTCAAAATGTATGGGCACCTATTCTGACAGATGGTTGTTTCCTTCCAGAACTTCAACAGGCATTTAATGATACAATAGAGGCCAGGGATGCAGCTCAAACCGCTGAAGAGGCTTATCGCTATTTTGCTGAATATTTCGACCAATTCATACCAGCTGTTCAAACCATGCTAAATAGTTGCGATGCATTTCTGCATACAGCACAACGTATAGCAGGTAACCATACCACTTACCTAAGGCCTTATATTAATGATATACACCTTATTAAGTTAGATATAGAGGAGGCGTTGGATAAACTTAGTGAGATGATTTGGAGCGCCCATCAAGCTGCGAATCAATATAAAAACTCCTATGATCAATACAGCAGATTTATACATGAGATAAAATACACTACATGTATGCATCTATCCAGACAATGGGAAAAACGTACCGGTAATACGATTGGTAGATTAAAAGTATCTATGCAGCAGAGTCATAAATGATGCAGGATACTCAAAACACTTCAAATGAATCATTTAATGTATTGGCTTTGCTCGAATGAATGACAAACTGCTCCGGTTGCACCGTAGCAGGAGGCATATCGACATCCATAAATTTCATATAGCGGCCCATAAATTGCAAATGAACCTGATCTAATGCACCATTCCGGTGCTTGGCAACAATAACCTCTGCTAGCCCCTGTGTAGGATTACCCGACTCATCTTCTGTTAGGCCATAATATTCTGGTCTATATAAAAATAAAACCAGATCTGCATCCTGTTCAATAGAACCCGACTCACGTAAATCAGATAATTGGGGACGCTTGCTCCCGCCACGTGTTTCTACTGCCCTGCTTAACTGCGAAAGGGCTACTACTGCAATGTCCAACTCTTTAGCGATGCTTTTAAGCGCACGTGAAATTGAAGCAATCTCTTGTTCACGATTGCCGCCTCCCCTATTTTGATCGCCTGACATCAGTTGTAAGTAGTCAATAACCACCAGTTGAACATCATGCTTGGCCTTGAGCCTTCTACACTTGGTGCGCAACTCAAAAACAGAGAGTGCAGGTGTATCATCTACATAAATCGGTGCATTGGAGAGTTCAGCCGTCTTATGCAGCAATTGTTCCCACTCATGGTCCATAAGCTTACCTTGCTTTATTTTCTCACCCGCTAACTCCGCTTCAGCTGATATCAATCGATTGACCAACTGCAATGCCCCCATCTCTAAGGAAAAAATAGCTACAGGGGTTTTATAATCTATCGCTGCATTGCGCAAAGCAGAGAGTACAAAAGCGGTTTTACCCATACCAGGTCTAGCGGCAATAATAATCAAATCAAACTTTTGCCAACCAGAAGTAATACGGTCTAAAGCAGTAAATCCACTGGGAATACCGGTGAGGCCATTGGTGCGGGTACGACGATTGGATAAATTATCAAAGGCTTCTACCAATAAAGAACGCATCTCTAAATAACGCTTGCGCACATTGCCATCAGAAACTTCAAATAGTGCTTGCTCGGTACGATCTAACGTATTGAAAATATCGATGGTAGGATCATAAGCATGCTTCTGAACCATAGAGGAAATTTCTATTAACTTCCTGCGCATGGCATATTCCAAAATAGCCCTGGCGTGAAACTCAATATTAGCCGAAGAGCTAATACGCGTCGTTAGATAGCTAACATAATAGCTTCCGCCTACCGTAGCCAATTTACCATCTTTACGCAATTGATTGACTACCGTAAGCATATCTATGGGCTCGGAATCATTAAACAGTCGTACAATGGCGCGATAGATTTCCTGATGGGACTCTTTATAAAAGCTTTCAGGCTGTAAGAGGTCAATGACACTTACTAAGGCTTCTTTCTCTAGCATCAATGCACCCAAAACACTCTCTTCTAGATCTAAGGCATGTGGGGGATACTTTGCATTTGCTGCAAGCGCATCCGGTAGATGAGCTGGTTCCGAATTGTTCATATAGGTTTTCATACTACTTAAACTGGCCTAAGATCAGGCATCACAGATTAGACTTCGGCAACGATACGGATCATGGGCAAAGCGATACCATACGTTACGCACGCTACTTATATACTAAATTTAGATAAACTTCTTAGTTTCAGGGTTTTAATCATATGCGCCAAACCACTGGCACGCTGAAACCCGATCAACGAACGGATACCAATCGCTTCTATAAAGTAGAGCTCCGCTGCTACAATAGCCTGCACAGATTGGCCAGAAAGTACCTTCAACAACAAACTAATCAGCCCTTTTGTAATAGCTGTATTGCTATCCGCTTGGAAAAACAGTTGGTCCCGTACCAGTTGATCCACTACCCATACTTTAGAAAGACAGCCTTGCACCAAGTAATCATCTATCTTATAGACAGGATCCATAGGGGCTAAGGTATAGCCTAAATCAATAAGATAATCCAACATAGCGACTCTATCACCCGTTAAGGTGGCAAAGGCATCTATGATTTCGTCTTGGTGTTGATCAACCGTTTTACATGCTATTTCTACCATATCAACGATTTCCTTTATGAATAATCTCTTGTAATGCCTCTAAAAACAGATCTACTTCTTCCATGGTATTGTAAACCGCAAAAGAAACACGCACCACACCCTCTATGCCCAATCTATCCATAAGGGGCTGGGTACAACAATGACCTGTACGCACAGCAATCCCTTTGGCGTCTAACCATAGACCTACATCTAAGTGATGCATATTGGTAACATTAAAAGCAATAATAGCTACCTTATGGGTAGCGGTACCCACCAACTGTACCGCTGGCATACGGGCCAAGCCAGCTAAGGCATAGGCCAACAAGCTTGCTTCATGGGCAGCTAGGTGGGCATAGCCCACCTTACCGATAAAATTGAGCGCTTCTAAAAAAGAGACAATAGCAGCCAATGGTGGGGTGCCTGCTTCAAATTTATAGGGCGGATCATGATAGATGGTATCGGTTAAAGTAACCTGCTTAACCATACCCCCCCCGGTTTGATAGGGCGGCATGGCTTCTAACCATTTTTTTTTACCATATAAAATACCCAACCCAGTAAGTCCATACATTTTATGGGCTGAAAAGACAAAAAAGTCACAGTCTAAATCGGTGACGTTAATCGGCATATGGGCTACTGCTTGTGCCCCATCGATGACCACTATGGCACCTTTTTCATGGGCTTGGTCTATAATGGTTTGAATAGGATTAATGGTACCCAACGTATTAGAGACATAACTTAAGGCAACAAGCTTAGTACGGCTCGTAAAGGAAAAGTGGGAGAGATCCAATTGCCCTGTATCATCTATAGGTATCACACTTAAAATGGCTTTGCGCTCCTTACAAAGCCGTTGCCAAGGAATAAGGTTGGCATGGTGCTCCATTGCAGAAATGACTACTTCATCCCCTTCCTCTACTACCATCGCTCCATATGTGGCTGCAATTAAGTTAATGCCTGCTGTAGTACCTGAAGTAAAAACAATATTTTCTACCTCAGGGGCACCTATAAATTTTTGTACCGCCAAACGGGTCTGCTCTAAAGCGGTCGTAGAACGAGCCGATAAGGCATGTACCCCACGATGAATATTGGCATTATCCTGCTGGTAAAAATGGGTAGCACGATCTATAACAGCAAGCGGCTTATGGACGGTAGCGGCATTGTCCAAATAGACCAAGGGCTTATTATAAACTTGTTGATTTAGA
This sequence comes from Cardinium endosymbiont of Sogatella furcifera, assembly GCF_003351905.1. NCBI lineage: Bacteria > Pseudomonadati > Bacteroidota > Cytophagia > Cytophagales > Amoebophilaceae > Candidatus Cardinium > Cardinium endosymbiont of Sogatella furcifera. The sequence goes on along the minus strand of NZ_CP022339.1, from coordinate 946,965 downwards.
ATAGGGAACAAAGCCCTAATCTGGCCTACATCTAAAGGACGCGTAGCAAACATCAGTAGCGATTGACTAGGTTAATAGGCCGAAGATACTACAATTTTACAAGCTTTGCTACGAGCTGATCGTATAAATAGGCTTGCAGGGTGGCTGTCCCCACAGCGTCAATTATTTCGCTACCAAAAGCTTCTAGTAGTAATCTTTTGGCTAAGGGAGCGGCTATGCCACGTGTTTGCAAGTAGAATAGTTGTGCTTCATCCAACTGGCCTGTTGTTGCACCATGGGAACATTTCACATCATCCGCATAAATTTCCAACTGTGGTTTGACATAATGGTGGGCCGCATCAGATAGAAGCAACGCATTATTGGTTTGATAGGCATTGGTTTTTTGTGCGGCAGGTGTGAGGTAAATTTTACCGCTAAAGCGGTCGGTTGACTGACCGCCTAAGATGGATTTGTAATGTTGTTTGCTGAGGCTATGGGGTGCACTATGGACCACTTGGATCTGCTGCGTTACTTGTTCTGTTGCAGCAAGGGTAGAGAGCCCATATAGGCCAGCATGGGCGTGGCTGCCATTGATGTGAGACCTAATATGCATACGCAACATAGCTCCTCCAAAGATAAAAGTATGGTGGGTAAAGGTACTATGATCCATTTGGTTGCAATAAAGGGTATTGACTTGGCTACACGATGATGCATCCATATACAAGGTGTAGTAAGACAAATGTGCCGCTTCTTCTAGAAGCACATGGGTAAAATGGTTAACAAAAGGTTGCACTGGTCCACTATGCCACTGTTCTATTATGGTTACTTGACTAGCCTTGCCTACCTTAACCAGCAGCTGAGGCACGATATGCCCCCCCAGATCAGTAATCATATGTTGTAAGGCAATCACTTGATGGCTGCCTTCTGTAACTTCCAGTAGATAGCTTTCTTGCGCCAAGAACCTATTCAATAGCACAAAAAGATCATCACTGGCTTCGGTATCAGCTATATAGGTGGCCAACACCTCTTTTTGTTCCAGCAGGGATAAATCTGCTAACTTACGCAACCGAATACCCTGATGGCCATTATCAGATGGCAACCATATGCCATTGATAAAAGTAAAGGTAATGGCCTGGGTAGTATATCCACGCCCTTCTACCGGTAGCGCGTACTGCATGGGCCGTGTAAAATGGTAGGCCTCACGCGTCAATAAGGCAAGGAGGGCACGCAGGTTGCTATAGTCTTCTTTTTGGCCCGCTATAAAAGCAGGCTGGTTCAATTTATTAAATGCCCATAGGCGTTCTGTATAGAAAGAATCTGTAACAGAAAAGGTTTTAAAGGCCTCTGCCAACCAATTTGTAAATGCCATCATCAATGCAGTTGTGTAATCCACGCATACCCTTCTTTTTCCAACCGCTTAGCCAGTGTCGCATCGCCGGATTGTATAATTTTCCCATCATAGAGAATATGCACCACATCTGGCACCACATGATCCAATAGCCTTTGGTAATGGGTAATCAATACCATCGCATTGGTTGCCCGACGCAACTGATTAATGGCTTGTGATACAATCGTTAAAGCATCAATATCCAGACCAGAATCCGTCTCATCCAAAATGGACAAAGAAGGATCTAAGACAGCCATTTGCAACATTTCATTTCTTTTTTTTTCGCCGCCTGAAAAGCCTTCATTGAGCGAACGCTGTACCAAGGCATGATCCATGCGCAACAGCTCGCGTTTTTCTTTTAGACGTTCCAAAAACGAAACGGCATCTAAAGGAGACAAGTCCCTCTGTTTTCTGATCTGGTTGAGCGCTGTTTTCAAAAAATTAGTGGTCGATACGCCTGGGATTTCAACTGGATATTGAAAGGCTAAAAACAGACCAAGTGCAGCCCTAGCCTCTGGCGCTAGCTGCAATAGATCCTGACCATGGAACATGATACACCCTTTGGTCACTTCATAGCCAGCTTTACCAGCTAAAACAGCCGCTAAGCTGCTTTTTCCTGCCCCATTGGGCCCCATAATGGCATGTACTTGACCTGCATTTACTTGAAGGTTAATACCCTTCAGCACATTTTTATCACCTACGCTTACATGTAAATCAGCTATCGTGAGCATTATCTATTGTCTGGTTAGTGTAAAATAAATCGGATGGCGGTTGCACTGGGTTACTTGAAAACTACCCCCATAATTCCCGATACGGACTATACAGCCATCACATCTGCCTCCTTTAAGGTTAAAAGATGGTTGATTTTATCAATATAGCCATCTGTCAGCTCTTGTAATTTCTTTTCTGCCCGCTTGATCGCCTCTTCTGGGATACCCTCTTTTTGCGTTGCCTTGACCATTTCTTTGTAGTCACGGCGAAGGTTTCGAATCACCACTCTGGCTTTTTCTGCTTCACCTTTAATGAGTTTTACTAAATTCTTGCGTCTTTCTTCAGAGGGAGGCGGCAGGGTAACCACAACCGTACGCCCATCATTTCTAGTCGAAAACCCCAGCTGACTTTCCGCAATCGCTTTTTCGATATGGGGAATGGTATTTTGTTCCCATGGTTGCACGGCCAAAGTACGTGCATCAGCGGTAGTAATAGCAGCTACTTGATGGAGTGGCGTAGGATTCCCATAATAGGTCACCATCAAATGGTGTAACATGGTAGGGAGTGCGCGTCCCGCATTAATTTTTGCAAAAGCCTCTTGTGCATGGCTATACGCCTTATCCATGCTGCGCTCAGCTTCATCTAAATGGTGTTGAATGGTTTCCATAAATGGTAAATTATTTCGAAAGAAAGCTATTGTTTAATCTCATCAACCTACCACCAGCCCTTAACCTGGATGGACGCAACAAAGGGATCACCTACCCTTCATCTTCCATCTCTTCTTCACTTTCCCGTAGATCTATAACCTCTAAGTCGCCATGCGCCTCTACATCAAATGTAAAATAGGCATCCGACAGGGGAATGTTAACAGCAAATTTACAAACTGTACAAATATACCTTGTTTCTTCGTTTTGTACTACTTCCCAGCTATGAATTTGTGCGGTAGCACGGTCCACTTCCAGGGTAATGCTTTTAAAACTGCTATCCTCATGATCAGGCGTTAACTCAACAATATCGCGTATTATATTTTTGGCTTTATGCACGATACGTTCTCCTATATAAACCGATCGATACCCTTGTTGATAGAGATTATATAGTTCAGCAAAATTCAAATCGGAACCTGTTTTATCATATTCGCTAATGGTCACTTCTTTAAGTGCTTGATGATATACCCAAACGGTTTCTCCATCGGTTATCGTCTCTTTTTGGTCATAGGATAGCCTATATTGTTGTCCTCTAGCCGTGATGTGCATTTTATCATACCGCACCATATCTTCTTCTGGATATTTAATGGTTACACGATAAGTCGCACTAAAGTTCTCTAGTTCTTGGTAATAGGCAGAGGTTCGCTCTAGAATTTCAAGTGCCTTTTCTACTTTTTCTTCTTTTGCTGCTTGTTTTACTTCGTCTACTTTTTGGTTTTTTTTTGTTTTTGCTACTTTTGTGGGTTTTTCTACTTTTTCTGCAAAGAGATGGGCAATGGGCACCACCAACCATACCAACGACCTAAACAATATCCCTAGCAAATGCGAGCGCTTAGCAATTAGCATAATCATTCATACAACATATTTATTAACAAGTATAAGCAAAAAGGAAGCATCTCAACCATACGCAATGCCATTATACTATTTTTATACGATCCTGCACGCTATTCAGGAAGATATACCATCAAGTCACCATCTAAATACTAAATGATAGCCTAGATACCAAAATAATGTCTATAAAGTTAATTGTAAACCTTAAGTTATTGAAATTTTTTAAGGGATTTAAAGGCGAGTAGATAGATCATCTAGTGTGTGTGATTTGTAGAGGTTGTTACAATACCTTCATGTAAAAGAAGTAGTGGAATGCGGTATTGCTTTTTCTGAAAAATCGGTATTGGCGGCTTATGTTAGTTATGATCTGGTTGGTAAAAAGCTGTTGAAATAGTGCTAACGGGTAGATATAGCGAAGAAAACCTCTTGTAAATCTGATATTTTGATACAATCAATCTATAACATCAAGAATACTGCTTATCTAGAAATTTTGTATCTTTATTTAAGCTTACGAACCTGTCTTAGCTTCAACTAATTTCTATTTAACCATTGACCTATAATGAAAAAAATCCTTTTATCTCTTTTTATGTATACTTCTGCCTTGGCCAATGAACCTTACCAAATTATCCAAGATAAATCTAACCTTCCTTTGCTTAATCCTTCCTTACAAAAGCGAAAAACAGCAAAGCTTTGCTTAAATAATGGCCTGGAGGTCTATTTAATTTCCGATGAACTGGCCGATCAATCAGCAGCAGCTTTAAGCATAAAAACTGGTTCTTGGCAAGATCCAGAAGCATATCCTGGAACGGCCCATTTTCTCGAACATATGTTGTTTATGGGAACTAAAAAATATCCAGATGAGGATGCTTTCGATCGTTTTATAAAAGATAATGGAGGAGAATGTAATGCGTATACTGCTTCAGATCATACGGTCTATTCATTTTCCATTCACCATCCATCTTTCGATCAAGCGATCGATTATTTTTCCCATTTTTTTATAGACCCTCTTTTTAACCCATCATCTGTGGCAAGAGAATTGCAGGCAGTCGAGCAAGAATATGCGAAAAATATTGAAAATGATGCATGGCGCAGATATATGATTTGTAAAGAATTAGGCAATCCTGATCATCCCAACCGATGGTTTTCGATAGGCAATGCGCAAACACTTTCTAAGATTCCTCAAGACGAACTCCGTAAATGGTACCAAGAAAACTACAGCGCTAACCTAATGAAGCTCGTGGTCTATTCCCCTAAACCTATAGATACATTAAAAAAACTCATTACCGATACTTTTTCTGAGATTCCAAATAGAAAAGTTGAACCTTTTACAATAAACAAACCTTTATCTTCTGACCAACAGCTGGGCCACTTTATCTATATTCAGCCTGTCAAGAATATTCAGCATCTATATCTAGACTGGGAGCTTCCTGCTTCATTTGCAGTGGATGAAACAAAGACAGCAGAGCTCCTTGCTTATACCATCAATCAAGGACAAAAAAATAGTCTTTTAGAAATCCTAAAAAAAGAAGGACTAGCTGAAAATCTTCAAGCTTCGACAGGTAAAATAGGGCATCATAATGCTTTGTTCGAAATAGATATAACCTTAACAGACCAAGGCGTAGCACAAATGCCACTTGTGATGCAACGTTGTTTTGAAACATTAGCTGGTCTAAGAAATATGCAGCTTCCTACTTACCTTTTTGAAGAAATGCGTAAGGTATCTAAACGCTCTTATCAATATCAAACCCGGAAAGATCCTTTTGCATTTGTTATGGACCACGCTAGGGATCTTCTATATGAATCCCTTGCCACTTATCCAGCAAAAACTGTACTACCCAGTTCCTATAGATCTGAAAAATTCCAATCTCTTTTACAGGTTTTACAACCTGAAAATGGCCAATACTATATTGTAGCCGATTCTAAAAAAACAAAAGTGGCAACCGATCAAAAAGAAAAATGGATGGGAGGTGCCTATGCAGTTCGCAAAGTACCTGAAGCACTCCTATTATCGTGGAAAACGATTGCGCCTAATCCACATATTGCGCTACCCCAACCGAACCCCTTTATGCCTTCCAAGTTAGCACTGCTTCCAAAACATAAAGAGCTAGCGCCAGTAAAAATAGTTGATAATAAAAAAGGTAAAGTTTTTTATTTCAAAGACAATCTCTATGATACGCCGGAAGTAGTGCACTTGATGCATATCAAGAGTCCGCTTATTGATGGGACCGCACAGAGTGCCAGCTTAATGGATCTTTATCTTCAGTTTAGTAAAGATAAACTCTCTCCTATCCTTTCTTGTGCAGCAGCAGCAGGTTTAGAAGCCAATTTTGGCCATGCTCGGAACAGTTTTAAAATCACTATTTCGGGATTTAGCGATAAAGCCGCCGTTCTGCTTAAAGAAATTTTAAAAGAATTAAAGCATCATACTCCCCAAAAAAGAGACTTTGATCTCTATATTTCTAAACTTTCTAAGATTTACGAAAATGCAGCAAAGCAATTGCCAATACAACAGGCTATCGAAAAACTGTGTAGTTTGCTTCAAAAAACAAACAGTACCTCAAAGGAAAAATTAACAGCACTTCATAGGCTTACTTATGAAGATTTTCTATCATTCCATTCCAAACTTTTTGAAAAGAGTTATATTGAAGGCTTTTTCTCAGGGAACTTGACTAGGCAAGAGGCAAAAAGATGCTGGTTGGATATGCAACATATTCTAGGTTATGCTGCTTTTCCAAAGCATCTTCATCCAAAAGAAGAGGTGCTTTGCCTTGCTGATCAGGGCCCTTTTGTAGTAGAGGAAAAGACTACAGCACAAGGGAATGGCATCATCTTAACGATTGACCAAGGACCTTTTTCCTTTGAAAAACAAGCAGCACAAGGCATTCTTTCCATAGCTTTACAAGAAGCATTTTTTACAACCCTACGGACCAAGCAAAAAACAGGATATATTGTCCAAAGTTTGCATCAAGAGATAGAAAAGAGACTATTTCAATGTTTTGGTGTACAATCCAATTCGCATCAATGCCAAGATCTGCTCTATCGATTTGAGCTCTTTTTAGAAGATTTTCTTCAAGAGATGCCCCATGATATTTCTGCTGAACGATTTGAAAAAATTAGAGCAAACTATCTGCTGACCCTAGAAAATCTATTTCCTAACCTACAAGATAAATCGGCTTGGTTAGATACCTTTGCCTTTGAACGTAATGGAGACTTTAATTGGCTAGAAAAGAGGATGCAAGCGGCAAAAAAACTCACTTACGATCAATTTGTAGAATATGCCAACCAATTTCTATCCAGGGCAAATCGGAAACGACTTGCCCTCTCTGTATCTGGAAAACTTCCAGAAAATCATAACTTTACCTACAAAGAAATAGAAGCTACACAGATCTTAAAACATGGAAAATATCTCACTAACCAATAACCTAGCTGAAAGACAAATCAGACACTACGTGGGTATACCGTAAAAACTCTTACTTTACCCAATCACAAAAAGGTAACAGATTCTTAGAAGGAGAAAAAATCAGTCCAGATGCGCTCTCCCATATATCATTACTTTCATACAAACATGTACTACCAAATGGTACATATTTTATTGAAGAACATAGCTATCTGTGAGATTTATCGAAATGAAGGTGTTGCAATAGAAAATTTTAAAGGGTTTTAGATAATAATTCGGACGTATTTGTAATACCATTGCACTAAAAATATTATTATTTATGTACTTATTAATACTTAAGAGTAACTATTAGGCGGAGATTTCGTTTGTTTTATACAAACTTGATTTTCTATTGCAACGGCCTCAAAATGTAACCAGAGCGTTACGGTTTGAAAAATCAACCTATGGGAATTTTCGGATGAAACCGTAACTTTCTGTCAATTTACGCCCCATGGTCCTAGATCTACCTTATATAGGTATCTTGCCCGAAATGGAACACTGCACAAACAAGAGGGAAAATAGGCTATGCTTACACCTCTCCCTGTCCATATCTACTCGTTAAAATAAGATCGCCATACTTTTTACAAACTAAATCATAAATAGCATAAGCCGCTAATACCGATTTTCCTGAAAAAGAAATACCGCATTCCACTACTTCTTTTACATGCGAATATTGTAGTATTTCGGTATGATAGGCTTGTGTTTGTATTTGATTTAAAGCAAGTTTAGCTCCACTTTCTAGCTCTTCTTCTTTGCGAACCTGCTTAAATTCTAATAGAAGCGCTTTTAAACCTTCTTTTTTAGGGATTAACAGCAGATCATAACGACCTAAACCACTTTCTCGATTGGAGCGTATATAATGGGTAATACCCAAACTTGCTAACATCCCTAAGACAAAGCCATGGTAAAAGCCTTCTGATGTGCTACTTGCTTTTGTATCAAAATAGCTCACACTGCGACGTAAAAAGTCGCTAAGCTGTTCTACAAAAAAAGGAACTTCACCAGCTACCAAATGTTTCAAGAAAGAATCATATTGCCGCTTTCTCTCAAACTGAGAGACGAACCATTCTTGAAAAAATGTACTATAGAGTCGCCATATTTCATAGTTGGGGACCCTTACTTTACAATCATATACTGTAGTATAAGCACTTAAATTACTTGTTTCAAAAGTCAAATAACCAGCAAATAACAAAAGGCTCCAAAAAGATGTATCATCTTTATCTAAAATATTAAAAGCAAGATGTTTGTTGATAGATATATCTAAAGATTCTCCACGCATCAACTGCTCGAATTGTTCTTTGATTTCAGAATGAGCAGTAAGCACCTTGTGTTCGATTAAGTTATTATTACCCGTATTAACCCAATAGACATCAAAACGACCTGATTTATTGATACAAGAAATAATAGACCAAGGGTTGTACATGACTAAATTACCTACCCTATAACCATTGTACCAACTTTTCACTTCTTCCATAGCAGTACTAAGACCATGTTCTTCAAATAAACAGGAAACTTCCGTTTCACTAAATCCAAAGTGCGCGCTATATTCTTCATCTAGCAAGGTATAGGTCTCTAGATTATTCAATCCAGATAGCATACTATCCTTTGAAACACGTAATATACCCGTTAAAACGCCCCTTGCTAAGTAATTATTATCTTTTAAACCAGCACTAAATAGGTTACGCATAAATGCGACCATAGTATCTAAGTATTCCTTATTGCCATAAGCTTTGTTTAGTGGGGTGTCGTATTCATCTATTAGAATATAGACTTTTTGACCATGGTGTTGGTAAAGGCATTGGCTAAGAAGCTTTAAAGATGCTTCTAATGCTTGCTGATTAGCTTGCTTATTAAGGATAGTATGTAATTGCCCTAACTGTATTTCATTAATTGCATGGCTATGCAATAAGTAGGCATATGTACTATATACCTCTAATATCAACTCATACACCGCATTGTAGGCCCCTTGAAAACTATCTGAATTGATATCCTTAAAACTTAGCATAATGACAGGGTACTTACCTTGATGTTGATCAATGTGGTTACCATCATCTAACTTGCCAATTCCTAACTCATCAAATAAGCCTTCTGTACTCACTCCATTCACTTCTGCTGAAAAAAAATGCTGCAACATAGACATATTTAACGTCTTACCCCAACGGCGAGGACGGGCGATTAGTGTAACCTTCTCCCCTTTTCTTAGGAAATCAGCAATCATAGCTGTTTTATCACAAAAGAGATAATCTCCTTTTACTAACTCTCGAAAGTTACTAACACCAATCGGTAATTTTTTCATGATACTATAAACCTGTTTGAATTTATTATCTTTATATAAAAAGTAAAGTATCTCTGATATAAACAATATATACTGATTAGTTAGTTGTTATACAGTAGATCAATACCATAAATATATAGTCCTAAAAAGTTCGCGGAAGTGTTCGCTTAACCATAGGCGTCAAGTTAAGGATTAAGGGGTATTTCTTTGAGCCTATTTAAGGTTGAAATTCTTATTTTTCTATACTTGTCTTTCAGGCACAATCTTGACCAGTCTAATACTGGCTTTTTAAAGAAAGTCAATAAACCATTTAACGCTTTATCTAGCCTCACAAATAGTTCTCCACTCCTTTTTTTGAATTCAACTAGTGCTTTTGTTAAACTGAGTTCCCTATCCGCTTCTAAGTCTATACAGCTTGTTATACGATGAAAAATAAGTATTACACACAATTTATCTATAAAATAGGTTCTATCTCTTCTTGAAACACTTTTCTTAGGTTTCTGCTTTTTACTTCCACATTGACTACTTTGATTCCGATCTCTTGAATAAGAGGGTGATGCTTAATCTGCAAAAAGCGATTCGAATCATTTAAATATTTTTCTTGCTCATCTTTATATTCAAACTTACTACCAGCACGTTTTTCAGCTGTTACGTAATCTTCTGTAAGAACTATAGAAAGAAGAGGATAAATATTCTTTATATGCTTAACAAATAGAAGAAAAATCTTTCTAGCATCTTCTAGGTCCCAATCAGCCAATTGATTTTGGTAACCAAAGGTTTCTAAAAAAGACCCTCTAGAAACCACGATAGAATTGTTATCCCAATCAACCTGATCAAATATTTCTTTGCTACAAGTAAGATAAAGCAAAGCTTCTGTAAAACTAGATAGTGCAATATGATGATTCATGACTATACGGTTAGCTAGCCTTCCATAGCTAAAGCCCTTCGGATCAGCTATGAGAGTTTGTGTTTTTCCTTTTTTTTGAAAATATTCCGCTATGAAACAGGAGATTTCTTTTCTAGGAGTACCTGATATGCCATTAATAGTATATAAAAAAGCCATGACGATTATCTTGTTGCTTTATTTTAACTAAACTAATGTACTGATATCATAATAATACTTCATTTGATTCAAGCAAAAACATACACTATATAACTTACAATCAGCATTAAAAATATTGCAATTACAGTTGATTTAAAGGCTTGTTAATCATGTCTTGCCAAATTTTTAATCATGATTTTATTTGAATATGGTAGTAAACATTAATCATAAAAACAAAAAATTAAGAATATGAACTGGATAGATCTAGATCAGAGCATCGTATATATTTTTTTATTAATTACCTTTTTAGTAGGAGTTTTTACAGGGAAAGGCGCTAAAACTATGGAAGAATATACGATTGCTTATAAAATGTATGGGGGTATTCCATTAGTTGCTACTTACTTGACTACTGATATAGGTGCAGGGTCTTTTGCCCACTTTTTTATCAAGAAAAAAGTAAAAATAAAATTACCTTACTAACCCATTTCGTGCATAGACAGCTAGAGACTAGCTATGCACCATACCAAAAAAATCAAACAGTTATAAATGGATACAAGCCGTTTCTAATAAACAATTGGCCAACTTTTCATAAGCTTGTGTATGACAGGAAAAAAAATTTCACAACACTTTATCTATCTATTATATTGGCAAAGGCACAACCTACGCCACAATAGGTAGATAACATGGATACCTATGATTAAAGATAGTTGTGCAAACATGCTTATTATCCCATTGCATCAAATATAATGAATAAAATTCGTCTTCTCTCTGATCTACTGATTAATCAAATAGCAGCTGGTGAAGTAGTGCAACGCCCTGCCTCTGTCGTTAAAGAGCTACTAGATAACGCAATAGATGCCGAAAGCAAAAACATCAAAATTGTTATAAAAGATGCAGGCAAGCAACTTATCCAAGTGATTGACGATGGGATAGGCATGGGTGCAGTAGATGCACGCATCTGTTTTGAAAAACATGCCACTTCTAAGATTGCCCACACAGATGATTTATTTAAAATCCAAACCATGGGCTTTAGAGGAGAGGCTATGGCCTCTATTGCAGCAGTCGCACAGGTAGAAATGGAAACCCGTCTACATGAAGCAGCTACTGGTATCTATATTTCCATAGAAGGATCTAAGATCAAAAAAGAAGAGACCATCGCTACCGCACCAGGCACTAAGATCAGTGTTAAAAATCTATTTTATAATATACCAGCTCGTAGAAACTTCTTAAAATCTAACCCTGTAGAATTCAAGCACATCCTAGAAGAGGTCCACCATGCCGCACTCGCTAGAACAGCCATCGGATGGAAACTTTATCACAATGATGTGGAAATATATAAACTTGCACCAGAAAAATTAAGCCATCGAATTGTACACTTATTTGGAGAAAGTTATAAAAAACAACTGATCCCTTGTAAAGAAACAACCAATATAGTGACTATAGAAGGCTATATAGGCAAACCAGAATATACCAAAAAAACAAGAGGAGAACAATTTTTATTTGTAAACCAGCGATTTATAAAGAGTCCATTTTTAAACCACGCGATTAAAAATGCATACGATAGACTTTTACCAGCAGATGGTTTCCCTTTTTACACCATATATTTAACCATTGATCCTCAATGGATTGACATAAACGTACACCCTACTAAAACTGAGATTAAGTTTCAAGATGAAAAAGCGCTTTATGCGATTTTGCAAGCAACCATTAAAAAAAGTTTAGCGACCCATCACGTAGTTGATTCTTTAGATTTTGAGCAGGATACCAATTTTTCACTGCTGCGCTTTACCCATCCTATCCAAATAAACAGCCCCCAAGCCGCAAAAGAGCGTACGTACACACAATTTAAAGCAGCGCCTTCTCTTCCATCCTTTGTACCACCTAAAGATGGGAAAAGTTTATTTGAGGATCCCAAAGACAACAGCGCAACACCTATATCAGCGCAAACGGTTGGGGCATTGCCCCATCAACATGGCGCAGGAACAGCTGTACAACTATATGCCAGCTACATTATCGTGCAAGTACAATCCGGTGCACTGTTAATTGACCAACAAGCAGCACATGAGCGGGTATTGTATGACAAATTTATAACTCATTTTCAAAATAAAAATGGAGCATCACAACAGTTACTTATGCCGGAGCATCTAGTCGTAAACCCTGTTGATTATATGGTTTTACTAGAAAATGAAGCCATTTTACGCTCATTAGGTTTTATCATTGATCCATTTGGCACCTCTACTATTATTATCCATGGCTGTCCAGCTGAACTCAGCCACCATACACCCAAGCAATTATTGGAAGGACTTATAGAACAACTCAAATGGAACAACAGCAAACATAAACTAGAACCTGCAGAATGTTGCATCAGGGCATTGGCCAAAAAAGCGAGTATACCACATGGTACCAAGCTAAATGGCGTTGAGATAGATGCCTTGTTGGCGCAACTATTTTCATCTAGCAATACGATGTACACACCAGATGGCAGAAAAATATGCATCATGTTATCAAAAGATAGCTTGGCCACTTTGTTGACATAAAACCTATTCTAGCGCAAGCAGCCCAATCAACGGTTAATGAATAGGGCCTGCCTAAGCGTTTAACCGAATTCTTTTAACCCCAATCTTATGCGTTATAGAACGATTGACCCAAATCTATTTATACAGAACAGAAACAAACTGGTCATGCAACTGCATGCCAATAGCTTGGTGGTATTGCATGCCAATGATATAATGCCGACAAACACAGATGGGACGATGCCATTTGTACAAAACAGTGATCTGGTATCGATCAGGAAGAAACGATTTTACTACTCTATCCAGATGCCCCCAAAGAGGAATGGAAAGAAATTTTATTTATAAAAGAAACAGACGCACAACTTGCCATTTGGGAGGGGCCAAAGTATTCCAAAGAAGCGGCCACCACCATCAGTGGGATTACCACCGTACACTGGGCCAATGGATTTAAACAAATCTTTCATACCCTAATGGGGCTAGCGAGCGCAATATACCTCAACACAAATGAACACCCAAGAGCAAATGTGTCTATAGCCACTAGGGATAGACGGTTTATCAATTGGTGCAAGGAGCACTATCCTTTACATCAATATAGACGCCTTGCACCCATTATGCAACAACTACGTGGCCTAAAAGAAGAGGCAGAAATTACCCTTATCCAAGAGGCGTGCACGATTACAGAAGCTGGGTTTCGATCTGTATTACCCATGGTTCGTCCTGGCATCATGGAATATGAAATAGAAGCATTGCTTGCCTATGCCTTTCTTCGAAGGGGCTCAAGAGGGTTTGCTTATGCCCCTATTGTGGCCAGTGGTGCGAATAGTTGTATTCTACACTATATTAACAACGATCAGCCCTGCCCAGCAGGTGGATTGTTACTGATAGATGTAGGGGCAGAATATGCGCATTATTCCGCTGATCTTACGCGCGTTATACCTATTGATGGAAAATTTACAACCAGACAACGGCAAGTATACAATGCCGTATTACGCATCTTAAAGGCTGCTCAGGCGCTATTGCGTCCAGGGCTTTCTTTTACAGCTTATCATAAAGCAGTAGGGGAATGGGTAGAAGCAGAACTGATCGCACTCAAACTGATAGACGCTACAGATATTAAAAACCAACCCAAATCCGCACCAGCCTATAGAAAATATTTCATGCATGGCATTTCACACCATCTGGGACTAAGTACCCATGACTTAGGCGATACCCATGGTATCATTTTGCCCAATATGGTACTGACCATAGAACCGGGCATTTATATTAAAAAAGAAAAGATTGGTATACGCCTAGAAAATAATGTGGTCATCAGGGCAGATGGTGTGCAAAACTTAACAGAAAACATGCCTATAGAAGCGGAGGAAATAGAGGCGTTAATGGGTAAAGGCTAAGGTAACCCTTAGCCTTAGCGTACAACTTAGGACTGGAAAACCAAACGCCTTACAAGGCCTTCACGTTCTTTTTGTGCGCCTCAATTGCGTTTTTTTATCCTGATACATACCCTTCGTCTACGTTTGCTGCCCTATCATATTGCTTTCCTTTGATACAGTCACGTTTTTTTCTCTTCTGTGCTTCGTGGAACTTGAGCCGGCTAATCTTTATTCCAGATTCAGCAGCTTTCTGCTCAATATAAGGCGCTATTAAAGAACGTAGAGAACGAGCATATCGACTGTAAAGCATACCGGCAAATTCTATGTCATCAATCTCGTGCCCAATAGTCATCAACTGGTCAAATGTCAGGGAACCAGATAGCGTTTTTATAATATACTTAAACATGTTATAGCCTCTAACAAGGAAAGTGGGCATTTGGAGGTGGCTATTATTCAATAAACCTGCCAAGTCCCGATGTTTAGACAAATACGCAGATGCAAATACAGAAGAACCTGTTTCATTAAATAATGTCTTAACCGCCTCATCTTCACCTAAGCTATCTATTAGCTTATCAAATAATATTTGAAACATTTTGGGACTCTTGGAACGAGCCGCCAAAACGATTGGTCTCCTTCTCTTGTTATCTTGCGCACATAAAGCCTCTAAAGGAAGTTCATTGGCTAAAAGCCGCACACCATTGATGTCACCACGTCTAATCAATAGATGTAGCAAGGTCCTCCCTTTTTCATCTTTCGCAGATAAATGCCCTAGAGAAGAAACGGCACATTGTTCCAACAATGCTTTCAATAAACAATGCACTATTTTTTCACGCTTATACCTAAATGATAGTGTATCTTGATACTTCAGTGCTAAGATTACGCCCTTAACCAATTCTTGAGCAGGAAGTTTCTTCTTTACCAATAACTCGACAGTATGGATCTGATTAGATGCAATAGCTAAGTCTAATGGTGTCCTTCCCTGATTATCTCCCACACATAAACCTTGTAAAGGCAACTTATCCACTAGCGACTCTATTGTAGGCTTTAACCTATGCCTAATGACTACATGCAGCAGCGTTTGCCCCTCCTCATTTTTTGCATATAAACACTCTAAATCAGAAGTGTCAAATATTTTCAAGAATTCGTCGAATAAAAAGTTAAATATTTTTTCACGCTTACACTGAAGTGCCCGAACAAGTAAATTCAAAAGATTCTCTGCTGTATTAGGGCGAATCTGTTGATTCTGAAACAAACACTGAACTTCTTTTAAATCATCTTTTTCTATAGCCTTGAAAAAAGCGGCTTGCGCATGTGATTTAGCCAATGCCTCATCGGGTTTAGCAAATATTTCTGAAACAGTATTAGCTGTCTCCTTCTGTATCTTCTTAAATTCAGATAAACTCAGAGATAACAGAGGAGTAGATTCACGAACAGGAGCTGCTCCTTGACGTCTACCACTTATACAAGACACAGTTTGCACAGCAGCTACAAATGACAAAGCCACAATCTTTTTTGACGCATGGCTGGACGATTTGAGGTGATCTGTTTGTTTTAAATCTTTATCCATTGTTTTGTTTTTTGTTTTTAATAAAAATGATAGGATAGTATGGCTACTTAACAGCCAACAGCGCCCTGCTTATTAGCGACTCTCCATTAACACAACGTGCAAGCAGACCAATAACCATTAGCCGGGCTTAGCAATCGTATGATTGTTGAACATAAGGTATGAACACCTTATTCTTTTGAACAGCAAACTGACTTAAGTAGACATACCAGAACCTTCTGTATTATAAAGAATCATACTCAAATACAGATTAATGCAGTATAATATAATTTATACAAAAATCAAAGCTTCAACGCACTACTATCCAATAGACTATTTGAAAGTCAAATGCAATATTCCTTTATCCGCAGCCACAACACCCCTAACTGCCTAACAACAATGCGCTTGATTTTTTATCAAGAAAAAAGGTATCTTTTCACGATACTGGTTCATAATGAATTTTATCCCACTTTTTGCTTGATAAAAAAGTGGACAAAAAATCAAGCCCTCGGCAAAAAGTCGCTGAAAGTGTCATCTTACAGATGGAAAAACAGAAAGCGCCCACTTTGGGGGCTTTAAAGGCAACTGTTTTTCCACATCATCTGTAAAATGCCACTTTCTACACCACGACTTTTTACAGGGGCGGTTCTTTTGACGCAAAAAACCACTGCGCTGAATACATACAAAAAAAGTAAAAATAAAATGGCCTTACGAACCCGTTTCGTGAACAAACACAAAAATTAGTATTTGAAAAAAATAATCAAATCGCGTATGTTAGGAGCATACCTAACATAAACTTAACTGACAACTGTAAGGCCTAACTTTTACTTCCTGCCATAATTAAATATTAACTACTACATCTTACTACTTTCTGGCATCCAATCCCCAGTAAAATTTTTCACGCAACACATCAAAAATAGTGGCCTGGCTAAACTGGACCAGCTTCAATGAATAGGGCGCTTTTTTAACCACAAATGGTTGTTGAGTAGTTATAGGCACCGCTCTTCCATCTGCAGAAACGAGCACTTCTTGACTTTTAACTAAAAAACTTAATAAAGCGGTGTCGGGCACCACCAAAGGGCGTAGGGCGAGGTTATGCGGACTTATAGGCGTAATCACGAAACTATTGGAACTGGTCAACACAATAGGGCCTGCGCAACTCAGCGAATAAGCAGTAGAACCGGTAGGTGTAGCAACAATCAACCCATCCGCTCGATAGGTAGTAATGAATTGCCCATCTATATAGGCCTCAATAGTGAGTAAATTAGCCCGCTCTCGCTTCAGCAAGGCTACTTCATTCAGTGCAAAAGCAACAGGTACAGTTGCCTGATATAAGGCCAATAGAGTGCGCGCCTCTAGGGCATAACTGCCCTCAAAAAATCCTATCAGTCCAGCAACAGCTTCTCTAGGGGTAGCCCTAGTTAAAAAGCCCAAATTACCTGTATGCATCCCCAATATAGGAATCGTATGATCTTTAAGGTAATGAATGGTCTCCAAAAAAGTCCCATCTCCGCCTATACTGATCATCAATTCTAGATCCAATTGCAAGGGTAACTGTTCTAACTCAAAAAGGGATAATGGGTATAACGTACCAATAGATGTAGGAAGTAATGCAGCTAAAACAGTAGACACCATCACACGTTTTTGGTATGCTTCTGCTAAAGAAAGGAGCTGCTCTAAAAATGCTAGACTAGCTGGACAAACTTTTCTGCTATGTATGGCAATCGACATATAGCTGTTATTAAAAACCTTAATACCACATCACAATAATCCCCAAACTTACCTTAATAATTTGAATGCAGCTAATATTTTTAAAATATGGGGCATACAAAATGGAGCATTTACCGCTTATCCAATCGATAAAAATATAACAATAAGCCACTTAAGGGGAAACCTATTCTAGCACAGGGGAGTAAATGGATCGTGGGTATATTCCAGCGCTCATGGCCGCCGATAAAAAGTTAACGCCATGGAAACAAATGGTAATTAAAATGATATTTTATTTGACTATCAATAAAATTAACAAATTAAGTTGACACCATTGTTCGACCGATTAGTAAATTATGTATACTTGACACATATTTACTTGGAATTATATTTATTTTTTATTATTAATTAAATACATCGTTTATACCTAATCAATAGGTCCTATCGATTCCATTACGCCTGTATTAAGGATCTTTGCTTATTTAGGGTTAAGCAGATGGCGCATAGGTATGCTATACGCATTGAAATAATGCTGATTGACTAATTGTAACATAAACCTTAAACAGTTCATATTATGCATATATATACACACTATCGTAGAGTAGGTTTATTCATTGGGCTATGCAGTTTACCTATCTTATCTGCCTGTGTAAGCACAAGAAGCATGAGCAATCATTTAGGTCTATCTAATATAGATAGCAATAATAATAGTTTAGACATTGGTGTATCACTGATACGAACTGATCGCTATACCAGTACGATGCCGGCCACTGGTACTACACCATCATCCAACATAATTACTCCACAAGAAGCATTCATTATTAACGCGATAGCAAAATCACCAGCAGGCTTGATACCTAATAGGCATAGGCAACTCTCCAACTGGGTCACTAATGAGGCCCCCTCGAATAGCGTAGCATTAGAAAATAGTATCTTAGATAACAAGATCTTAGAGGAAAAGATCCTAGAGGATATTCGAAGTAGCGGATTTTCGATAAAAAGAACAAAGTATTGGCTGGATCAAGGCCTAAATATAGATGCAAAGCATACACCAACAGGTTGGAGCCTATTAATATACGGCGTTCAGTATGATAAGAAAGACCTTGTTCGCTATCTATTAGCTAAGGGGGCCAATGTGGATATACAAGATATTTATGAATTTACACCTTTAATGAATGCATTATTAGTACTAGATGGTGCGCATATGACTGAGGATATGATTAACCTTTTAATACAATATAAGGCAAATCCATTTATAAAAGATATATATGGCAGCAATGCAGCATCAATTGCAAAGTCTATGGATAGGTTATATGGGTCCAATTTGGTAAAAATACTCAGCATGAGACGGGTCTAAAGGTGGCCTTATAGTAAAGTTTAAGCCATAAGGCATATTGATCTTGTTCTTGTTAAAAGCACAAGCAAAAAATCAAGCAATAGAATTATTGTTAAGCTCCGATTTTGGTATGTGTTCAGCGCAGTGGTTTTTTGCGTTAAAAGAACAACGCCCCTGAAAAAAGTCGCGTTTTAGAAAGTGGCATTTTACAGATGATTAGGAAAAACAGTTTCCTTTTAAGCCCCCGTAGGGGGCGCTTGCTGTTTTTCCATCTGTAAGATGACACTTTCAGCGACTTTTTACCGAGGGCTTGATTTTTTGTCCACTTTTTTATCAAGAAAAAAGTGGAATAAAATGCACTATGAACCAGTATCGTGAACAGATACCCGATTTTGGATCGAAACTTTTTACAGGGGGATCTACCTACTATAGACATAGCGTTGAACAGATACTATTCTCTTATAATAACATATACATCTTCTTGCTCGCGTTTCATATAATATTTTTCACGAGCAAACTTTTCTAAGCAATCCATATTATGCATAAGCTCTACTTTTTCTTTCTTAATCTGTTTAATCTGTAGATTATAATCGATCACATCTGTTTGCAATTTTTGCCAACGCTGGTACAGCCTATACTGTACAAACAGATTCTGATCATCCAAAAAACACATCCATACAACGAACAAAATGGTTACAATACAATAGGGATCTAACCACACTTTTTTAAAAAGGCGCATTTTACTTTTATGATAGATAGCGTGTTGATTATGCGCCATCCCCCTTTTCTGCTGCATCTTCCGGCTCACTGTTGACCACAGCTTTACAAAAATCTACAAGCGCTAGATAGGTTGCTTTTCGTCCATTATGAATGGATTTTTTTAACGTCTCATGATCACCTCCATTTATATAACGATCAAATGGGGCCATATAATGCTGTTGAATGGTAGCCCATAGCCGCTTGAAACTTAAAACCAACGCTTTCGTTTCAGGACCTTCTAGAGGGTTAACGTCTTTCATAAATAGAGCTTCCATAATGGCTACCCTCGGATCATCTAACGACCCAGGCGCCTCTTGTAGCTCAAAATGTTCAACGACTTTACAAATGATACGATATAAGTCAACAAATAGCAAATAGACTTGCTCCCACTCCTCTTTTTGAGCTAAAGAAAGCTGCTCAGGCAAGAGGTCGCGGGGAGCACCTATTCTTCCTAAGTAACGTTTGTAAAACAAATCGTTCTTTAAGAAAGCAAAAATTTGCGCTTTGACGCTTGGATCCAACGTTTGTGCATAGGATGCAGCATCACTTAACTGACCTATCCCTACACTAGATTGATGCTCAGAACACTTAGTCGGACAACCGCTTTGAAGTATACAACACAATAGGAAGATACTGGTCATTCTAATGTAGGCAAGCATAATAGATCATGTTTGATTGATAGCATAAATATTGCAACTTTAGCAAAAGAACTACACAAATACAATCGCGCCTTTATAATAGCCATAAAATGGTACGCATAGAGGTAGCGGGCAGCAAATCACTCAGAAGGGTAGAAAATGCAACCTATTTTTTTACTATGCAACTGTTTTTTCTTTGATCTGCCGCGCTACGATTTTTGATCACAATTTTCTACAAGGGGGTGCTTTGACAGCATAGCCATAACGATGCATGGATAGATCATAGCGGGAAAAAGATACGCCTAGTCTGCTGTCCAGGCTTTACAACAGATTTTTTACTGATCTACTAAACTACTTTGGAAACACTATCGGTCATTTGGACACTGACTTGAAGGATCTTGATCTGAGAAGGGATCTCGATCCGGAACACAAGGCCTCAAATAGATTGAGCAGATTCCGATTCTATGCGCCCCTGCAAATATTTCCAAAAAGCAGGTCGCCTAAAAAAACCTACTACACAATAGATAGGTTAAAAATGAAGCTGCTCGTAAAACGCACGGATGCTTAAGACGCAGCGCACAAAAAAGCAAGATAGATAAAGGACTATTCTTTAGCGGCCTCAGTCACTACTTCTTGTACGACAGCCGCACTTTCTTGCACCATAGCCGTACTGCCCTTTCTTCTCCTTCGTCGCACGGTTTTAACCACTTTAGCTTCTTTTATATAGATAGCATTGTAGTCCACTAATTCAATCATGCACATAGCCGCATTGTCTCCCGCACGATTGGCCAACTTAATGATACGGGTATAACCACCGAAACGTTGCTGAATTTTTTCAGCAATATGATTAAAGAGCTCTTTTACAGGCTCTTTATCTTGAAAGTGAGAAAAAACTATTCTTCTAGAATGCATAGTATCCTGCTTGGCTCTGGTAAGAATGGGTTCAATAAATGAACGCAATACCTTTCCTTTTGCTGCAGTGGTAACGATACGCTTATGCATAATGAGCGACTTAGCTAAATTCATAAGCAATGCTTTCCTATGGCCTGCAGGCCTACCCAACCGATTAATTTTATTTCTATGTCTCATTGGTTTATAATAAGAAGTCTAATAGCTACTGTACGACCCAGTTTTAAATAAAAATTAGACTTTCTGTAAAACGCGCTTATGCTGAGAAATTTGTAGGGGACACAGCACGCAAAACCGGATCGTACTAGATGTACGTGAGGACTTAAGCACCGGATCAACGAGCAAATTACCAGCAGAAGGCGTATCCCGCAGAAAGTCTACTACCCTTCCAACTTATACCTAGAGAGATCCATACCAATTTTCAGATTCTTTTCTGCCAAAAGTTGATCGATCTCATCACGTGACTTACGACCAAAATTTCTAAACTTCATGGTATCAAAATCTTTTACCGTTACAAGATCTTCTAAAGTCTCAATGCCTGCTGATTTAAGACAATTTAACACACGAGAAGAACACTTCAACTCACTAATATGGGTTTTGAGATTCCTTTGCATGGCTACTGTTTCCTCATCTAACATCTGAACCGTTTCATCTTCCGGAGATTGCACAACAATTTCCTTACCAGATAACAAATTAAGATGCTGAATCATTAACTTAGCCGCTTGCCGAATACTCTCCTCCGGACTAATGGAACCATCTGTTCTTATTTCAAAGGTCAATTGTTCATAATCTGTACGCTGCCCGACACGCATATTCTCCACACGATATTGTACACTTACAATAGGAGAAAAGATGGCGTCAATAGGAATAAGATCTAAGACTGGCTCTTTGGATTTATTCTCCTCAGCTGAAAGATAGCCCCTATGCTTGACTATACGCAGCTCTATATCAAAACTGGCAGATGCATCAAGCCTGCAAATCAGTAGATCTGGATTTAAAACTTCGAAAAAAGGAGTAGCTTTGGCAATATCACCTGCACGAAATTCAGATTTATTCACCCGAACCGAAATGATCGAATCACCGCCTTCTGCAATTTTCTTTAAACGCACCTGCTTGAGATTTAAAATAATCTCTACCAGATCTTCTTGTACGCCTTCAATAGTAGAAAACTCATGATGGACACCAGGAATTTTAATGGAAACAATAGCATACCCTTCTAGAGAAGATAACAATACTCGCCTCAGTGTATTACCAATAGTAGTACCATATCCTTTTTCAAGGGGACGAAAACTAAAAATGCCATACAAGGGATCCACTTTCTCCACAAATATCCTATCGGGCATTTGAAATGCTAATGACGACATATAGAATCTTTATTTGATTTAAAAAAGCAACAATAGAAGCACTATTTAGAATGGAGCTCGACAATGCTTCGCTCATTAATTTCTTCTGGTATTTCAGAACGCTGCGGAAAAGCAAGAAACTTGCCTACCATCAATGATGCATCCCATTCCAACCAACTATATTTACTAGATGGATGCGCTGCTACATTATGCACAATCAAAGCCATTTTTTCCGCCTTCTTAGCAATACCTATAATTTCTCCAGGCTTTAAGGTATAGGAAGGAATATCCACTAGGGAGCCATTCACAGTAATGTGCCCATGGGATACCATCTGCCTAGCCTCCCTGCGCGTAGCAGCAATACCCAGCCTATAAACGGTATTGTCTAAACGAGCCTCTAAACGCTGCAGGATTACTTCACCTGTAATGCCTTTACTTTTAGTAGCTTTTTCACAAAGGTTCTTAAACTGACGCTGCAATAGGCCATAGGTATATTTCGCTTTTTGCTGCTCTACCAATTGAAGCCCAAACTGAGAACGCCTTTTACGCCTTTTACCATGCTGCCCCGGCGGATAATTTTTTCTTTGTAATACCTTACTTACAGAGGAACCAAATATCGGACTATTGTATCTTCTTGCAACTTTGGCTTTTGGACCACGATATCTTGCCATACGCTATATTTTTTTCTAATATAAATTAGTAAGTTGTGTCTATATTATGGGCGCCTACGCTTAGGTGGCCGACAACCATTGTGCGGAAGAGGCGTAACATCTCTAATAGACATTACCTCTACAGAATGCTCTTGAAGGGTGCGAATGGCTGACTCGCGCCCAATGCCTGGACCCTGTACAAATACATTCACCCGTCGTAAACCCAGTTCATAAGCAGCTTTTGCACAGTCGGCTGATGCCATTTGAGCAGCATATGGTGTGTTTTTCTTAGACCCCTTAAAGCCCATCTTACCAGAAGAAGACCAAGCAATGACCTGACCAGCCTCATTGGTAATCGAAATAATAAGGTTATTAAAAGTAGCTTGAATATGGGCCTGCCCCTCCTTACCAACCTTTACAACCCTTTTTTTAACTTTATTTTTTCCCGTATTTTTCATAGTAATTTTCTATAGACGCTCTTTACCAAACAAGGAAAAGCATACACCAATAAGAGGCAATCTTTATTTGGTAGCCTTCTTTTTATTTGCAATAGTCTTAGGCTTTCCTTTACGCGTTCTAGCATTGGTTTTGGTCCGCTGACCACGAACCGGTAACCCCATCTGATGCCTATTGCCTCTATAACACTTAATCTCAACCAATCGCTTAATATTCAATCGAATTTCTGATTTTAAGTCTCCTTCTATTTTATAGACACCACGAATGGCAGTCCTGATGGTTTTTAATTCATCATCCGTCCAAGTAGCTACACGCCGATCTTTATCCATTTGAACGGCTTCAAGAATTTTATTTGCAGAACTTCTGCCAATCCCATATATATATGTTAGCGCAATCTCTCCTCGCTTATTATCTGGAATGTCTACACCTAATACCCTAGCCATATTCTATCCTTGTCTTTGTTTAAATTTAGGCTGCTTTTTATTGATCACATATAATAGACCCTTGCGACGTACAATCTTGCAATCAGCGCTTCTTTTTCTAACAGATGTTTTAACTTTCATAATTAAGGCAACTATTCGGTTGTTTTGTATCTGTGCACTATCCTAGCTTGCGTTAAATCATAAGGCGTTAGCTCCATCCTAACGGAATCGCCAGGAAGAATCCTAATATAGTTTTTACGCATCTTCCCAGAAATATGAGCCCTAACGATATGGCCATTTTTAAGCGCAACTTTGAATACCGCATTTGGTAATGCCTCTTGTACTATTCCACCTTGTTCAATAGGAGGTATCTTAGCCATATTGTTTTAATCCTACTTTATCTTATCTTGGTTCTCTCATCCCCCCTTACGCTGACCAAATCCTCCCTATCATACACAAAAGGTCACCCGGGGCTAATATACTAAATTTATTACGAATACCAGTAGCCCATTTTCAAAAGACTATTAAAAAATCAATTCAGCCTTGCCCCTTTGTTAATAATGACTTCATATCGACGCATCAACAAGTAGCTTTCAATTTGTTGAAAGGTTTCTAACATGGAACTAACCATAATTAACAAAGAAGTTCCCCCGTAGAATCTAGAAAAAGGTAAACTTAAACCAGCCATAGAGGCAAAAGCAGGTAAAATAGCAATAACGGCCAAGAAAATAGCACCTGGCAAGGTAATTCTATCCAACACACCATCTAAAAAACGGGCAGTGGCATTGCCAGAGGTCACACCAGGAATAAAACTACCCGCCCGCTTCATATCTTCTGCTATTTGAACAGGATTAACGGTAATAGCGGTATAAAAAAAAGTAAAAACAATAATAAAAAAGGCAAACAAAAGGTTAAATAGCCAACTGGTAAAATCTTGCAACATGCCACTGATTTGGGCCAGCCAAACGCATTTATCCTTCCAAAAGCCTAACAAAAATGAAAAGGCAAAAATTAAAAGGTTGGCAAATATAATGGGCATGACACCCGCACTATTGAGTTTAAAGGGTATATATTGACGCTGCCCCCCATATATTGTACTGGTACTCAATTGCTTTGCATACTGAATAGGGACCCTGCGTGTAGCTTGCGTAAAAGCAACTAACGTAAGCACAATTAAAAACAATACGAGCAATTCAAATACAAATAAAAACATAGACCTACTACCACGGTGGACGGCTTCCTGGTATAAAGCAGAGGGTAAAGAAGAAACAATACCTACCATCATTAACATGGTAACCCCATTGCCAATGCCCTTATCTGTAATTTTTTCTCCTAACCACATACAAAATAGGGCGCCTGCAGTCAAAATAATAATAGAAATAAAAATAAACAGCGTACGCCCTATAGAGACATTGCCACTTCCTGTGGCCATGAATAAATATTGAAAAGACTGAAAGATAGCAATAACAACGGTAAGTATGCGAGAAATTTGCGCAATTTTACGCTTACCCATTTCGCCTTCACGTTGTATCTTTTGAATTTTTGGCCAAGCAATGGACAAAAGCTGCATGATAATAGAAGCGGAAATATAAGGCGTAACGCCCACTGAAAAAACAGAAACCTGACTCAATGAACCGCCTAAAAAACTATCGAGCAAACCAAATACCCGCTTGGCACTACCAGAAATTTGCGCTACATCTATACCTGGTAAAGCAATGATACTACCTATACGGAAAAGGATCAAAAAGAACAAGGTATTCCTTATACGAAGGCTAAGTTCTTTGATCAAAAATATATCCTTAATAACCTTAAATAACTTATTCATATATAGGTAATATAGTAACTGCTCCGCCAAGGTTTTGAATAGCTTGTAAAGCAGCAGCTGAACAACGATGCGCAGCAACCGCAAGCTTAAGGGTCAACTGCCCATCTCCTAATATTTTATACCTTTCACGTTTTCCGATTATGTTATGCTTGCGCAAGAAAATAGGATCTATACAAGTAACCTGGTACTTATCGGCCAATGCTTGCAAAGTAGAAAGATTCAAAGGGGTAAACTCAATGCGACTAGGACATTTAAACCCATACATAGGAATACGCCTTTGCAAGGGTTGCTGACCGCCTTCAAAACCAACTTTTCTCTTATAACCAGATCTAGATTGCGCACCATTATGCCCACGGGTAGCGGTGCCTCCTTTACCAGAACCTTGCCCTCTACCGATGCGTTTTTTACGATGTAAAGCACCGATGGCTGGTTTAAGTGTATGTAATTCCATAAGCCATTATATCTTTTCTGTAACTACTAAATGGTTGACTTTGCTTACCATACCCCAAATTTGAGGCGTAGCTTCAACCACAACACGTTTATTGATGCGACCCAATCCAAGTGCCTTGATGGTAGCCTTTTGGGATTTAGGCCGTTTGATTAAACTACGTACCTGAGTAATTTTAATTTTTTCCATAACAACCTTATCCATTAAAGACTTGATCTAAAGAGATGCCACGCTGCTTGGCAATGGTCAAAGGATCACGCAACTGCAATAGGGCCTTAAAAGTCGCCTTGACCACATTATGCGGATTAGAAGAACCTTGAGACTTAGACAAAACATTCTTAATACCCACACTTTCCAAAACGATGCGCACACCGCCACCGGCAATTACACCGGTACCAGAGGCTGCTGGCTTAAGCAACACATGGCCACCACCATATTTACCAACTGCACCATGCGGAATGGTATCGCGTAAAATAGGGACTTTAATAAGATTGCGCTTGGCTTCCTCTACTCCCTTTGCAATCGCATCGGTTAACTCTTTTGCTTTACCCAACCCATAACCTACTACACCATCGCCATTTCCCACTACTACCACTGCAGAAGAACTAAATCTCCGCCCTCCTTCCACCACCTTGGTAACACGGTTAATGGCAACTACCCTTTCTTCAAGATTATAGTCACTGGCCCTGAGTTTTTTACCACCTAATATCATATTGACTAAAATTTAAGACCTTGTGCGCGTGCACCTTCTGCCAAAGCTTTGACCTTGCCATGGTAAATATACCCCGAACGATCAAATACAATGGCTGTAATGCCCTTGGCGATTGCTTGCTCAGCAATTGCTTTGCCTAGCTCCAAGGCTCCAGCAACATTATTTTTACTAATCTTTAACTTGTATAAAGAAGAAGAGAGCAGCGTTTCCCCTGTATCATCATTAATCAGCTGTGCATACATAGAGGTATTGCTCTTAAAAAGAGAGAGACGCGGCTGCGTACGTGTTCCATGCACACGCTTTCTAATTCTTTTTCTAACTTTAAGTCTCCTTTCTACCTTTTTATCCTTTATTTTCATCTTTTCTACTGGATACTAAATCGTTCAAATATGCGCTACTTTTTAGTAGACTTACCAACCTTACGTCGCACCTGCTCACCTAAGAATCTAACGCCCTTCCCTTTATAAGGCTCCACCTTCCTTAGAGAACGAATTTTAGCAGCTACTTGACCAAGTAGTTGCTTATCCATGCATGCTAAGTGTACCAATGGACTTTTCCCTTTAGGGAGTTCAGCAGTAGCCGTTACTTCTTCTGGTAAAACCAGAACAATATCATGAGAATAACCTAAGCTTAGCTCGAGCAATTTACCTTGGACACTGGCTTTGTAGCCAACCCCTACCAACTCTAAGGTAGACTTAAACCCAACACTGACCCCTACAACCATATTTTGAATCAAAGCTCTATAAAGGCCATAAAGTGCCTTAGATTTTTTAAGATCAACGGGTATAATTTTAACGAGTGTTTCAGCAATTTCAACCGTAATGGCTGGATGAAGTTGCTGACGCAAGATGCCTTTCGCACCTTTAACTTCCACAATCCCTCCATCTATTGTGGATACAACCACACCTGATGGCACATGAATGGGCTGCTTTCCTATTCTTGACATTTTTCCTAACTTTAGTAAACATAACAAAGCACCTCACCACCCACATGGGTTTTTCGGGCCTCTTTATCCGTCATAATCCCTTTAGAAGTGGACAATATGGCGATACCCAACCCATTAATGACACTGGGCATAGCAGCTACAGTGGCGTACTTACGCAAGCCTGGTTTGCTTACACGCTGCAACTTTACAATAGCAGATTGCTTGGTAAAAACATCATACTTGAGGGCAATTTTAATAATAGGCTGGACACTATTGGGCCTAGACACTACTTTATAGCCCCGAATATATCCTTTTTCTTGTAAGACCTCTGTAAGCTTCGTCTTTGTTTTTGAAGCAGGAATTTCTACAATGCTATGTTTGGCATGAATAGCATTTCTGATCCTAGTAAGATAATCAGCTATTGGATCTGTAGTCATAGTAGTTATAGATTAACATAATAATAAAAACAGGTATACATTAAACCTTTTTGAAATTCGATTGCTAATGACCATTTTAAACCTACTCACATGCCTCAAATACAATATAGTTCGGAGCTCTATTGCACTGCTCCTAAAAATTGCGCACCACAAACCGCCTTCGAAAAAGGTCCATTACAGCTAGAGGATTACCAACTTGCTTTACGAATACCTGGCAATTTCCCTTCTAAAGCCCATTGCCTAAATACCAGTCTGGAAACGCCAAATTTTCTGATATACCCACGACCTCTTCCAGTTATATTGCACCTGTTGCGCAACCGTACGGGAGAAGCATTCTTAGGCAGCTTATCGAGCGCCATATAGTCACCTTGTGCCTTTAAAGTAGCCCTCTTGGCAGCATATTTTGCTACCAAACCTCTTCTTTTCCTATCCCTTGCTTTAACTGATTCTTTTGCCATAACCTTTTCAATTAATCTTGCTCCACATTAAAGGGCATCCCTAAAGCTTTCAAGAGCTGAAGTGCAGCTTCGTTGTTTGGGGCAGTTGTCACAAAAGTTACATTCATACCATTGATCTTAAGCACCTTATCAATGCTAATTTCTGGGAATATGATTTGCTCTTGAATGCCCACATTATAGTTTCCCTTGCCATCAAATCCAGTGGTACGCAACCCCCAAAAATTTCTAATCCTGGGCAATGCAATAGAGATAAAACGATCCAAAAACTCATACATCATTCGCCCACGCAAAGTTACTTTTACACCAATAGGCATACCGACTCTAAGCTTAAAATTAGATACGGACCTTTTTGCACGCGTAGGCACAGCACACTGTCCAGCAATAGCGGTTAACTCCTCTAATCCAAGCTGAATCAATTTTTTATTGGATACGCCATCACCCAACCCTTGGTTGATACATATCTTATGCAATCTAGGGACCTGCATAGGAGAATGATACCCAAATAGCGCTTTAAGCGCGGGAATAACTTCTACAAAATACTTTTCTTGTAATCTAGGCTTACACATTTTTTATAAAATTTCCTGTTTTTTTAGCATACCGCTGGAGCTTACCAACTTCATTATGTTTTCTTCCCACACGAGTAGCTTCCCCACTGGCCGGGTCAATTAACATGAGATTACTAATATGGATAGGAGATGGCTGCCTCTGGATGGTCCCTTTAGGATTTGAAGCAGAAGGCTTTACATGTCTGGCTACTATATTCATACCTTCGACAATGGCACGATATACTTTGGGGAATACCTTTAAAACAGTGCCCTGTTCATTTCTATGTTTACCTGCCAAAATTTTCACACGGTCTCCTCTTCGAATGTGCACCTTGAGGTGCTTTTTTATTGTTGTTTTCATACCTTATAGTACTTCATCAGCTAAAGAAGCTATTTTCATAAACTTCTTGTCTCTAACCTCCCTAGCAACTGGCCCAAAAACACCCGTTCCCTTTGGCTCATTATTATTTTCAATTAAAACAATGGCATTGTCTTCAAAGCGAATATAAGAACCATCTTTACGCCTTACTTCCTTTCGGGTACGTACCACTACAGCTTTAGAGATGGTGCCCTTTTTAAGGGTACTAGAAGGGTTAGCCGTTTTTACGGTTACTACAATTTTATCACCCACATGAGCATATCGCCTACGTGTTCCACCTAAAACACGAATACAAAGGGCAGTCTTTGCACCACTATTATCGGCTACTTTTAGTATTGATTCCTGTTGTATCATCTTTATTTAGCTCTTTCTATGATTTCAACCAACCTCCATCGCTTCTTTTTACTTAAAGGACGGGTTTCCATAATCTTTACCAGATCACCAATACTACAACTATTTTCCTCGTCATGGGCCATAAACTTAGTGGCTGTTTTGACAAACTTACCATATACAGGGTGTATGGATTTGGTATCGATTACAACGGTTATGGTCTTATGGGACTTATTACTGGTAACCCTTCCGATCTTTTCTTTTCTTCTATTTCTCAGCATGGTGATTACAATTCTGATGGTTGCCCGAGGCAACTATTCTGAGCTGTTTTTAGTCTTGCAATAGATTTTCTCGTTTGCCTAATTTTCATAGGGTTCTCAATAGGGGAAACCGAATGAGCAAATCTTAGCTTTACTAAATAATCCAACTCTTCCTTTAGCTTATCGTTGCATTCTTCAGAAGAAAGTAACTGAATATCTTTATACTTCATTTTAAAACCTTATTAGACTTCTTTGAATATTCAACTAAAATAATAATACCTTACAACCTTAACATCCCATACGACCCCCAATCCCTATGCAGCTGGATGGTAGTCTCTTCGAACTACGAAATTTGCCTTAATAGGTAACTTATGGATGGCAAGACGCATGGCACGCTCAGCTACTTCCCGAGAGACACCATCTAACTCAAATAGAATTCTACCAGGCTTAACAACCGCTACAAAACAATCTGGAGCGCCCTTGCCCTTTCCCATTCTTACTTCAGCCGGCTTTTTGGTAAGCGACTTATCTGGAAAGATCCTATTCCAAACCTGCCCTTGCCGCTTCATTTCTCTTGTAATGGCAATACGCATGGCCTCGATCTGCCGAGCTGTAATATAAGAAGGCTCTAATGCCTTCAGCCCAAAGGTACCAAATTCTAACGAACTTCCCTTCATGGATAAGCCTTTTATTCGCCCCTTCTGCGTTTTTCTATAACGTACTCTTTTTGGTTGTAACATTTTAATTGTTCAATACAAAAGTTGATACCACTAGCCTCTTCCCAAAACGCTACTGCTGCTGGTCATTTGCACGTTGATCGGGTTCACAAACCTAGACGTACGCCTGGCACGCTGTGGCTTTGCACTCGGTGCCTTCTATAAATTCCTCAGCTACAAAGTGTGTTTCAAAAGAAGGCTACGTAATGAAGTCTAGCTATTTCCGTTCTCTGGAAGGCGGAATCGCCTTCTCTCCTATCCTACTTACTTTGCCTGCTGAACGCTGTGGATGATGCACCGCAACATCACCCCTAGAAATCCAAACTTTAATACCTATTCTACCATAAATGGTATGGGCTTCGAGCGCAGCATAATCTATGTCATTGCGAAGCGTATGGAGTGGCACAGAGCCTTCCTTAAATTCATCTGACCTAGCCATTTCAGCACCATCTAGCCTACCAGAAACCTTAATCTTAACGCCTTGCGCACCTGCACGGACCACCGCAGCGATGGCTTGCTTGACCACACGCTTATAAGGCATACGGCCTCTAATCTGTTGTGCAATTTGCAAGGCGACCAACTTAGCCTCTAAATCTGGTTTTTTTACCTCAACAATATTCAACTCAACTTCTTTTTTAGTGAGCTTCTTCAACTCCTCTTTTACCTTATCGACTTCTGTACCCGACTTGCCAATCACAATGCCTGGGCGAGCCGTTCGAATGGTAACGGTAATTTTTTTACCCGCACGCTCTATAAGGATTCTAGCGACACTTGCTTTGGCCATTCGAACATCTAGATAAGTGCGAATCTTTTCATCCTCCATTAACTTTTCTGCATAAGAGGTTTTTGATGCAAACCAACTAGAATCTGGTTTTCGAATGAACCCAACTCTAAAGCCCACGGGATTAACTTTTTGACCCATTGTAGTATTATTTCGTCTATAGTATGGTTACGTTGTTGTATTGGACGCCACCTCATGCGGCAGATCAGCAACACTTGCTGCGCTATCTACCACAATAACAACATGACTAGATCTTTTTCTAATCCTATGCGCTACACCCCTTGGTGCAGGCATAATTCTTTTGAGCATACCTGCCCGATCAACCGTTATTCGCTTTACAAAAAGTGGCTCCTCTTCTAAAGAGGTGGTATGGCTATTTTGCCAATTTGAAATAGCAGAAAGCAAAAGTTTTCTAAGCTGCACAGCAGCCTGCTGTGGCTTATTCTGTAAAATAGCCAATGACGTAGCTACGCTTTTACCTCTAATAAGCGCTGCTAAAAGTCCAATCTTACGCGCAGATATAGGTAGTTTTTTTAACTTTGCGGTTGCCTCCATGGTTCAAATTATCTCTTTTTAGACGTATGGCCTTTAAAATTTTTTGATAAGGCAAACTCACCGACCTTATGGCTTACCATTGACTCTGTAATAAAAACGGGAATAAACTTATGTCCATTGTGGACCGCAAGGGTATGGCCCACAAAATCTGGCGTAATAGTGGACCGCCTAGACCAGGTTTTTACTACCGTTTTCTTACCGGATTCATTGAGCATATCTATCTTACGTTGTAGATGATACGCCACATAGGGTCCCTTTTTTATAGATCTACCCATTATTTTTTCTTTTTACTAATGATCAGTCTAGTAGAATATTTATTGCGATTGCGGGTCTTTTTACCCTTTGTATACAACCCTTTAGCAGACCTAGGATGCCCTCCAGAGGCCTTGCCTTCTCCACCACCCATTGGATGATCAACAGGGTTCATTACAACAGCCCGGACACGTGGCCTTTTACCCAACCAACGACTTCTACCTGCTTTCGCAATGGTCACATTACCATGGTCGCTATTGGAAACGGATCCAATCGTAGCCATACAATTTGCCAATACCAAACGCCTTTCACCAGAAGGCAACTTAATGGTTACATATTTACCACTTTTAGAAAGTAGCTGTGCATAAGACCCCGCACTTCTAGCTAATGCCGCCCCCCGTCCAGGTGCTAGTTCAATATTATGAATAATTGTTCCCAGTGGGATATCCTTCATTTCCATAGCATGGCCTGCCTCTATTGAGGCATTTGAACCCGCTACAACCTTAGCCCCCACTTTAAGTCCTTCCGGGGCTATAATATAACTTTTTTCACCATCTACATAATGCAATAGGGCAATGTATGCAGTACGCATGGGATCATACTCAATGGAATGTACAAAGGCAGGGATTTCTAGCTTCCTTCTTTTAAAATCAATAAGGCGCGCACGCCGCTTATGTCCACCTCCCCTATGTGGAACGGTAATTCTACCGCGGTTATTCCGACCACCCGTGCGCTTGGTTTTCACTAAGAGTGACTTTTCCGGTTTACGTGTAGTAATAACGGTAGAGAAATCTGGCGCTATTCTAAAACGCTGACCGGGCGTGGTTGGATTAAGTTTCTTTAATGGCATAACTAGATCAACTAACAGCTATAAAATTCAATACAAAAGGCTAGAAATTACTATAAAAATCTATAACATCTCCTGCCTTAAGCGTTACAAGTACTTTCTTATAGGAAGGCTTTTTTCCTTTCATTACAAAGGATTTGGTATGCCGTGTGATGGATTTACCAGCATAACGCATGGTATTAATTTTGTCCACTGTAACGCCATAAAAACGCTCAATTTCTTTTCGTATCTGGTGCTTATTCGCACGGTCATCTACGATTAGACCATATACACCATGCTTATTAAGCGCGGATACTTTTTCGGTTACCAAAGGTTTCTTTAGGATATTCATCTGTTATGGTCTCAATTTTTCTACTATAGGCACTATAGCACTCTCCATAATCAACAATTGTTTTGCCTGCATCAGGTCATAGGTATTAACGTGATCCACACAAAGCACTTTTGCTTGTTTGATATTCCTACTAGATAGTACAATATTTTTGTCTACGTTAGGCAAGATCAATAAGGTCTTTTTATCACAAACAGACAGGTTTTGTAACATACCTAAATAGTTTTTTGTTTTTGGCGTATCAAAAGAAAAGGACTCTAAAACGGCAATACGACTCCCCTGAGCTTTATAGGTAAATGCAGACTTTCTAGCCAGCCTTTTTACTTTACGATTTAATTTAAAGCTATAATCCCTTGGTTTTGGACCAAAAACACGCCCGCCTCCTCTGAATAAAGGCGACTTAACGTCACCAGCTCTAGCGGTACCCGTACCTTTTTGTCTTTTAATTTTTCTTCTAGAGCCATTTACTGCACCCCGTTCTTTTGACTGATGCGTCCCCTGACGCCCACCTGCTAAGATGGATTTGACATCTAAATAAATGGCATGATCGTTCGGCTCAATACCAAAAACCTCCTCTGGCAATACAACAGAACGGCCTGCTTCCTCCCCTGTATATTTTAATACTGATAGGTTCATTTTATTTCTCCAAAATTACATAACCATTATTGGCACCAGGGACTGCCCCATGGAGCACGATCAGATCTTTCTCTGGCAACACCTTGACCACCTGGAGGTTTGCCACCTTAACCCTATTGCCACCTGTTCTTCCAGCCATACGCATTCCCTTGAATACACGGGATGGAAAAGAAGCTGCACCAACAGAACCAGGCGCTCTTTCTCTATTGTGTTGACCATGGGAACGACCACCAACGCCACTAAAACCATGCCGCTTGACCACACCTTGGAAACCCTTTCCTTTGGACTTACCCACCACATCTATAAATTCACCCTCGACAAACATATCTTCTATACGAATCACCTGGCCCAATGCAACCTGCTTCAAACGCTCCTCATCCTCACACCTAAATTCAACCAGTTTATGCTTGGGCGTAGTAGAAGCCTTAGCAAAGTGACCCATAAGGGGTTTGATGGTATTTTTTTCTTTTTTATCGCCATAGGACAACTGAATAGCCTGATAGCCATCTATAGACCTTGTCCTAATCTGCGTCACCACACAAGGACCGCCTTGAATAACAGTGCATGCCTTCTTTTGACCTTTACTATCATAAAGACTGGTCATCCCAATCTTTTTTCCTATGATTCCAATCATGACTTATCATTAACCATACCCATTCCATCGCTCCAAAACTAGCCAAAACAACCAGGAAGGATTATACAGCGAGAGGGCAAATTTAAATAAAAATCTAAGTCGGATCAAGTGACCCGCCTTAAAACCCCACTACATCTAGGATGCGCGTGATCCAAAGATATGAAAATTAACGGATAAAGAAAAATACCCACTCCATTAAGGATACCCATTTCACTTTTTAATGAAGCAAGCTGTAGGAAAAACAGCAACCTCTGATGCAAAAAGTTGATATAAGCCTACCCTACAAGCTGATTTTTCAGCCTGCAGGGCAGACTTACTAATCGGTATTGCAAATTTGAACATTCTGTTAAACATTAGCTTGGACTGCCTATAGCATAGCCTCTAAATAACCTTCTGGAAGCTGTACGATAACCTTTTTTTGTACTGCATTCACGTCGACCAGGAATGGTTTGCAATAAGGAATCAATAATTCCTTTTCATGATGGTTAACCGCCATCATATATTGGTCTCGGAGGCAGTATACCGCTTGTATAGTGCCAAGCTGGCCCAATACCACCTCCTCCACTAGACCATCTACCAAGCTATAAGGGAGCGTAGCTTTTATCCATTTAGGCTTAAGAACTATAGGCAAAAATAGGGGTAGATTGCGGAGGGCATAAGCTTCTGTTTTGGATTGAATAAGATCCAATTGTATAATTGTTTTAGCCCCTGTAACAGTAATATATTTAATGCAATAAGGTACTTTTACATGGTCTATCTCTACAAAAAGCGCCGGGAGTCTGACCAGTTCGGCATGGGACAACGGATATAAAAATGAAGCAATTAGGCCACCATCGATTCCAATGGGCTTTTTAAACGAACCAATCTGGAAATATTGTTCATCTTGAATGGATGCGTAAAAAAGTTCTATGGGATATAAAGACATAACTACAAGTAATTTCCACCACATTTTTTGCTTGCTTAAAAAGCAAATAAAACCATCAACCCTTGGGCAAAAAAGAAGCATATGCCTACAGATCAAAAGAGAGATCCACCCTGAAGCATTTTGCGTCTAAAAGGAGATTATCGCTATACAATGGCTAAACCTAGCCAATTATTCGCGCTTTAACAACTTTTGTGGGTACAGTATGAAGATGCGATGACCATAATGTTGTAACCATGCACCAACTGTAAAAATATAACGCCCGATAACCTTGCCACGCTTGCCCATCTATATTGTTTCAATATTTGATTTATAATAAAAATTTTTATATTAAAAATTAATTTCAATTTAGCAAGTAAATTTATGACGAAGTCATTTCTGTTTTAGTAACATGAAAAAAACAACTATCTATCATCTTCCTATTATGTGGGCCTATATAATGGCCACATTAGCTGGATGCAGCTATCATTCAAAAAACCATACCATAAGCAGTCCATGTTCAACGCAAGAAGAACGATTGGCATGCTCCTCGAATCCACATTTATGTAAATTTAATGATGCCCGGGAATTTGATACCTTCCTAGAAGGGGTATATAGCCTTTTGGACACGCTGAAGGAATGTTGCCGGAAGATTGATGCATATCAATCAAACTATACGGTTGATAACATCACTAAAATGGATAACGCATTGCGTCAGCATAGAGGCGATCAACCGCAACATGACTTGATGGTATGTAATCCAGAAAGGTGTATACATGACCCTAGCATTGCTCTAGATACAATCATAGCCTCCCAAAAAAAGCAAGTTAAAGACTTAAGCAGGCTGTTGTGTTATAATCAATCGATTCAATCAGAAACAATGCGTCCACATAAGTACTTCATTCAGCGGTTTTCATCTAAATCTTCAACTTATTTAACAAATAAATTTATACCTTGCTGGGGTAAATTAGTGGAAGGGTTCCTATGCCATGCACTTCAGACTAGTGTGACACAAGGCACCATGGGACTGCAAGAAGCGAATAGAACCTATCAAAACGCTTATGAAGCGCTTCAGGATGTGTACAGTCCAGAAAACATGAAGGATGATATAAGCTTTTCTGATACTGAAATGGAACAGAATAGGCAATATAGCCCTTTAGAACTCATAAAAAAAATAGAAATATATAAGTTAAAACCTATTAAAAAAATGTATGCCAAGCTAAGCATATTGATGCGTAAGATTACATATAATAGCGATACCCTTAGAGCGCAAGTCATTGGCAGTCTGACTACGTTCTATCATATTGCCTATGGTTTTGGCATCACTGATCTAATCGCTATCTTAGGAGCAAAAGATATTGAAATACTGGACATCAAGCTATCTCTTGCTGATTTTATTGCAGGTAATCTTACTAACTTTGATCAAATCAATAAGAAGATTAAGCAGCTTACTACGCACTGCGCCATCACACTACTCGAACCAGAAGAAACAGAGCCATTAAAATTTGATCTGTAGCTATTCAGAGCAATAGCAGGAGCTTGGAGAATATATATTATTGACTATCAAATAAAATGTTATTATCTATTTACGTTACTGGTTAATAATGAATTTTATCCCACTTTTTTTTGATAAAAACGTGGGCAAAAAATCAAGCCCTCGGTAAAAAGCCGCTGAAAGTTCCATCTTAGAGATGGAAAAACAGAAAGCGCCCACTGCGCGGGCTTTAAAGGAAACTGTTTTTCCTAATCATCTGTAAAATGCCACTTTCTATACCGCGACTTTTTACAGGGGCGTTATTCTTTTAACGCAAAAAACCATCGTGCTGAACACATACCTTTTTACATGGTGTGGAGCTGGAGGGAATCGAACCCTCGTCCGAACAAGAAAACCGCAACGCTTTCTACATGCTTAGTCCCTGTTTATTGTCGGCGCAACCAAGGTCAGTAACACACCTGATGTTGCACTTATGCGCAGTTATGGTTTATGCCTCCATCACGCACCTGGCGGCACTAGTTCCATGCACCGATGCCCCTATGCTGATCCCATAGAACAAAAACCAGCGGGACAAATCCCCCTTAATCTATCGATTAAGCAGCCATGCGGAGTTCGTCGTCGTCTTCTTCTTTTCTTCGAAGCGCAACAAACCTACAACGGCGAGGAGTGATAACAGCTAAGTTGCCATTTATATATTATGCAAGTTTTATATTAGAGGTAATACTTACAACACCTCGCATGCTTACATTGGATTTAACCTTCCCGTCAATTCCAGTCAACCCCAATCTGTTTATACGCCTATTGATACAACCTATCTATAGACACTTAAATGTAATACTTTTTATTAGCCCAACCAAAGGTCCATTAGACTTCTTTCGAAACGCTACTACAACACCCATACAAAAAGCATACCCCTTATAAAAAGGATCAGATCAGATCCTTCTGTCCAGAGCGTTCCAAATCACGCGCTTTAATAGCCTGACGCTTATCGTATAGTTTTTTACCACGGGCCAAAGCAATGGCTAACTTGGCAAACCCACGCTGACTGATAAATAATTCTACAGGAATAATAGTCAACCCTTTTGAATGGGTTTTCAGCAA
Source organism: Cardinium endosymbiont of Sogatella furcifera (assembly GCF_003351905.1). Lineage (NCBI taxonomy): Bacteria > Pseudomonadati > Bacteroidota > Cytophagia > Cytophagales > Amoebophilaceae > Candidatus Cardinium > Cardinium endosymbiont of Sogatella furcifera. Next base: position 908,389 of record NZ_CP022339.1, on the reverse strand, counting down.
TTTTTGCAATTCTTTTTTTTGCAATAACAACTGACGATCCCGTTTCTCTTCATGGTTATAGATGTTGCCATGGCTATAGGCAGCAATATGCATACCTTTGATCCAAAGGGCGCCTTGGTTAAAATAACAATAGGCCTCCTGCAGCGATGCTTTACCCATTCGAATAGACTTTATTTCTGTGCCTTGCAAAATCAGGCCAGCGGTATACCTATCTAAAAAGCTATAGGCAAAATGGGCTTGCCTATTCTTAATGCAAACCTGCAATGGGGGGGTCTTACCTGACATAGGCTTAAAAAGAAAATAGTCTGTATAACTTTTCCAAATGTAAAAAATAAAATTGTAAAAGAAGACGTACAGCTTAGTCAACTACTGTGTGATTCGTAGAGGTTGTTACACCTGAGTTGTTAGATTAAGTTTAACGCTAGCAGGATTTCTACCTGTGGATTATTTAATTATCATTATTAAACTAATAATTTAATATGTGATGATGTGTATTTATGGATAACTTGATCAGATTATCCATAAATACACATCTCAATCAATATAAAAACTAAAGACAATGAAACCAGCGCGGAGCAAGTTGTAAAAATACATATGATTGTTGACCTTATAAAAAATTTCAAAAATTGAATTAAATATTTAAATTACTTAAGTTCAATACAAGCCGAAACTTAATCTTACATTTTTATTGTAACAATCTCTACAAATCACACATACCTTTGATCAAGTTTTAGTAATGGGAACAAAACCGATTGATCCCATCAGGAATACGCCGAGGATTAGGAATCGAGTACAACGCTTTAATACGATCAATTCTACACTCAAGACTTATGTCAGAAGAGTTTAGGGTATTAAGCATTGCTTGCTTATTATTTACAATAAACCGCCCTTGTCGGAGGAATGCTTTAATGGCTTCAATTGCGATTCGTTTTTCTTCCAAAGAAGAAGAGGAATCCATACCAGATAAATCTCGAGTTGCTAAAAAAAACAAATAATCGAAAGGAATATGGCCATGTTCATTTTTTTGATTTAGTTGAACCTTAGAATTATTGAGTAATACGCTAAGACTACCGTATGATTGAAGCAGGCATTTTAAAATGATGTAATGCAGGGGGGTATTTCCATATTGATCTGGTACATTTGGATCAATACCTGGTAGATTGACTATGTCTTTAAGGATTCGTAGAGCTTGAGCACCTTCCTTTTGAACTAATGTATGAATAAGCTCACAGCGTCTGCCAAATTCTCCTTTTTGATTTACATCAAACCTTTCATTTGCTATGAACGCTTTAATAACGTTTGCCATCCTAGGATTATTACTACCATACCTAATCATTGCTTTATGAAGGGCAGTTAGCCTAGTTAGACCGTAGCCTTTTAAAGTAATTTCCTGATTAACATTTACCCTTGACTCAGCTAGTAGGCGATTAAGGATTGACATAGACGCTTTATCCTGACAAGCCTTTTCATCAAAATAATTCTTAAGCTTCAAGATCATTTTTAGCTTCAAGATACTTTTCAACTGCGAGATAAAGAGGAGTATTTCCGTATTGATCTACTTCATTTACGGGAATTACATTACTCTCACTATTCAATAATGCGTTAACTATTGCTTTCCTACCAGAATTAATTGCTGTATGGATGATTGTATGAAGATAGTCACTACTGATCTTGATTGAGCGGTTATCCATTAAGTACTTAGCTAAATGTTCATCACGACTTTTACATGCCAACTTCAACAATTCCCCATCAATATCATGGTCCTTGCATGTAACTCCATGTTTTTTTAATAAAGCTTGAAGTATTGTTATTCTTGCTTCATCAGAACAATTACAAGAATATCTTGCTAGCCCAAAAAGGCTGTGACCGCACTTGTCTGTTATATGAATGTTAATATCCTCTTGCGCCAATAGTACCTGAATCACTTTTGGGTCACCAGAATCCAGTGCGTAGAAAAGTGGTGCATCTACCTCACCATTATGGGTGTTGTTTACGTCAATAGATAGGTGTTTTACTAAAACCTTAATGATTTCTAAAAGGTTAGACCTCTCCTGCGTAAACCCCAGGAAAATTATTGCCGTATGAAGCAAGGGGAATTCATTTTTAATGCTTGTTTGATTTTGACCGTTTATTTTATGACGGCTTATTTTATTAAGCCACTTATCGCTTTTTGCATTACCCTTGCAATTTTCTAATAGTAAGTTTTTCAACCGTTTTGATTGACATTCGTATATACAATCATATAATTCACGAAAAATATAAACTTTATCTGGATCATCAAATTCTTCTGCATAACTACGGGAAAGCTTACAGGAAGGTTCGGTATCATCAAAAGAATCAGCAGATCTTTTTTTGCTAGTCTCGTTAGATGTAGTGTCCTTAAACCCTATACTATATTTATTTATAGTACTACAGGAAGTAATGTAAGACAAAACCAAGCTAAATAGGACTAACTTAGCCTGCATATAGAAATAATTATAGTACCCTTCTAGGAAAAGAGAAAATAATTATAGAAATAGAAGTAAACGTCATAATGTAAAACAAAAGTATGATTAAAAATATAGGTTCAATCCAATTAGACCTTGTAGGTGTATAGATTCCTAACAATCTAGATTATATTATATAGAATAAAATCTAAAATTTAAACTTTATTTTTAATATATACAAGTATTCTTATATTCAGGCCCTTGCAGTTAAGTCCTTTAAAAACGAAATTGCTAATTATTAAAAGCAGATTTTTTTAAATAAAAAGCTTATGTATTAATTCAGTAGTATTTAAAGCAAATCATGAACCTAACAAAGAGCTATATAGATTTCGTCATCTAATATGTTTCTTAAGCCCAAGCTATGGAAAGGTATCACCGCTAGATATGCCCAAAATAGAGCATTATTCTTAGCTGTCGTTCAAATTAGATGTATCGAGTTATGGGCCAATTGCTTATGGCAACACTAGCTAGATCAGTAAATTGTAGATGCGTTGCATCACATTCTATAAAATAATACTATATTGCAGTGGCGTTTGAAAAACATTAAAATAGGTTTATATACTATGACACAAAGACCTTGGGTGCAACATTATCCCGCTTCTATACCGGACACCATCGATACTTCTAGGTATCGTTCATTGGTCCATTTCATGGAAGAAATTTTTGCGCAATATCAAAATTTACCGATGTGTGAAAACATGGGGAAAGTACTGACCTTTCATGCAATGGATAAGTTGTCTAAATCTTTTGCAGCTTATATTCAGCAATATACCAATTTACCGGTAGGGTCACATGTAGCAATTCAATTACCGAATCTATTGCAATATCCCATTGCCGTATTGGGTATGCTACGTGCTGGGCTAGTAGTAGTGAACATGAATCCACAATACACCCCTTCTGAAATGGCTTATCAGCTTAAAGATGCTGGCGTGCGTGCGATCGTGATCTTAGAAAACTTTGCCCACAAACTGGCTGAAATCTTACCAGATACATCTATTCAAACCATTATTGTTACCAGAGTGGGTGACATGCTTGGCTCCATAAAAGGAAAGGTGCTGAACTTTGCTATTAAACATATCAAAAAACTGGTACCTGCATACAGCTTGCCACACACCATCTCTTTTAAGGAGGTTTTAGCAAAAGGTAAAAAGGCTATCTTTCGTCCTGTTGGCTTACAATCTTCTGACACGGCCTTTTTACAATATACAGGCGGAACAACAGGTGTATCCAAAGGCGCTATTCTATCCCATGGGAACCTGACAGCTAATTTCCAACAATTAGAACCTGTGATGCGCCTTTTCTTAAAGGAAAAAGAAGAACGGACCATGATCCCTCTGCCGCTTTATCATATTTTAGGGTTAGGAAGCCTATTTGCAATGGCCAAGCTGGGTGCAAAATGTTCATTAATTACCAATCCTAGAGACATTCCAAGGTTTATAAAAGAACTAAAAAAACGTAAGCCTACTTGTTTAATAGGCATTAATACTTTATTTGAAAAGCTGTTGGCGCATAAAAATTTTAAAAAACTCAAGCTTACCGCTTTAAAATTGACGATAGCAGGTGGCATGAAAACGCAAGAAAATGTTAAAAATCAATGGGAAAACCTAACTGGCAGTAAGCTTATGGAAGGGTATGGGCTAACGGAATGTTCACCCGGAATTTCCACTGACATGATCAACGGCATCCATCATATGCCACTGCCTGGCACATTTGTCATCGTAGCAGACGAAACAGGTAAAGAGGTGCCTTATGGAACCCCTGGTGAATTACTGATCAAAGGTCCTCAATTAACCCAAGCCTATTGGCAAAAACCGGCAGAAACAGCAGGCGCCTTTATAAATGGATGGTTTAAAACAGGCGATATAGCCACTATGGATGCTAATGGGTTTGTATCTATTGTGGACCGCAAAAAAGATATGATTAATATTTCTGGTTTTAATGTATACCCGAATGAAATAGAGCAAACGCTAATAGGTCACCCCAAAGTATTAGAAGTAGGTGCAATTGGCATCACAGATGTCACCCTAAAGGAAGCGATTAAGGTTTTTATTGTAAAAAAGGATGCAACGCTTACTGCTGAGGAAATTATAGCCTATTGCAAAGCAAAAATGACCCTCTATAAGGTACCTAAATATGTAGAATTTTGTAATAGCTTACCCAAATCACCTATAGGTAAAGTGCTCAGGAGATTATTAAAAGGGTAGAGGATTTTCTATGCTATACTATTTATTCAAATACCTACACACTACCTTGCAGTGGCCTGGGACAGGCTTATTTAAGTATATTTCTTTTCGAGCAGCTATGGCTACCCTTAGCTCTTTTACGATTATTTTTCTACTGGGTCAGCGCTTTATAGACGGGTTGCGCAAAAGACAAATTACCGAGCCCAATCGCACACTAGGGTTTAACGAAACCAATAAGAAGCTAAACACCCCTACTATGGGGGGAATACTCATTATCCTGGCAACGGTGGTACCCACTTGGCTCTTCTCAAAACTGCACAACATATATATCATCCTATTGTTAACTACTACCATTTGGATGGGGCTCGTAGGCTTTTTGGACGACTATATCAAGGTATTTAAAAAACAAAAAAGTGGGTTAAACGGATGGATTAAACTATTAGGCCAAATGACTTTAGGCTGTATCGTAAGTACTACACTATATCTACATCAAGACGTAGTCATCCGTGAGGCATCGCTCCCCACGCAGGCAATACCTACTCCGCTAGGGGATCCCATAGCCTCTGACTATAATGACATAAAATCTACCAAAACAACCATCCCTTTTTTCAAAGGGAATGAACTGGATTATGCGCAAATAACAGCCAGCCTATTAGGGAACACACATTATACATGGATCCTTTATATGGCGGTTGTCGCTTTTATTATTGCTGCTGTGTCCAATGGCTCTAATTTAACAGATGGGCTGGATGGATTAACAGCCAGTACTTCTGTAATTGTTGGTACTACTTTAGCTGTGCTTGCTTACTTATCTGGCCATATTATATTTGCTAAATATTTAAATATCATGTATATCCCAAACCTGGGAGAACTTACTATATTTTGTTGTGCATTTGTGGGATCATGTATGGGGTTTCTTTGGTATAATGCCTATCCTGCGCAAATCTTTATGGGTGACACCGGCAGCTTAACGATCGGCGCCATCATTGCGGTAGTAGCGATTTGTATTCGAAAAGAACTGCTGATTCCAATATTATGCGGCATATTCCTTATGGAAAATCTATCGGTGATCCTACAAACCAGTTATTTTAAATTTACCAAAAGGCACTATGGATCCGGTAGAAGGATCTTCAAGATGGCTCCCCTCCACCACCACTACCAGAAACTAGGATGGCATGAATCCAAGATTGTAACGCGGTTTTTAATCCTGAGCATTTTATTGGCTATTGCTACGCTAGTGACTTTAAAAATTCGATAAAAATAGGTGTCTATTTACGTTACTGGTTAATAATGAATTTTGTCCACTTTTTTATCAAGAAAAAAGTGGACAAAAAACCAGCGGGTGGAACAGATACTTAATCCTTTTCTATCGCATTAACCATGTTGTATGCTTGATGCGTTTATCTACCAAGACCAAAGGAGAAACGTCGAGCAATAGGAAGTACCTCTCGTTTAGCCAACACTAGCCCTCCCCACGATTCTTTTGCGCCCTTTGTTAACGCAGTCTTAAAATCACTATAGTAACTATTTAGATTATCTAGTAGATCATCTAGCATAGCGCTCCGACCAAAACGCAGAGGTAGATTATGGGACTCATTATCCATAGCACTACGCTGATACCCTGAATGTGCTACATTATTATTCAAATCGGATGCCATCACATACGCCCCTAACGTTTGTTTTGTGTTGACACAAGAAGACAAAATATTTAAGCTCAATAGCCACATCAATAAGCCTATTCCATAATGTGTATATATATTCATAATATTCATGTTTAAGTGTATACTAGCTAACTACCAAGCAGCATGATCACGAAATATCTAATCATCTATTCCTATTTCACTATCTGCTTAACTTTAACAAGGCAAAAACCCTAATGTAGTATAATGGACCCTAGCTCCCTTAACTACTTGCCTAATTAAAATTAAATTCATATTAAAAAATATAAATACAATAACAAATAAAATGGCTTAAAAAAACTAACAATACCCATATATCCTACCCCCCCAGAACATAAAGTTTCTCTAAACAAGGTAAAATCTTAAATTTCATCCCAAGGTAGGCACCCAGCCGTAATCACTGATTAGGCCAAAATCATTTGGGCTAAAGTTTGTCCTACAGATAGGGCAGCACAGCTTTCTACATCGGTAATAACATCTTCTCAAGCATCGACTCAGGTTAGGACCTTGCCTATTCACCCATTGTTTGATGCAATCATTATGAAAGGTATGCGTAGCATGACAGGGCAGAATGATAAAATTACGTTGCAGATCAGACAAACAGATAGCGCACTCGTTTGGTCCATTTTGGGCATCCTCTCTGGCCTCTAAACCACTACCCTTGCTTTCATCGATCATTAATTGTGCAGATATGCCCTCTAAAATTCTGTATGGCCAATGCGCGCACCTTGCAATGCGACTACCACATCACGGGTAAGCTGCATAATACATTGCTCTACACGTTCTTTTAACTGTTTGGCAAACGTTACGCTATGATCCAAGGCAAACAACAATGCATCTTTATAAAGACAGACAGCCTCATCTTCAGAGACGCTATTATCTTTCTCTTCAGGCACGCTATTATCTTTCCCTATAGAACTACTATATAATGGATTTGTAGACCCTCTATAGGATGCATGACTACTAGGCCAGGCTGCTTGTATGGTTCGCAAACAAGATGCACTACCCAAAATGATAAGGGTAGTGCACATTACAATAGAAACTAGGTGCCTTGAATACGTATTGTGTTGCCTATAGTGCATTGCTTTATATTTTAGTTCGTTTTGGCACGCCTTGCCTATTGCCTTGGATAAAGAAAGAGAACCTTACACAGCTAGCAAGGCCACTTGCTGCTTCAAGCACTATAAATTGGGAATAGTTTTCTCTATATACAAATAGATTTTAATATTAACAAATAGATTTTAAACTTGTCGCTTCATACATCAATAGTATGCCTTAAGCGGTTGAGCAACAAGCAACTGACATGGGTGAATCGCTCAAAAAAAAAGTATACTAGGGCCCATGGCATTTGAATGGGTCAACCATTAACCATTGCTCAACTATTGTGAATCATCTTACGATCCTGTAAATTAGCAGCTGTCATAGTTACATTGGTTTATAATCCTATGATATAATAATCTATCTTTCACCCATTCGAAAAAGTAGATGACCCTATTACCCAGTCTTGTAAAAGGCATGCGCGACTACAGCAGCCTCCAGGTCTACCGGCGCAATTATATGCTTGCCACGATTCAGGCTATCTATACACGCTATGGCTTTGAACCACTGGAAACCCCTGCGTTGGAACACCGTTCTACCCTTACAGGAAAATATGGCGCTGAAGGAGAGCAGCTGATGTTTAACGTACTAAAATCTGGTAATTTCCTAGCAGGCATAGAGGAAAATGCTACAGACTACAAAAAATTAAAACCGCTGATCAGCGACAAAGGACTCCGCTATGATTTAACGGTTCCCTTAATGCGCCATATTGCAGCACATCAACATCAAATATGCTTCCCATTTAGGCGCTACCAAATGCAACCCGTATGGCGAGCAGACAGACCCCAAAGAGGTCGTTATAGGGAGTTTTTACAGTGTGACGCAGATATTATCGGCAGCACCTCTTTACTGTGTGAAGCAGAAATCTTAAAACTAATCTACGACGTATGTACCCAACTAGGCATACGAGACTTTTGTATCAAAATCAACCACAGAGGCATACTATCGGCTATTGCTGATCCAGAAAAAGAAAAAGTATTTTGTACGATTGTAGATAAACTAGAAAAAATTGGTCTAGAAAAAGTGATTGCTGCCTTACAGGCAGCAGGTTTTAGTAGCCAAACGATTGCATCATTGGTGCAATTGCAAAATTGTAACGGGAACCATACTGAACGGCTGGGCCAATTACAAGCAGCTATCGGCGATGTAGCAGAAGGCGCCAAAGCAATAGAGGCATTGAGCAGCATACTGACGCAAGCACATGGCCTTGGTCTACCAGATGGCATCTACTGTATAGACCCAACCCTAGCAAGAGGGTTGGCCTATTACACCGGTCTAGTTGTGGAACTAACAGCAGCGGCTACACCAATAGGTAGCCTGGGAGGAGGAGGCAGGTATGCAAACCTTGGCACACTATTTGGGGCAACGGGTTTGTCTGGCGTAGGATTTTCTTTTGGGATAGATAGACTCTACGACCTTATGGAGGAGCAAAATCTCTTTCAATCTATTGCCACCTACACCACAGAAGTCTTATTAACCAACCTTGAAGCAAAAGCAGAAATGCAACTGCTTCACCTATTGAATCAGTTGCGTACAGCAGGCATTCAAGCAGAAATATATCCTCAACGGGTAAAAATCAACAAACAATTAAGCTATGCCCATAAAAAAAATATCCCTTTTGTAGTTATACTAGGGGAAACAGAATATGCTATGGACCACTACACGCTAAAGAATATGCAAACAGGGGTGCAAAATAGGTATCGTGCAGCCGAACTCTTTGGCCTGTTAAAAACAGCCTTAGCCACAAAATGTTAGCCATGGATACACTTTGGACCATTATTATCGCTGCATTGGCCAGTATAAACTGCGCTTTAGTAGGCACCTACCTGGTATTGAGGAAAATAGCCATGATGGGGGATGCCATTGCCCATTCTACGCTACCAGGTATTGTATTGGCGCTCCTGATCACTGGATCCAAAAATTCGCCTATACTCATCGCTGGAGCAGGCATAACCGGTGTATTGGTCACCTTTTTAATTGCATTTTTAGAAAAAAAAATAAATATACAGGCAGATGCAGCTATAGGGATCAATTTCACCTTTCTCTTCGCTTTAGGGGTTATTCTCATCTCTTTTTTTAGTAGAAAAATAGACTTAGACCCAGAATGTAGTCTATATGGTGAATTGGCAACGGTTCCATTAGATGTATGGCGCACAGCTAGTGGCATCAACCTAGGACCTAAAGCATTTTACATCTTACTAACGGTTTTAGTCATTAATCTAAGCTTTCTGGTCATGGGCTATAAACAACTGTTTGTAAGCACCTTTGACCCACAATTTGCCCAAAGCATTGGCGTACATACCACCCGTTGGCACTATGGTTTAATGGGTATTACCTCATTGACAACTGTTGCTGCCTTTGAAGTCTCAGGCGCGATTTTAGTAGTGGCCCTTTTAACTGTGCCAGCCGTAAGCAGCTATTTGGTTACAAAATGTCTGAAACGTTTGTTAGCTTATAACTTGCTCTTTGCTATCATAACCTCTATTAGTGGATACTATATCAGCTTCTGGTTGAATAGTTCTATGGCCGCTACAATGGTTACCATAGCAGGGCTATTATGCTTAGTTGCTTTTGTGTTCGCCAAAAATAATTAAGATTATAGCTAGTAGGGCTAAAGAAGTGATCTGGATCATCCAGTCCTGAGGAGTGTAGACTTTTTTCAAAACCCATTCATGATGGCTAATTTTTTTAGAAGCAGCAGAGTAGACAGCCTTACACAGCAGGATTTGCAGCGCATAAATAAGCCTCAAAATGGCCATTAGTCATTGCGTTTTGAAAGCGGTCTAGTATCATTTTTATTTTATCAAACCAATATTTACTATGCATATAACTGGAAGATTATTCGAAATTAGTCCACCACAACAAGTGTCTGAATCATTCAAAAAAAGAAATTTTGTGGTAGAATATGTAGAAAATCCACAATATCCCGAATACATCTCCTTTGAGTTGATTCAAGATAAATGTGATCTACTAGATGGGTTCATGGAAAAAGAAGAAATAACAGTTCATTTCAATCTACGGGGAAGAAAGTGGACCAATCCAGAAGGAGTCGTGAAATACTTTAATGCTTTGCAAGCATGGCGTCTAGAAAAAGGCAATAAATTAAACGAATCGCCTGCAGCTAATCCATCTAACATAGAAGATGACTTGCCATTTTAAACGGGTATATGGCTTATTTTTTGCTTGAAAAGCCTTTTAGAAACACTAAAAACAAGGCCCCTTGTAAAAAGTTGTGGTGCGCAAGTGTTGCCCTACAGATGACTAGACAGACCGCCTGCTTCAAGTCTCAACAGCAGGCCCATACTGTATGGTCCAGGCGCTTTGCAACAACTTTTTGCACAGGGCTTTATTGGTTGACTATTTTTTTATCAAGCAAAAAATAGCCTATACATGTTTTATATGATTTATTAAAAAAAAGTATAAATTTGCAGTGTAAGCATCCGCGCATCTAGCCTTACCAGATAGGTTAGCAGCAGCAGACGGCTTGTTATCCATTTTAATTAGATAGTATATACCGTGCATTTACTAGGAACAAAGGCCCCTGTTTTTAAGGCGCCTGCTGTCATAGATGGTGAAAAGGTCACAACTGACTTTTCACTCGAACAATTTTTAGGAAACAAAGAAGTACTCTTTTTCTTTTACCCAAAAGATTTCACTTTTGTCTGTCCTACTGAATTATTATCCTTCCAACAATATTTGCCTCAATTTATAGAACGCAATGTAGCACTAGTGGGTTGCTCTACTGACACAGAAGAAACCCATATGGCTTGGCTACACACACCCACAACAAAAGGGGGTATCGCTGGCGTAACCTATCCATTGGTTGCTGATACCAGTAAGACCATTGCTTCCAACTATGGTGTTTTAGGAGGCACCTGGAGCTATAATGAGCATAACCAATTGATTTTCACAGGAATTCCTGTAGCTTATCGTGGCACTTTCTTCATTGACAAGGAAGGTATCGTACGCTATATGGCCATTAATGACTTGCCACTAGGTAGAAATATCAGTGAGATACTGCGTATAATTGATATGTGGCAACATGTGACTCAATTTGGAGAAGTTTGTCCGGCGAATTGGGCAAAAGGAAGTAGGGCGATGCAAGCTACCCCCGAGGGCCTATCCAACTATCTAACCCTAAACAGAGAACTATGAAAAAAACATAACGAACATTCTATAAAAATATTTGACCATACCATAAAATAGCTGATGCAGCCATCAATATTTTATGTTTTATACTCTAAACTAAATTAAAATATACAATGAGCACGAAAAAAGAGTTTGGTAATCTGCGTGGGATGCTATTTCCCATTCATAAAAGTGAGCTACGTAAATTTTTGCCAATGGCCTTTATATTTATTCTCATATCTTTCTGTTACGCGCTTACACGCTCTCTTAAAGATATGAATATCCTTAAGGAGATAAATACTACAGCTATTTACTGGTTAAAAGCAGTAGCGATTACACCTAGCATGATTTTCTTTACCATCCTTTATGGAAAAGTGAGTCGTTCTACAGGAAGGGATGGAAGATTCAATGCCGTTATGATTTACTTTCTTTCGTTTTTTACCCTGTCACTGGTTTTTTTACTGCCTCAAAAAGAGCTATTGCAACTCACTAGCCTCTCTAAACTACTGGAAGCAAAATTTCCAAGCCTTGTAGGATTGTGGGGAGCTATTTGCCATTGGCCTATTTCTCTCTTTTATATCCATGCTGAAGCTTGGGGCACGTTTGCATTAAGTGTGGTATTTTGGACCTTTGTAAATGAGATTACTGCTGTAAACCAAGCAAAAAGGTTTTATAGCTTTTTAAGTATGTTTGCAGCCGTAGGCAGTATTCTAGCTGGATTTATTCTTAAGCTGGAGAGTGTAGCTACCAATTTTGATCAAGGTTTAAAGTTTGTGATTACCGCTATTGTGCTGATTCTGGTCATATACAACTACTTTACAGCAGATATAAAAGCCAATCCAGCCTACTATCAAATTGAACAAAAGCCTAAAAAAGTAAAGGTAAAAATGTCCTTTATGGATTCTATGAAGTTCCTAGCACGCTCTAGGTATCTGATGTTGCTTTCCATATTGGTAATCGGTTATGGATTAGTGATTGCGCTTTTTGAAGCCGTACAAAAAGCACAAATTCAGCAATATGTAAAAATTACTGGAGACAATACCATTTATGCAGGGATCTATTCACAGCAACAAATTGCAGTAGGCATCATCTCTATTTTAGTGACCCTTTTCCTTGCCACACCTATACGAAAAAGAGGATGGGGATTTGCCGCATCTGCTACACCGGTTACGGCATTAGTGATGACGGTGTTGTTTTTCACTTTTCTACGATTTGGTGATGCTTTGGATGATTTTTTAAAGGGTTTTAATCTCACTGCTTTGCATCTCTCTGTTCAAGTAGGCCTTTATAATGTGGTTTTGATTAAGTCGGTGAAATATGTCCTGTTTGACCCAACGAAAGAAGCGGTCTATATTCCACTAGATGAAGAAACTAAGGTACGTGGGAAAGCCGCTGTAGATGGTGTAGGCTCTCGTTTGGGAAAGAGTTTAGCCTCTGTATTGATTACAGGTATGTCCACGTTGCTTGGTGGTGGTGATATCGCTAGTATTCGTACGCCCATCGTACTGATCATCATAGCTGTGATTATATTTTGGTTAATAGCTGTTCGCACGCTAGGTAAGCTAAAAACTGCAGCTGAACAAAAACATGAGGCAGAGCTTGCAGATGCCAATAAGGTGCAGGTAACTAGCTAGATAAAAGGCAATTTTATTTTTACTTTTTTCTTGATAAAAAAGTAAGCAAAAAATCAAGCCCTCGGTAAAAAGTCGTTGCAAGTGCCATCTGGCAGATGGAACAACAGAAAGCGCCCACTACGTGGGCTTTAAAGGAAACTGTTTTTCCTAATCATCTGTAAAATGCCACTTGCTGCACCACGACTTTTTACAGGGGCGGTTTGCTTTTAATCCCCCCCCCCCAGTGAGTTGAACAGATACTACTTTAGAGTAGCCTGGCCATACAACTGAAGGGATGCGAAGGATAAGGTATGCATCGCAATGTTTTACAATAGGCGTTTTTTCCGTTTTTTACGGTGGTCAGCTGGCTGTATGGGTTTTGGTCGTTCCGTTGCACGGTATTTGCGTTTGAGCGCTACCATAATCAAAGAACCAATGGTAAGCAATACATTGGTTAAGCATAATGGCTTATCAGCGGTCATTGCGCCATAAAGGGTCCAGCTAATGGAAGAAACCGTCAGGTTCAAGAGCATCAACATGGAAACGTCATGAACAGATTTTGTTCTATAGGACTGTATAATCTGCGGAAGTAGGGAGAGCACAGCTGTAGATGAACCAATACATGCCACTACATCTAAAAAGGAAATAGAACCCATCGATACAACCAGAAACAATGCTTTAATGCGTACCAGGAGCGGGGGTCGAACCCGCATGGCCAAAGGCCACAAGATTTTAAGTCTTGCGTGTATACCAATTCCACCATCCTGGCAAAGCCGAATACCCGTGGGAGTATCTGTTCACATTACTCGTTAATGATGAACTTTATCCCACTTTTTTCTTGATAAAAAAGTGGACAAAAAATCAAGCCCTCGGTAAAAAGTCGCTGAAAGTGTCATCTTACAGATGGAAAAACAGAAACCGCCCCCCTATAGGGGCTTGAAAGGAAACTATTTTTCCTAATCATCTGTAAAATGCCACTTTCTACACCACGACTTTTTACAGGGGCGTTGTTCTTTGGACGCAGAAAACCAGTGGCTCTAAACACATACACAGATCAGACGAGCGAGAAACGGGACTCGAACCCGCGACCCCGACCTTGGCAAGGTCGTGCTCTACCAACTGAGCTATTCTCGCTTATACGCTACACAATAGACCGAATTTACTTAAAGATTCTATTTTTTCAAAATCGTTATCCACTTTTATAACTAATTTTTAAATCTTTCAACTCTATTTTTGAGGTCATTGAGTTTTACTAAGGCTTCTACCGGAGAAAGGGTATTGATGTCAATGCTTTCTAAGTAGGCTTTAAGCGCACTGAGGCCGTTATCTGGCTCAAAAAGTTTCAGTTGATATTGTACCTGAGGCAATTTATCTACCTGGACATACCTGCCTACTTGGGATAGGTGCGCCAACACCTCTCGAGCCCTTTCCAAAATCGTAGCAGGCATACCAGCCATTTGGGCTACATGAATGCCAAAGCTATGCTGGCTACCTCCAGCCACCAGTTTATGTAGGAATAAAATCTTACGATCTATCTCTTGCACCGCTACATGAAAGTTTTTAACTCTAGGGAGCGTTTTGGCCAACTCATTCAACTCATGGTAATGGGTAGCAAAAAGCGTTTTAGGCTTATAATCCGCGTTATTGTGTAAATATTCCACCAGTGCCCAAGCAATAGAAATGCCATCATAGGTACTGGTACCACGTCCTATCTCATCCATCAATACCAAACTACGGTCACTAAGGTTATGCATAATACTGGCTGTTTCGGTCATCTCCATCATAAAAGTGGACTCCCCTTGGGCCAAGTTATCGGATGCCCCTACCCTTGTAAAGATTTTATCCACCACACCAATTCGGGCCGAATCCGCCGGTACAAATGAACCCATTTGCGCCATTAATACGGTTAGTGCCACCTGACGCAATAGGGCGGACTTACCCGCCATATTAGGCCCTGTAATGACTAAGATTTGTTGTTCAGATGGGTCTAAAGAGATATCATTAGGGGTATAGGCTTTATCTATGGGTAAGCGCTGCTCAATAACTGGATGGCGGCTTCCTGTCAGATGCAACAGGTGGCCATCATCCATCACAGGCTTGCTATAATGGTGCTCAACGGCTTGTTTGGCAAAAGAAAGATAGCAATCCAATTGTGCAACCTGTTTAGCATTGTCTTGAATAGGTGGAATAAATGCTGCCGCTTCCTCTACCAACGCTTGATAGAGTTGTTGTTCTAGCAGCTGTGCTTCTTCACCTGCGTGTAGGATCTGTTCTTCATACTGTTTTAACGCCTCGGTAACATACCGTTCTGCACCCGCTAGGGTCTGTTTGCGTATCCAATCGGTGGGTACTTTATGTTTATGGGCATTAGGTACTTCAAGGTAATAGCCAAATACACGGTTATAAGAGACCTTTAAAGAAGGAATATGGGTACGCTTGCTTTCCGTTTGTTGCAGTTGAATCAAATAATCTTTACCCTCGTACATGATTTTATTCAACGCATCCAACCGCTCATGGACCTGCGGTCGAATCAGCCCGCCTTGATGGATGGATAGCGGCGGATCCTCCTGAAGGGTACGATGGATGCTATGCACCAAAGCGTGGCATCCATGGAGTTGTGCATGTAGTTTTTCTAGGCATCTAACCCCTTGCAAAGCCGTTTGTATGGCTTGCACCTGCTCCAATGCCCTTTTTAGCGCTACCATCTCCCGTGGCTGGACCCTGTTGGCCGCTACTTTAGAGATCAGTCGTTCTAGATCACCTATTTGCTTCAAATAGCTGACCAATAATGCAGTCAATGTACCATCTGCTACCAGGTATTCCACTATAGCCAACCGTTCTTGAATAGGTTGCACCGCTTTAAGCGGAAACAGCAGCCATTTTTTAAGCAGCCGTGCTCCCATAGGGGTCACTGTTCTATCTAATAGATCGATCAATGCCGTTCCGCCTGCCTGTTGTGGAACCATCAACTCCAAGGCTTTAACAGTAAATGGGTCAAGCCAAGCATAGTGATGCGCCTCTAGGCGGGCAATAGAACGAATATGTTTGATTTTTTTATGTTCTGTTTCTGATAAGTAATGTAAAACTACACCAGCTGCTGTAATACCCATAGGGCAATCTGCAATACCAAATCCTTTTAAGGAGTGGGTGCCAAAATGGTTATTCAGCAGACCATAGGCATAGTCAAACTGAAATACCCACTCATCGAGTGGATAGATAGGAAAAGCATCTTGCGCAAACGCATCCCATAAGGCTTGCTGTTTTTTGTTCAAAACAATTTCCGATGGCGCCAAATGATGCAACATTTTTTGGATATAATCAGCAGCACCTTGCGTCACAAAAAATTCCCCTGTAGAAAGGTCTAAGCAAGCCATACCCAGCAGTTTTTTATCAAAAACAATAGAGGCTAGGTAGTTATTCGCGCTTTGATCCAACACCGCTTCATTAAAAGAAAGACCAGGCGTAACCAGTTCTGTAACCCCTCTTTGTACAATACCCTTGGCCTGTTTAGGATCTTCCAATTGATCACAAATCGCTACGCGGTAGCCCGCTTTGACCAATTTAGGCAGATATAGATCTAAAGAATGGTGGGGAAACCCAGCCAATTCCACACTAGCCGCCGATCCATTGGCCCGTTTGGTAAGCGCAATATCCAGCACTTTACTTGCTGTAACCGCATCTTCCAAAAAGGTTTCATAAAAATCACCCACGCGGAAAAGCAGCAAGGCCCCAGGATATTTTTCTTTAATAGCGAAATACTGCCGCATTAACGGTGTTGGCTCAACGGGTTTGGACATGGTCATATAAGATACTAGTTAAAGCCTTAAAGTAACGCATTTGGCCGAAATAAAAGCAACCTACAACCCAATTAACCACCATCGGCTACCTTAGCATGGCAACATCTATAGCTATAACTTAGGTTTTTTAACATGGATTACGTATTTTACAAGAAAAGCGAAGCTCTGCGTGTGAATAGAAGCGCATGATTTGTTGGAATTTAATTAAAAAAAATAAAAACATGAAAGGCATAAAGGGAATGCATAAACAGTCTGGTTTATTGGCTAAAGGGACAAAGGTATTATTGCTGTTGGTTGTGTTGCAGGCTGAAAAGTGTCCGACATGGAGTACAAGTGGAACAGCAGGATGTATGGCAACTAAGATGAGTATTGATCAATATCGTGAAGACATAGGCAACAAAAAAGATATTAGTTTACCAGATGAAAAGGGTCGCACCCCCTTATACGCTGCGGCAAGCCACAATGAAGAAGAAAAACTAAAAATAGTTTTAGACCGCCTTGTTGAAGATATAAAATTAGGATTTGTGCACAGAAATAAAGACTTTATAAATGCGCCTGACCCAAAATCTGGGGACACGCCTTTTACGAAAGCTATAAAAGAAGGCTATAGAAAAATATATGACATTTTTATAGAATATAAGCCATACGTTGATCTCAATAGAGCCGGCAAGGATGGTATAAATCCGATTTTGATCGCATGTCACAAGCCAGGTGCATCGAATAAATACATAACTAGTAGCTTAATCGAGCAGCCTGAAACAAATCTCACGTGCACAGATCCAAAGTCAGGTAAGAATATATTGCATTTCATTGTTGCAAATAAATGGACAGAAATAGCAAAAGAATTGATTTATAAACTTGACCCGAAAGAATTATTTAATAAAAATAACAATGGTCAGACGTTCCTCCATACCCTTGCTTGTGTAAATGATCTAGAGCTATTTAAAAAATTACTGCCTAAATTGATTAAGCTATTAGGGGTAGATGAAGTGATCAAGCAACTTTCTTCAACAACAAAAGACGGGAAAACTGTATGGGCTTCGATCTATTTATCCGAATTCATCCAGAACAAAGGTACACAACCTATATGGTTTAATAAGAATATTAAAATATTCAAGTATGTCATAGAGGCTGTAAAGAATGATCTAAAACCAGAAGATTGGAATCTTATTTTACAGGATATTAAGAGTCACGAGCGTACAAGCTGGGTGGGCTGGTTCAAAGGTGACATAGGTAAACAATATGCTGATAAATTGATCCAAATAGTAACAGAGGCAAGGAAGTAGCACGGGCAGCATAAATCTATTATACTTTCCATACATCAACCCCAACATCAATCTGCTTAAGCAGTAGAAAAAAGGGCTTCTTAAACTGAAGAAAAAGCCGAAGGTTTACGCCTATAAACCTTCGGCTTTTTTTCTACACTTTCCTTAAATAATTTACACACTCAAATGGGAAGAACCTCTTTAAGTCCCGGATGCACCACCATTAGCACGCTGCTTAACCAAATCAACGACTACTTCAACTATTTTATTTTGTGCATTGGCATGTAATACTGTAAAAGGTTCCATGCGCTTGATGAGCTCTAACTGTTGCGTCTCATCATTCAATAACTCTATTACCTTAGGGATGAGTAAAAAGGGAGATGACTGATCTGTAATATGTATCATGGCGCCTTGATAGGCCAATGGTAGGCTATTCTTCGTTTGGTGGTCTCCTACTACATTAGATGAAGGCACCAAAATAGTCGGTTTTCTTCTGACACAGAGCTCTGCGATAGATAAGGCGCCGGCTCTAGAGATCACAATATCCGCTGCTGCATACGCCATTTCCATATTACTTATAAATGCATAACATTTTATATATCGATAATCTTTCATGGCTTTTTGCATGGCCGCAAAATACCGCTCTCCAGTGACCCATATTACTTGTAGATCTAAGGAACTCAATTGTTCTCTCCACTCTAGAATGGTAGTATTTAATAGATGGGCACCACCACTCCCACCCATTACAAGCAGACATTTTTTATTCTGAAAAGCAGAAAAACTAAAATATTCAAGTGCATCCATCCGGTCCTCTTGAAAGGTACAGAGTGATGAACGTACAGGATTTCCTGTAAACACTATTTTTTCCTTTTCACAAGGGAAAAAAACATCTGAATAGCCTGTACAAATCTTATCTACCAGCCTAGAAAGCAACCTATTGGTTAGCCCAGCAATGCTATTTTGTTCTTGAATAAGGGTGGGAAGCTTTTGAAGAGCAGCTACAAACAGTGTGGGGAAAGAGGCATATCCCCCTGTACCAATCACTATATCAGGCTTAAACGATTTAATAATAGACATTGCTTGGTATAGACTCTTTAAAAGTAAAAAGGGCAACAATATATTTTTAATGACCTTACGCCTTTGAAACCCTTTGATACTGACCCGCATAATGGGATAACCAGCAGCCACTACTAACCCAATTTCTTTACCCCCTTGTGTACCTACAAACAAAAAGACCGCATCAGGAAATTGTTGTTTAATGCCATCAGCAATAGCTATAGCAGGATAAATATGCCCCCCAGTACCACCACAACCTATCAAAACACGCATAAATATTATAATGGATTAACCCCCTAGAACCACTTCTTGCTTTATATCTACTGTTCCATTAGGAGCAGTAATCGTATATTTGGTTAAATCCCTTGTAGCACGTAATCCACTACCTTTTAACACATTTTCTTTATCTGCTATTACAATGGGTAATTCTGTAAACAGGATCTCTTCCTTCATATCATACCAGAGCTGTGCGGTAGTGATGCTAAATTGTTGCTGTGGCTTGCTCACCAACACATGGCCTTCTACCATACATAACTCCTTTTCTTTGTTATAAGAAAGCGTACCCGCTTGAATATGTATAGGCCCCTCCTCTCCATCCATTTTATGATTGAATAATACAATTTCTATACCGCCTGATAAGGTTATATTGCCATTTTCATATTGGCACATCTCATCTGCCTTAATGGTTAACGCTAACCTGCCATGCTCTGTACCTAATAGCTGAAATTGAGTAGTTTCTAATATAGCAACCGATTTTTCCAACGCTGCATATGCTGGTACAAAACACCCTATTGACAGCCCATACCATAGGACCATAAGGCTACTATAGCTATACCTAAACTTAAAAAAACTGTTCTTTTTGACCATTGTATCCAGGAATCATTATCTATCAATGATGCATAAGATGTAGCAAGTCTTATTTCGACGCATGGGGCGCCGCACCCAACTCAACTGCCAAATAACTAATGGTACCTTTATTAGGTTCTATGACTTGTATCAGAACAGGTTCTGTGACACGACGAACCATTTCAGCTAAGTCCGATATACTTGCAACAGGTTGTTTATCAAAAGCAAGTAAAATATAACCTTTTTTAAGGCCAGCAGCTTGAAACTTTCCTTTGGCAACCTCCTGCACCAAAACACCACCCGTAAGCTTCAACTTGGCTTTTATTTGCTTATCTAGATCTTGGAATGTCGCCCCTTCTACTTCCAATGTATCTCCTTTTTGTACGACTTGTACTGCATCAGGCTGTTTTTTCAATACTACCTCTACCGTTTTTAATTTACCTTTACGGTATAATGTTAGGACAACCTTATCACCCGGTTTAGCACAAGCTATTATTTCCTGTAACTCTGAGCCTTTATTAATTGGACGACCATTGATCTGCGTAATCACATCTTCTTTTTGCAATAACTTTGCACAAGGACTATGCGCTTGCACCTCATCAATATAGACGCCGCTGACTACTTTTAAAGCCAACTTTTTAGCCAATTCAGCATTGACCTCTCGAATGATTACACCCAATAATACCCGCTGCACCGCACCATACTGAATGAAATCATTCGCTACCTTTTTTACCAAAGAAGAGGGTATAGCAAAACCATATCCTATAAATGAAGGCGATTGTGGCGATTGTGAGGCATAAATAGCTGTATTAATACCTACCAACTCCCCACGCAAATTAACCAACGCACCACCACTATTACCTGGATTGATGGCTGCATCAGTTTGAATAAAAGATTGAATACCTAATTTCCCACTACTAGCGGTGCTTAAAGATCTAGATTTAGCACTTACAATACCCTTGGTAACCGTAGAATTCAAGTTAAAAGGATTACCAACCGCTAAAACCCACTCTCCTACCTCTAACTTATCCGAACTGCCGAGCACCAAAACAGGCAGACTAGTTGCATCAATTTTTAACAGCGCCAAGTCAGTAAGAGGATCAGCACCAACCAATTTTGCTTTATAAGAGCGATTATCATTTAAGGTAACTTCTATTTGATCCGCTCCTTCAACCACATGGTTATTGGTAATAATATAGCCATTACTGGTGTAGATCACCCCAGAGCCAGACGCTTCTTGGGCTGGCCGCTCATACTCTTTAGGCACCAAAAATCCTTGTCCAAAAAATTCTTTAAAAAACTGCTCTAAAGGATGGGAAGATTCTCGTTTCAGCATCTTAGGATTTTGAGATGCCTTTATATGCACTACCGCTTGCGTAGCCACTTTAGCTGGATAAGTGAAATCGGGCAGGGATGTGACCAAAGGCTTAACTTCTGGCGCTGGCAGGCTTTGTTCGAATGGTTTATGCTGTTCTACGGCAGCAACCGGCTGCACACAGGTAACAGGAACTAAACTTTTTTCTCCTGCATAAGGGCTGGCCAACCATAAGGATAAGCCACATGCAACGACAACAACCACACCACACACCTTTTTAACTACACTCTGTTTACCAAATTGTTCGTACATAGCGATTTTATTTTTGTATTTTTAACAATCATTTTTTCTTTACGTCCTAAAAGGGAAGTTGTGCGTCTGCTATTGGCTGTTTAATAGACAGACAAGCACAAGTACGTTAGCAAAAATCTAAAATATTTTTCACCTATACAAGGATGCATCAAATATTACGGATCTACAACAGCTTAACCAGACAAAAAGAGGTCTTTCAGCCACTCAAACCGCCTTTTGTGGGCATGTATCTATGTGGCCCCACGGTTTATGGCAAGGCACATCTAGGTCATGCACGTGCGGCGATTACCTTTGATGTCATCTTCCGTTACCTACAACATTTGAATTATAAGGTACGTTATGTACGCAACATCACAGATGTAGGCCATCTAGAAAGAGATTTGGATGAAGGAAAGGACAAAATACAACAACAAGCCCAATTAGAAGCGATAAGTCCTATGGAGGTAGCCCAACGATACACCCATACCTACCGCAAAAATATGGAAGCACTGAATGTATTGCCTCCTAGCATTGAGCCCTGCGCAAGCGGACATATCCTGGAACAAATTGCTATGATTGAAAAGATTATTGCACAGGGCTTAGCTTACGTAATAGATGGATCGGTCTATTTTGATGTAATGCAATACAACCAGCTGCACCAATATGGAAAACTTTCGGGAAGAGGTATAGAGGCAACCCGCTCAGGCACGCGTGCATTGGTCAAACAAACTGATAAAAAACAACGGGTAGATTTTGCTTTATGGAAAAAAGCAACGCCTATGCATATGATGCGTTGGCCCTCTCCTTGGGGAGAGGGTTTCCCTGGATGGCACATTGAATGCTCTGCTATGTCTACCAAATATTTAGGCAACCAGTTTGACATTCACGGGGGGGGGATGGATTTGCTTTTTCCACACCATGAATGTGAAATCGCACAAGCACAAGCAGCATTACAAACCGATTTGGCTACTTATTGGATCCACAATAACTTGGTTACGATTGATGGCGTGAAAATGGGCAAATCACTGGGTAACTTTATCACGCTAGATGCGCTTTTTACAGGCAACCACCCGGCTATAGACCAGCCCTACAGCCCTATGGCATTGCGATTTTTTATGTTACAAGCGCATTACAGAAGCACACTTGCTATGACTATAGAGGGCTTAAAGGCAGCCCACCAGGGCTATCGTAAATTAATGAATGGCTTGCATCTGCTGACTAAGCGCCCCCATGAAGGTGTAAGACCCACCCCCACAAATGGCCTGTTGGATGGAGCGATTGATGCAGATTGCGCCGCTTGCTATAGCGCCATCAATGATGATTTCAATACGGCAAAGGTGTTAGCTTGTTTGTTTAGCCTACTGAAAAAAATAAATGGATGGTACCATGGCACATTGGATGATGGCTCCATCTCAACAACTGCATGGAACCAATTGCGTCATACCTATACTACCTTTGTGACCGACCTATTGGGTTTAAAAGAGGAACATCCATCTACTACTGACCAATCGTTAGAAATATTACTCCCCATTTACCAAGAGGCTAAGGCAGAGAAACGGTACCATCAAATTGACGCAATACGTACCGCACTCCATAAAATGGGGATTGCAATAAAGGACCATCCCAATGGTGTAGATTGGGAATATCAATAAACCATGTTTGTGCCTACTCAATTTCATGAAACTAGTTCAATAGAATCCATCTTCCAAGTGTAGAATCTGCGTAATTTTTTCTTTACTGCCTAGCACGGCGATAATATCGAAACGTATGGCTTGCTGGCTATTTTGGATACGTAGGTAGTGTGCAGCAGCTAAGCGCAGGGCACGCATCTTCTTTTGGGTAACAAAATCTTCTGGGTTGCCAAACAAGTTATTTTTACGTGCTTTTACCTCAACAAAGACAATTAGCTTGCCTTTTTGCACAATAAGATCTATTTCAAAGCGCTTGTAACGAAAGTTTTGCGCCATTACCCGAAAACCTTTTTCTATTAAGTAATCTGCTGCCACCCTTTCTGCGTATTGACCAAAATCTTGCGCAATGTGTTTTGTTGACATGGGCCAAAAAGGGGTATAATTATAGACAAATAACTGATCTGAACATAAAAAATAATGCAATGAAAGCCTATTTAGTTGCACGAGCTCATTGCGTAATTGATGCAATACCAATTATTTCGTATAATTGGCCATTGTAAGAAAATTGCGTTTAAAAGAAAAATTATATAAAAGTTAATCAATCGATGCAAATTGTACCTATCAAACAGACCCATCTTCCCTACAGTTTCTATTTAGTTATTTTGCTTAGTTTGGCTACAGCGTGCAAAAAAAAGACGAAACCGTACAATTTATCTCTGTCCAAGCAGGGTCAAGATCCTCCAAATGTTACGCCACCCACTTCGCCTTCACCAGAGGTGGCTCAAAATAAGCGCTCGAATACTACGCCACCCGTTTCATTAAAACAGGGTCAAAATAAGCGTTCGAATACTGCGCCACCCGCTTCATCAGCACAGTGGCCTATGCATAACGCCAGTTCAAAGAAAACAGATCAAGCATCCATCACACATCATTTGGATAAGATGATACAGCATGAAAAATCATGCCGCAAAACATTTAGTCAAGCATTAAACCCAGTACAAGATCTGAATGAAAGGGATAAGATGATTGCCGAGTTTGTAAAAGCCAGAAACCAGCGTATAGACATATTCAACCAAACTTTAAAAAAAGTGGCAGATTCTCATGAAAAACAACGGTTAATCAGTGAATTTGAGGGTGTAAAGGAGATGTGTCAAGAGGCCAATGCGCTGAATAGCCGATACGTTAACCTATCAGATCCAATTGAACAAAAGAAAAAAAATCGAGAAAGAGGCGATATTGTTGAGTCATACAATGGCTATTCTATAGAGTCTAAAAGGCAGCAGATTAGACGTCGGGTAGAAGCATTGATGCAATTTGCGCGTGAAAATAGAGATAAGCTCCCAAATATGCAAAATAAGCAAGAAGAGGGTGCATCATGTGCTATATGTCACTCAGCAGGATCTGTAGGTCTATTGCCCTGCGGTGATTGCGTTCACACCGACTGCCTTGCGGAAAAAATGATTGCTACGTGGAGGAAAGGGATTGAATATATATCAACCTGTCCAGGATCTTGCGATCGATATATACACTTCCATTACTTTCTATCAGATGATACCTATGCATTCAACCAACTAACCCTGACTCAGTGGGAAGAAATATTTTTCAAGCCTAAACAAACCTAGCCATATATAAAGATAGTAGCCTTTTTAAGACCACTTCAGCAGGGTAAGCTATTTTATTCCCTGCTTACTGATAGCTATGACAAGTTTAAAATTTGTAAAAAATTCAATAACCGTTTAGCATATTAAATAAATATAAATTTATTTTTACCATGAAATAGCTGTAATTTAGTCCCCTATGAAAAGGGTTCTATGGTTGGCTTTGTATTTTTCCATCGGGTATAGCCATGCCATGGCATGGCCTGGCCGGTTTAGTGCTGAATGTGCGCCTGCCTACGCTACGAATAGGGTGTATAGCCAAATGCAACCGCCCCCTTATGCTATAAGAGGGGCTATAAGGATGCACTTTGGCGGTGCCTATCATCTTGCACTACAGGAACACTGTAGCCTGAGTATAGGGCTCTCCTATGCTTTAGGCCATATTGCACTGGCACGTGACACTGATGGATCAACGCCTGCTATACATGCGACCTATTCTTTAAAGTATATTTGGATACCTTTTCTATGCAGATTTTATACCAGCGAGGTGATGATTGATACCAGTATCTATTGTAAGTTAGGTGTCATACCCTCTATCCATCTAGCTGCTAGAGCTACATCTCATTCAGATGGACCAGCTTTTTTAACCAAACGGCCATTAGGCTGTTTTATCCTTTTAGGTGGTGGCGTAAAATATGACTTTAGTCCAACCAATAGCCTGACCTTAGGGATAAGCTATTGTTGGGACTTACCTGGTGTAATGTATAAAAAAGATCCAAACAACGGTCCAATAGATTGTTATTGTCACAACAATTTTATTTGCCTTGATATCTGTTGTTTGTTTTAATAGGATGCGTGCCGTTTATATACCTAAATAAAATGGCTTAAAGCGAACCATAAAGGAAATCGGTTGTAGGTTACCAAAACAACCTGCAAAAAAGCTAACGTTTTCTTAAGAAATATATTTTACTATGAAATTATCAAATTTTAAGTTTACACTGCCAGAGCATAGCATTGCACAATATCCCATTGAGGCAAAGGAAAATGCACGTTTAATGGTTGTACATAAAGCTAGTGGAAAAATAGAGCATACCACCTTTAAAGAGCTGCCTACTTATTTTAATGAAGGGGATACTTTAGTAGTCAATGATTCTAAAGTTTTACCTTGTAAACTTTATGGTTGCAAAGAAAAAACAAATGCGCAAGTAGAAGTACTCTTATTGCGCAAATTGAATGACGAACATGGGTTATGGGATACCATTGTAGAGCCAGCACGTAAAATCCGTATAGGTAATAAAATTTATTTTGGCAATGGCGAATTGGTGGCCGAAATTATAGATAATACTACTTCACGAGGCCGAACGCTTAAATTATTGTTTGACAGACCAGAAGAAGAATTCTATGCGCTGATCAACCAGATTGGTCATATGCCTTTACCCCATCAAATAGGACGTCCTTCTAAGCCAGAAGATAGGGAATACTACCAGACCATATTTGGAGCAAATATAGGTAGTATCGTATTACCAGCTGCTGGTTTGCATTTTACTCCTTATTTGTTAAAGTATTTAGCCTTGCAGAACATTGCTGTTGTACCGGTTACATTGCATATTGGCTTAGGTGAACTCAGTACGATTGATATGGAAGATCTTACAAAAGTAAGGGCTTCCTCTGAGCGTTTTATAATTACGCAAGAAACAACAAAAGTGGTCAACCAAAGCCTGAGTCATCAAAAAAAGGTTTGTGCGGTGGGTACTTCGGTATTAAGGGCTATAGAATCTTCTGTCTCGGTTTCTTGCCAGCTAAAAGAAGCTAGTGATTGGACGAATAAATTTATTTTACCTTCTTGTACCTTTAAGGTTTGCAATGCATTGTTGACTACCTTTCACCTGCCCTCTTCTATCTCTTTGGTAAGCGTAGCTGCTTTTGGAGGAGAGGAGTTGGTGTTAGATGCTTATGCCGAGGCAATAAAGGAAGGGTATCGTTTTTTCTTATATGGTGACTCTATGTTGATTATATAGCGCCTAACATATGCCATACCGCTCATATTTTCCTATATTCGGGAAAAGCTACCGTGGTCTATATGGCTTTATTACTGTACGTTTTCAAGACGGAGAGGCTAAGCTATTTATACATTTATGCTATTTATTATGATAATGATAGATACAAATATCAAAAAAGTTAAGCGTTTGTTATACCTATTTTGCCTATGTATAGGGTCGACGCAGCCCATCTTTGGCACAACCGGTTACGTTATACGCAAGATTCAAGTAGTGGGCAATATTTCGATAGCGTCTGACCTATTGATTGAACGCTCTGGCTTACAAGAAGGCACCAGGGTGGCACCAACCAATGAACAAGTACGTAATGCAATTCGAAAAATTGCCAAACAGGATGGCATCAAATCGGTTGCGATCCACTTATCTGAGGTTGATCAGACAAACGGTTTAGCCACCTGTGTGATTCATGTAGAAGAACATCCCCAGTTAACGAGCTGTATGCTAGAAGGTTTAACTAAAAAAGAGGAAAAAGAACTACTTGAAAAAGTTACTATAGCAGAGCATGTTGCGCTATCGCCGCTTTTTCTTCAAAAAACAACTGCTAAGATTAAAAAAATATTTTTAGAGCAGGGTTTCAAAGCGGTAAAGGTTTCGACAACATTGATTCCAAATCAAGCCATAGCGCACAAAGCTGCCTTAAAGATTAAGGTAAATAAAGGGGAAAAAAGCAAAGTGCAACAGATCCTTTTTGAAGGGAATAACCATTTAGATGCCCAGCTATTGATATACCATATGAAGACGCTACAAGAAGCGCCACATTGTACACTTTTCCAAGATATTTTTAAAAAATGCATCACCCTGTCTCCCATTCGTAAAGGAGGTATACTGCTACAACTACCTAAAAAAATAGATGATGTAAAGCGTTACTTTTTCACGCATGTTGCTTTGTTTCCATCTATTTTTACGGAAGAAAAATATTTACAAGCCAAAGAAAATCTTATTCTTTTTTATCAATCACAAGGGTTTCGGGATGTATCTATTACAGCAGAAAGGCTGCAACCTACCACTGCTGGCAACCTGAATATTCATTTAAAAATCAATGAGGGCAACCAATATAGCATTCGTCGTGTCAAATGGGTAGGCAATTATGTATACAGCGATCAAACCCTAAATAGTTTGTTAAACCTGAAGGAAGGAAGCATATATGATCCGATCTATATGAAAAGCCGATTCGCACCTGGGTCGGAAAGCTTAACCATTTATGACCTATATACCAATAATGGCTATCTTTTTTTTCATGCAGAAGTGGTTGAAACGTGTGTAGAAGGCGATCAGGTAGATCTAGAAATTAGAATGCAAGAGGGCAAACAGGTCACGATCCGCCAAATAGATATTGTAGGCAATACATTAACCCATGATTACGTTATTCGACGTGAATTGCTGACCTTACCTGGAGAAAAGTTCAACCGAGGCCTTGTACTAGAATCGTTACGCAACTTGGCCATGTTAGAATGCTTTAAACCTGAAAAATCAATCCCAGAGATACAGCGAGATGAAGCGAAGGGTACCGTAGATCTAATCTATGCAGTAGAAGAACAACCCCGGTTCGATTTTAAGCTCAATGGGACCTATACAAATGGTATTAGCGCCGGACTTGAAATTGGCTCTAATAATGTTTCTTTAAAAAATCTTTTTACAGGAAAAAAGCCTATAGGGGGCGGTCAGCATTTGCATTTAACCGCTAACCTGGATGGTAAAAATTACAAAAATTTCAGTTTTTCTTTTCAAGAACCTTGGTTTTGGTTAAAAGAAAATCGTTACATATTGTCTATAAGCTTTAATAGTGGTCATCAAACAGAAACCAATAGCAGAAATCATATACTAGACCATTGGATGCACTCAAATATATTTCCAATTGGTAAACAAAGTACAAAAAGTAAAATTCACTCCACTGGTGGCCAAATACGCCTAGGCAAAAAATTGGCCAGACATTGGGAAGCCCATTTAGGCATAGATTACCATCACCATGCGTATCAACACTGTGTATTATTACAAGATCACAAAAAATCGGGAGTCATACATGATTTTACGTTAGATCTTTCATGCATGTATTCTACTGTTAATCATCCAATTTATCCTACTAGTGGCTGTATGTGGTCCAACCTTTTAACCCTTACCCCTCCTTACACTTTGCTTGGGTATGCGCCCTCTACACCAACAGCTATCCCACGTTTGAAGGAATTTGGTAAATTGATAACGGATCTATATTATTTCAAACGTTTACTAGGCAACTTTGTCTTACATATACGCGGGCATGCTGGATTTTTACACAGCCTCTCTAAAAATGAAATAGGGCCTTTTGAACGGTTTTATTTGGGTGGTACATCTAGTATACCCACTAGATTATTAGGCGCCAATTTTGTTTCACTACGTGGTTATCCAGACGATAGCCTTACGCCAGAAGATTATATAAGCCAATACAAAGGGGGGGGTTTATTCAATAAGTTTGCGTTAGAGTTGCGTTATCCGCTTATGCTTGCACCTATTTGCTGCTATCTATTAGGATTTGGAGAGATAGGAGATAGCTGGTTACGTTATGGCCATTTCAACCTATCTAATCTAAAAAAGTCTATAGGGGGTGGAGTTCGTCTTATCTTGCCCATACCTATGATACCTATGCTTGGCCTGGATTGTGGCTACAGATTAGATCCTGTAAAAGATATCCGAAGCGCTAAAAGTTCTTTTGAGTATCACTTTACCCTGGGACCTAGTATCCGTTAAAAGCAGGCAGTATACTGCTTTTAAAAGCAAAAAGGCAATCTTCTTTTACCGATTATATTAAATATCTGTATATATAATGGCCTAAAGTATGTGTTCAGCGCCATGGTTTTTTGCGTCAAAAAAACCCGCCCCTGTAAGATGGTACTTTCAGCGGTATGTGTTCAGCGCAGTGGTTTTTGCGTTAAAAGAACAACGCCCCTGAAAAAAGTCGCGGTTTAGAAAATGGCATTTTACAGATGATTAGGAAAAACAGTTTCCTTTGAAGCCCCCAAAAGGGGTACTTTCTGTTTTTCCATCTGGAAGATGGCACTTTCAGCGACTTTTTACCGAGGGCTTGATTTTTTGTCCACTTTTTTATCAAGAAAAAAGCTATTATCTTACTATGCAAGTTTTTTAGTCATTTTGTACTCGTTTTTGATACTTTTGACGAAGCTTCTTTTTTGTTGTATAAGCTTATGCGCCAGCTCTAGGAGCTTCCTCATACATGCTACGATAGCCACTTTTTTAGGCTTATATTTACCTACTAATCTATCATAGCATTCTTTTAAATATAGGAACCACTTTTTCCCTGCTAATACAGCCATATACAGTGCATCTCGTGGTATTTTCCTTCCTCCCCTAATAAATCTTTTTCCCTGTTTTTTCCCACTATCAGCCGCATATGGTGCTATACCTACTAAAGCTGATAGTTGATTACTACTGTAGCTTCTATCACCTAATTCAGGTAAAAAACTGACTAATTTAGTGGCTAAACATTTCCCGATTCCTGGAATGGTTTCTAGTATATTAGCCTTTTCGTCTAGATCCTTATCAGTAGTTATGGTTTTATTTAACGCTTTATCAATAATTTTTATTTCTTTTTCTAAAAAATCGATATGCCTTTCTATGCTTTCTTTATCTATATTAGTCTGGCTATGGTGTAACCGTTTCTTTTCATTGCTTAATGTAGCTACCAGCTCTTCTCTTCTTTGTTGTTGCCTTTTAAGCCGATCTGTTGTAATATAATAGCTGTAATTAGCTTTCAATCCCCTTTCCTGTCCATAGCGAGCTAGTTTAAAAGGTAGAGTAGAGCACTGGCGCGGTGAAGTATAGGACCAGGTTTATCCGTGTCCATCGTTTCCGATTTCGTGCCTAAATAACCCAATCTCTCTTTCCCGTTTCCAGCACCCCCCCGTCGCACCGTACGTGAGGTTTTCCCTCATACGGCGCACGGATCGTCTTCTTCGTCTGCATTACGTCCATCTGTATCGCACCCGATAAGCTCCTACATTGACTAATTTGTACACTTTGTGGAGCTTCTCGTCGGGGAGTTCCTTATACCCGTTCTTCCTACTCCCTTTCTTTTTCATGATAAATCTTCTCAGACGCCTGTTTGCATGCCCTTGTACTTTCCTAAATCTCCTAGAACTGGCCGTGTGACGGTAATACTCCGTCCACCCCAGTAAGGATGCGTTTAAGTCTTTAACAATAGTTTCAACACTTTCGTGCAACCGGTTCCGATAGGTCAATTGCGTGACTTTCTTAATAATCCGCTTGATTGCATCAGGTGTAGGATACATATGGGTAACGGGTTTCTGATATCTTGGCGAGTATCCCCTTTTAAAGGCATACCCTAAGAAATTGAAACCTTCTTCGGCCGTGGTCATTCGACTCTTTTCTTCATTGATCGAAAGGCCCAAGCGTTGCAGATACCCACATAAAATACCCAAAATCTTCTCTACCGGTTTATTCGACACTATCACGAGATCGTCCGCATAGCGGACAATCTGTGCATTCCACCCATTCCTTTCGGTCATCCGCTTGACCCATACTGTGTCTAGCAGATTCAGGTATATATTAGAAAGTAAGGGCGAAATGGGGGACCCTTGAGGGGATCCTTGTCGAGTAGCAACTTCTTCGCCTTTAAGGACTCCTGAGCGAAGCCAGGCTTGTATTAACTTTAGAACATACCTATCACTGATTCGCTTTTGAATGACTTTCATAAGCTTATCGTGTGGGATTGAGTCAAAGTATCGCTTCAAATCAATATCTAAAACTTGGGTGAGCCCGTAATTAAGCCATTTATATATTGATAGACTTGCATGGACTGCGGATCGTTTAGGTCGAAACCCAAATGAGCATTCTTGGAAGTCTGCTTCAAAAATTGGCTCTATAACAAGACGGGTTGCAGTTTGTACTAAGCGGTCCTTAATCGTGGGCACTCCCAAGATTCTTATTCCTCCTTTCGGTTTGGGTATTTCCACGCGCTTTGTCTTATTGCTTCGGTAGCTTCCTGATTCCAGTTCTTTTTGAACTTGTCCAAGAAACGCTTCTTCCCCTTGTTCTTTGATTTGTTCTATTGTTATTCCATCTATGCCTGGTGCCCCGTGATTTGCACAAACCTGTTTCCATGAACAGACCAGTACGTCCAATCTATATATTTTGTCATGAAGGGTGTAGAAGCTGCGTTTAGGATTAGACTTAGCAGATCGATAAAGTTCTCGCTGCAGTTCTCGGACGCTTTGTGCCATGTGGTTACCTTGCGGAATCATGGTATCTTTCCCTGTTTTGAAAACATGACGAAACTGAAGATCCTTCGCTCCGGTAAGGTTTTGTTGTCCTTGCCATCTTCACTACTACTATCTTCCCGACTTCCTGCACAGCATCGGAACGAACTTCGACTTGCGCCTTATATCCTTCCTTACTCTTGGAACTTAAAGACCGTGCAGGATCTCCCACGTTTCTCCTCCTTTCTTTCCTACGTGCCGCCCCTGCTACGCCGGGAGATAAGTGACGGTTATTGACCTGTTATCTTTCCGTCACTTTACAGCTTTCGCCCACCAGACGAGAGGCTCAGCATCTCCAATTCCCAGATTTCTCTGGTAAGACCTTCACGGCGCTACATATAGGTTCCTTGCGTACGGCCCGCAGTTTGCGTAGCTCCTTGTACAGAGCCGTCGTCGAGTGGCTTCATCTACAAAAATTACTCTTTATAGATGCACTCCTCGCTACCTGGCCAACAGGCCTATTGCCAGGGTGGGACTTGCACCCACTAGAAAGGAGGCCTTCGTGGCACGCCATCTACCTTATCGGTTTTAGTTATATGATGCATTGCCTTAGCAAAGTGTTTGATTTGCCTTGGATTAACAACTGAAACAGCTAGCTCAGCTGCTATAAGCATCTCTACTAATAAAGCGCCATAATTGCCAGTGGCTTCTAAAACACAGTGATGCAAGGATCTATCAAGTTGAGCCAAAAATAGGTTAAGCCCATTTACATCATTTGAATATTTAGACGTAGTAAATCCTTCACCTTTAGGAAAAGCAGCTACAAAGCTGCTTTTTGATATATCAATGCCTATATATTTCATATTATTAGAAAGTTTATACTAAATTGAATCATCTTATAAACTATCGTCGCAACCACGGGCTCTAAGGGCCAACGAACTATTCAGTTTTTAAGATGAAAAGAGCGGGGGGCGGAACGTGTAAAACGGCATCTAATACCAGCACTTAAGCGACCTTATTCCAGCTCTTTAAGTAAAATAAGCTTATAATACAAACGTACGACACAATGGTGTCAACTTAAGGAATATATTTTATTGCGTATCTATTCACACCATTTGGTTAACAATGAACTTTATCCCACTTTGTTCTTAATAAAAAAGTGGACAAAAAATCAAGCCCTCGGTAAAAAGTCACTGAAAGTGTCATCTGACAGATGGAAAAACAGTAAGCGCCCCCTTTGGGGGCTTGAAAGGAAACTGTTTTTCCTAATCATCTGTAAGATGACACTTGCTACACCGCGACTTTTTACAGGGGCGGTCTTCTTGTAATGGAAAACACCAGCGACTTGAACAGATACTTTAGCACTTGAAGTAAAACTTTAATCTTTATCAACAGCTATAAATGGGATGGCATATTCACCATCTATAAACCGCTTTTGCACCTCTGTGCTACCATACACTTTTCCTTAAGCTGATGCCATTGCCCAAACAGTGCAAATGTGTAGCTAATGTATCTCTTTTTTTAACGCACCTAAGAAAGCACGTAACGCCTGTAGCCGTTGCACAACATCTGCGGGTGTAATGGCAAACGGACGACGATGTTTCTGGATTACTTTGCGTGCACCGGCTAAACTATAGCCTTTTTCCTTCACCAGTGTATAGATATAACGCAACTGAGTGATATCTTTTGTTTGATACCTTCTGGCTCCCTTGCTATTCTTATGAGGCTGTAGGATGCCACTAAAGGTTTTTTCCCAAAAACGTATCAAAGAAGGCGCCACATCAAAATGGCGCGCTACCTCCTGAATGGTAAAATATTTCTTTTGCATAAGACCTCTTTCAACCGCTATTGGTAACGCTTAAGAACCAAACAAGAGCCAGTATACTAGATGCATTTGAGGCGGATAGACACAGAGATAAAGATTCCAGTAAGCCATAGCAAAAAGATCTATCTGACTCCCCCAGAGGAAAGGTATACATCCTGGATATGCGCGCTAGATAAACCAGTCAGGTGCACCATATCGTAAATGAAACAAACGCAAATCAACTTATAAGATAGCTTATTTTTTAATACCACTCCAAAATAAGTACAAATACCCTGTGTAAAACCTGCTAAAAATTGGAGCAAAGGGCTTGTGTACGATGGGTGGATTGCTTACGAACTGCTTCATATTCAGCAGCAGTAAGCTCTCCTACAAAATATTGAATCGGATCAACACGATGTCTATTGCTGTAGACTTCATAGTGGAGATGGGGAGCAGTTGAATCCCCTGAGTTGCCCACTGTACCAATCTGTTGTCCTCTGATGATGTGGTTCGATTTTTGAACGATTATAGTATGCATATGGGCATAATGGGTTTGAAAACCATTGCCATGCTCAATAAGGAGATGGTTCCCATATCCTTTTTTATCATTTTTAACCCACTTAACATGCCCATCCGCAGCAGCATAAATCGGCGTATGAATAGGAGCGGAAAAATCAACCCCCTCATGCATCTTACGTATATGATGGATTGGATGGGTACGCATACCAAAAGGGGCCGATATTCTTTTTAAATGTTTTTTAGAAACGGGTGGAAAGGTAGGTGTGGAAGCAAGCTTAGCCATCTTATGCTTGGCAAGCTCGCGTAATTGCTTGTAAGATTGCTGCTGAACCTTTAATTTACTATAGAGTTGCTCTGCTTTAGACAATGTTTGGGCAATTAATGTGTCTTTCCCCAAATGGGCATATGTATTTACACCTCCCATGCCCGCATTGCGCTCTGCAGGAGAAAGGGGAGTCGTATTCAACAATAGCCTATATAGTTCATCATCCTGTTGTTGCAACCGAGTCAAAAGGGCCACGCTACCTTCTATCTTTTTCTGCACCATATGATAATAGGCCTTAAGCCGCTCATTATCTTGTAGCAACTCAAGCTCTCTAGAAGAAACAAAACGACCTCGATAATACCTAACCATTGCTACCGCTAAGACGACCGAAAAAAATATATAAAGAGAACTACGTATAATAAAGGTGGATATAGATCGCTGTACACGCTCATAGCTACAAGTAGCAGGGTTATAATAATATTTGGTTCTCAGCATAAAAATATATAATTATGGAATATGTACACCCAAGCTAACTTAATTTAGTAAAATTGAAGAGAATAATCAACTATTATTTGGCTTTAAGCGGTTTTTCGTGTTATGTTTTCAGCATAAGCATGTTACACAAATGGTTTATTATCTTACAGACGTAATATAAAAAAGCGACTTTCTAAAAACCAATTAGAAAGTCGCTCTCCATAGCAGCAACAAAGCCTATTATTTTACTTCTTCAAATTCAGCATCTGTCACGTTACTGCCACCTTCTTTAGCATTTTCCTGTTCCCCACTAGCAGCGGATGTTGCGCCCGCAGCTTGCGATTTTTGGTAGACCTTAGCCATGACCTCACTCCAAATCTTGTTTAGCGTTTCTAATGCCTGATCAATAACAACCACCTCTTTTTCTGCATGTGCTTTCTTCAAATCTGCTAAAGCGGGCTCTATCTTTTTCCTATCTTCTGCGTCAATTTTATCTCCCAACTCTTTGAGTTGTTTTTCTACTTCAAATATAAATGAATCCGCTTGATTAACCTTATCCATTTGCTCCCTTTCTGCCTTATCTGCTGCTGCATTGACTTCTGCCTCCTCTCTCATACGCTTGATTTCATCTTCTGTCAAACCAGACGAAGCCTCAATACGAATTTTTTGTTCCTTGCCTGTACCTCTATCTTTTGCAGAAACATGCAATATACCATTGGCATCTACATCAAAAGCTACCTCTATTTGTGGAACACCCTTGGGAGCGGATGGTATATCGGATAAGTGAAACTGGCCAATGGTTCGGTTGTGCTTGGCCATCGGCCTATTGCCTTGCAATACATGCACCATAACAGAAGATTGATTGTCTGAAGCGGTAGAAAAAACTTCTGATTTTCTGGTTGGAATCGTAGTATTGGCTTCAATTAACTTGGTAAAAACACCACCTAATGTTTCAATACCTAAGGATAGTGGAATAACATCAAGCAATAAAACATCTTTTACTTCTCCAGTTAACACACCGCCTTGAATCGCAGCGCCTACAGCTACTACTTCATCAGGATTAACACCCTTGGAAGGCTTTTTACCAAAAAAACGCTCTACTTCTTCTTGAATCTTTGGTATGCGGGTAGAGCCACCTACTAAAATCACCTCATGAATGTTGTTCTGTGGATCAGATATATCGCCAAAGGCATCTGTTAAAGCTTGCCTACAGGGGGCTAGGGTACGCTTTACCAAGTCATCAACCAATTTTTCAAACTGAGCCCTAGAGAGCTGCTTAACCAAATGTTTAGGGACGCCATCAATAGCGGTAATGTAGGGAAGATTAATCTCTGAAGTAGAGGCACTAGAAAGCTCAATTTTGGCTTTTTCAGCTGCCTCTCTTAGGCGCTGCAGGGCAGTTGGATCTTTTCTTAAATCAACACCCTCCTCCTTTTGAAAGTTATCGGCCAGCCAATCTGTTATTTTTTGATCAAAATCATCTCCACCTAAATGAATGTCTCCATTGGTAGACTTTACCTCAAAAACGCCATCACCTAAGTCTAGAATAGAAATATCAAAGGTACCTCCTCCAAGGTCAAATACAGCGATGGTGATGTCTTTATTTTTTTTATCTAAACCATAGGCTAAAGCAGCAGCAGTTGGTTCATTGATAATACGTTTTACGGCTAGCCCAGCTATTTCTCCTGCCTCTTTAGTCGCTTGTCGCTCTGCATCATTAAAATAGGCAGGAACGGTAATCACTGCATCTGTAACCGTAGTACCTAAGTAGTCTTCCGCCGCACTTTTCATCTTTTGCAAGATAATAGCGGAAATCTCTTGAGGTGTATAGAGCCGATCACCAATCCGGACACGAACGGTATTGTTCGCGCCATTTTCTACCTTATAGGCCACTTCATTGATCTCATTGGCCACACTGTCATACCCTTTACCCATAAAACGCTTAATAGAGCTTATGGTATTATGAGGATTTATAATGGCCTGACGCTTAGCAGGATCACCTACCTTGCGTTCCCCTTTCCCACCATTTAAAAAAGCAACTACAGATGGTGTCGTTCTTTTACCTTCATTGTTAGGAATCACTACTGGTTCATTGCCTTCCATAACGGCAACACAGGAATTAGTGGTTCCTAAATCGATTCCAATTATTTTTCCCATATCTAATTTCTATTTTGTTTGTATTGGATCACTCCTTTTATTCGTACAAATACCTATTTAACTTTAGTTGGAGGTACTACAAAGTCTATGCCAAATGGATTACCTTGCTGCAGTTTATGTCAAAATGGCATAAACTGCAACAAGATATTGGAGTAAAAGTAGGGGGTGCTATTTTGCAAAGCTTTTCTTATACTTTTCTGGATGGCCAATAATATCTCTAGCTTGTTGCAACATTTCAGTTGCATACCCCTGTTCAGCCAATATATCTATAGCAATGGTTTGATTCGAAGCGCCAGGCACCACCTTATAGGTGTACTGAATTTTCCCATCTTTGCCCATAGGCTTAATAAAAACTTTATAGTTTTTAAACGCTTTTTGAGGCTCACGTTGTTCTAAAAGCATAACAATTGGATAGTGCGTAGCCACAATGTTTAGCGCGTTGCTATATTTTGCAATATAATTTAATACGGAATATTCTGCTGCTGCACCTTCTATTGGATTGGTTCCGCTAAAGGGTTCATCAAAAATAGTGAAACTGAATTTTCCTTGTTTTAAATGCTCTAATAATCTTAAATGGGACTGAAATCGATCCACTTCTGCCATAAAAAGTGACTTCCCGGCTGCAATATCATCGGTAATATCGATGTAGGTATTTATTTTAGCAAATGGCGTCATTTCACAGGACTTAGCGGGTGCGATACCAAAGGTTTGACTTAATAAAACGGTGGTAGCCACACCGGTTAGGAAGGTTGATTTACCTCCTGCATTGGGCCCGGTTAAAATAATACTTTGTGTCTCTTGACCCATGGCTACATCATTCCCCACTGCTTGCATAGGGGGTAACATAGCGTTCCACATCCCAACAAGCGTCAAGCGAGGTTTTGTATGTGATTGAGGAGATAAGAATTTCGTAAAGGTATAAGCATGTGGCCCATTGATTGCAGCGGTTTCTTTCATCAGGGTGGCTATAGATAGAAAGGCATCTAACTCCCCTAAGGCATACATGGCATCATGGAAAACAGCTTTATGTTCCACAAAAAGTTTATAAGTAGCGAGTAGTTTACCCGCATTATTCCACAGATAAGACCAAGAACGAAGGGGTAGTTCTTCTAAAGAAGACAATAAGCTACCTACCTCGGATGATTCGTTCGAACGGGCTAATAAGGTCCGTATGGGTTCAAGTTGGGCAGCATAGAGGGCTGCTACATCAGGATATTGTTCAATTAATGCATTGACTTTTTTAACCGTAATCAAAAAAGTCTGGATATCAGCCATACGCAATGCAAGGTTTTTCAATACGCCTGCATACTCCTTGTAGTTGCGGTAGCCGCTATAGCCTTGGTAAAAGGAATGGAGCGTAATGAAACCAGATATACCGTACAAAAATGTAGTACCACCATCTCCCTGACCGCCTACATTTTTTAACTGGCTAACATGATAGATATTCCATCCAGGCAAGAACATAGGATAAAATTGGCCCCAAAAGGTTTTCAATGAGACATCTGGACCCTTCACACCCATATAAGACATACATATACTGATAGGTCCAATTATTGCGGGATACCAAGCAAAATTAGAATAAATATTCCAAATATCTCGTAGCCATACTTTTTTAAGTTGGAGCACACTAGCTAATTTATTTGAAGCAGCAGAACTGGTATAAAATAGTCCTGTCAAATACTTATCATACTCTTTGACATAGAGCGGCTCTGTTCCTGTCCAAAAAGAGAGCATAGCCTTTTCAGATGTTTTGTAATTTTGCAGCTGACTTTTTAAGTCAAGATAAAGCTGGGTTTTTTGACACAAAAAATCTATAAATCGCTGACGCTTCATCAGGGTTTCCAGATTAGCAGTAGGTGCAGCAATAAGTGAAGCAAGCGCACCCTCTCCTAAAACGGTAATGGCCTTGTTCATACGAGATAAAAGATGATAAGCGGGTGTAGTAGTTGTGCCACAAAAGAGATGCAAGTCATTCCAAACATATGGGTTTAATAGATTGCTGCCTTGTTTATACTGATGCTCATAGTAACTACTTTTGGCAAAAATCTCATTGAATACGACATTCCGTTCTGTTCTTGGAGCAAGGTAGATAGCTGTAATATCTGTATCTGATGCTTTTTCTTTTTTAGCCTGATCAGCTTTTGAGGAAGGTTTTGCTGCTTCAGCAGGAAATGATTTTAAATAGTGATTAGCTAATTGTGTAGCCATGGAAGAGGAAGCCCTAGCGGTTAGGGACCCCGATAAACAAAGTGTAAATGCCAACGATGTAGTGATACGCATGAAAAATTAAATTTATATTAAACTATAACTTGTAGCATAAACTACTGATGCAAATAAAGTTATGTAAAAAACCGAATCATATGGAGCTATTGATTTAACCATACAA
This sequence comes from Cardinium endosymbiont of Sogatella furcifera, assembly GCF_003351905.1. NCBI lineage: Bacteria > Pseudomonadati > Bacteroidota > Cytophagia > Cytophagales > Amoebophilaceae > Candidatus Cardinium > Cardinium endosymbiont of Sogatella furcifera. Next base: position 868,534 of record NZ_CP022339.1, on the reverse strand, counting down.
ACATATGGAATATCTATAATTTTGTACTAAATTGCATATGAAATGCAGATCTATAAAAGCCACTATGTCCGAATATATATCTTTATCGTGGTTTAAAAAATGGTTACAAGTTATTTTTCCCGTCCAAAAAGGGGAAAAGCAAAAAATCTTTCTTCTCCTTTGTTTAAAATTCCTGATTTCTTTTGTTTACTGCATTTTAGCCGCACTCAAGGATACGGTTTTGGTAACTGCAAACCACTCTGCTGCTGAGGTTATCCCGATTATAAAAGGGTCTATTATCTTTCCTATTTCGATAGGGGTGGTCTTATTGTATACAAAGCTACACAATTGTTTCAAGCAGTCTACACTATTTTATAGTGCCATCCTCTTTTTTTTAGTGCTGATCCTGCTATATGGTTTTGTATTGTATCCTAATGCCAAGCAAGTAAGCCCTTATGCGCTGGCAGATTGGTTAAGCAGCTATACAGGGGGGAAAGGGATCCATTGGATTACAGCATTCCGCCATTGGATTCATGTACTATTTTTTGTAGTGGCAGAGCTTTGGGGCCAGGTGGCACTGATGTTGCTCTATTGGAGTTTCGTCAATAATGTTTGTAAGGTTCAGGAGGCCAAGCGGTTCTATGCTATTCTAATTGCTGCAGGGGATGTAGCACTGATTATTGCGGGACCACTGGTCTTAGCCTATACTAAAAAATATAGCCATAGCGATTTTGTATATACCGTGCAAGCCTTAATAGGGTATGTGGCATGCTGCTGTCTAGCTATTCTCTTTACTTACTGGTTGACCAATCATATCATCAAACCCGATGGGGTGCGTGTGCACCGTGATGCGCCCCCTCCAACGTTACGGCTCTCGCTATGGGATAGCCTAAAACATGTGGCTACTTCTCGCTATTTAAGACATATCGCCATTATGGTGGTTGCCTGCGGGCTCTCTATAAATATTGTAGAAGGGACTTGGAAATCTTATGTAAAAGAAGCCTTTCCTAAAGCAGTAGATTACCAAAGCTTTGTATCAGAACTTAACTTTTGGACAGGGGTTATTGCCTTGGTAATCTCTCTTTTCTTTAGTGGCGGTATGCTTAGAAAATTTGGGTGGAAAGCTACTGCACGCATTGCACCAACAATCATTGGCATTATGGGTAGCCTCTTCTTTTTAATGAGTTATACTAAAAATAATGCACCTTGTTTAACGCATTGGGTGGGTACGAAACTGCTCCTCTACATCGTGCTCTTTGGCGGCATCCACAATATAGCAGCTAAGTCTATCAAGTATGCTTTTTTTGATAAAACTACCCAAATCGCTTATATTCCACTGGACCTAGAAAGCAAAATTAAAGGGAAAGCGGCTGTAGATCTATTGGGTTCCCGTTTGGGAAAGGCAGGCTCCTCTTGGGTACAAATTGCCTTACTGGAATTGCTGCACACCAATAGCATTCAACCGCTTTCAGGGGTATTATTAATCTTTTTAGTGATAATGACTATTGCTTGGTACCGCGCCACTGGTAAGGTCGATAAGCAGTTACAAATGCTGGAAGCTAAAGAAACGAAGTAAATACCACGCTACAAGGCATTTTTACTTTTTTCTTGATAAAAAAGTAACAAAAAATCAAGCCCTTGGTAAAAAGCCGCTGAAAGTGTCATCTTACAGATGAAAAAACAGAAACCGCCCCCAAAGGGGGCTTTAAAGGAAACTGTTTTTCCTAATCATCTGTAGGATGCCACTTTCTACACCGCGCCTTTTTACAGGGGCGTTTTTTTTGACGCAAAAAACCAGTGACTTGAATAGATACGATTTATATGGTTAAAGTAATGGTATATAATTCTATATTATATTATTTACTTTTTTTTTGAAAAGCAGAGGCAATCCACCCACCTCCTATCACATCTTCTCCTTCATAAAACACAGCTGCTTGGCCAGGTGTAATGGCATGGACACCCGTGCCAAAAAAGACATGCATTTGATCTCCTACCTGCTCAATCACAGCAGGGGTACCTGGGTCATTATACCTGACCTTAGTAACGGTATCTATCTTTTTCCCCTGGAGATCTACATATTTGGATAAGTTAAGTTGGTGTACCACCATACCTTCTCGGCGCAATTGATCAAAAGTGCCCAATACCACTCGATTGGTTTCTTTTTCTATAGCGGTTACATATACTGGATAGCCTAAAGCAATGGGGACGCCTTTCCGTTGACCAACGGTATAAAAAGGATAGCCTTCATGATGCCCCACTACGGTACCATCTTCTAATACCAATTCCCCTCCTTTAACGGCTTCTTCCAATCCAGGGAGTTGTCTTTTTAAAAAGCCACGGTAGTCATTATCGGGAATAAAACATATTTCGTAGGATTCAGATTTATTCACCAAATCTGTAAATCCACGTTCAGCAGCAAAGGCACGAATAAACGATTTGGTAAATCCACCGAGCGGCAATAGGGTCTTACTCAGGCTCGCTTGAGAGACGCCCCATAGGGCATAGGATTGGTCTTTTTTAGGATCTAAGCCCTTAGAAATAATATAACGCCCGCCCTCTGCGCGTACTTTTGCATAATGACCGGTTGCAAGATAGTCACAATCTAATTTATGCGCACGTTCCAAAAGGGCATCCCATTTAATATGGGTATTGCACAATACACATGGATTAGGTGTTCTACCAGCTAGGTATTCAGCTTTAAAATGGTCAATGACATGCCCCCCAAATGCCGCTCTTATATCCACGACAATATGGGGGAAACCCAACTCAACGGCTATGTTTCTTGCATCATTGATGGCATCTAAGCTGCAACAACCTGTCTCTTTTTTCTTACCACCACTCCCGGCATAACTCCATGTTTTCATGGTAATGCCTACTACTTCATACCCTTGCTCATGCAACATCACAGCGGCTACAGAGCTATCTATACCCCCACTCATGGCTACCAATACACGGCCTTTTGTACGCATTTAAATAAATCTATTATGAATTGAAGCCTATTCAGGCTAAAGCTACTAAATCATACAAATATAAAAAGATATCACAGGATTGGCTTGTCAGCATCTACGAAATAGACACCCCAATGGGTAAAAAGTTATGGTAAGGGCAAGCACTACCTAAACGACGGTTAGGTAGGAAAAAAAATTATTTATTCGTAAAATTGCTTATGCGGTTAGTTCCTGTAACTATAGTCGTTGGCTTAAGCCAACAGTATATGGCCAGGTGCTGCTATCCGCTGGGGCGCTTTATAAAGAAGGCACATAAAGAATATGAAGAATATCAGAAATATACAGCTATAAAAAAGGAGTATGAAGATGCTGAAGATGAAGATAAAGAGAAACTACTTCAAAAGTATATAGATCAATATAAAGATCAAGATATGGAATATCATCTTAAACATATTGAAGATTCAGCCTATCCTTTAAATGATAAGTATTCAAACCATGTAATTACAATATCCAGACTTCAAAACCATACAGGAGGTAAAAAAGATGATATATCTATAGTTGTTCTTAGAATTAAATAATTTTATATCCATTCAACCCATAGCGGAGGATTAAGACAGACATATTATTGATTATTCAAATCAAATCGATTTTTTCGAATGGATGATTGGTAGCCTCCTTGCTGATGGCCGCCGTGCCAAAAGAGATTTGGAACACAGTGAAACTATGGCCGCAAATAGGTGACTATTCAAGTCACTGGTTTTTTGCATCAAAAAAAACGCCCCTGTAAAAAGTCGTGGTGTAGCAAGTATCATCTGACAGATGATTAAGAAAAACAGTTTCCTTTCAAGCCCCCAAAGGGGGCGGTTTCTGTTTTTCCATCTGTCAGATGATACTTTCAGCGACTTTTTGCCGAGGGCTTGATTTTTTGTCCACTTTTTTATCAAGAAAAAAGTGAAATAAACTTCATTATTAACCAGAAATATGAAAAATTCTGACAATCAATAAAAAATATTCCTTAAGTTAACCCAATTGGCAGAACGCTTAAAGGCTTTAGCTTTACTGAAAACGACAAATGCTCCTTTAGCAGCGGCCATCATACCCCACATAACATCTTAAGAAGCAAAGGCATTCTGCTGTGCTAACTGTGCTTGCACCAACCTTTTAGATCCATCCTTGATTGCTTGGGAACCAGCTCTACAAGATTCCTTAGTATAAGGATCAATATAAAGATCAAGATATGAAAGATCATCTTAAACATATTAAAGATTCAGCCTATCCTTTAAATGATAAGTATTCAAACCATGTAATTACAATATCCAGACTTCAAAACCGTACAGGAGGTAAAAAAGATGATATATCTATAGTTGTTCTTAGAATTAAATAATTTTATATCCATTCAACCCATAGCGGAGGATTAATGCACACAGTAAAAGCACGCTTGATCCTTGCTTTTAGGTAACGTGGATATGGCCGTAGGGGTACTTATTTACTCCCCTACGCCAATGCGTTTGAATGCCGTAACGGTCAAAGATGGAGCAATGGTTGTCAGGTATTGGGCCACAGTCAACTTGCCATTTTTGACAAATGGCTGTTGCAAAAGAGTGTTTTCTTGAAAAAACTTATGCAACCTACCCTGCGTTATCTTCTCAGCTTTAACGCCGTCATACCCTTCATCCATAAGCTGCGCCTGGATAACGGCAGTTTCCCTTTCTATAACAACTGGGTCTACTTGATCTTTATCCACCGCCACTGGATGCATAGCCGCTATCTGCATTGCTACATCTCTACCTGCAGCGATTACCTCCTCGCCCTGGGCACCTTGTAAAGCTACCAAAACAGCCAACCGATTACCTGTATGGATATAGGGAACCGTTACCGCACCAGCTAAAGTGACATAAGTAGAAAGTGTAATTTTTTCACCCGTGGTACCAGCAAATGATACAATCGCCTCTTGAACCGTCCCATCCCCCAATGGCAAGGCTTGTAGCGCTGCTACAGTATCTGGCTTGTGTGCTACTGCCACCTCCAAGATGGTTTTACCCAATTGCACAAATAATTCATTTTTAGCTACAAAGTCAGTCTCACAGTTCAACACCAATAAAAAAGACTCCTTATGATCCAAACTTGCACAAGCAAAAACAGCGCCCTCACTGGCATGATGGGCCGCACGGTCTGCACATATTTTTTGTCCTTTCTTTCTAAGCAAATCAATGGCTTGCTCTACATTACCCCCTGCCTCAATCAACGCTTTTTTACAATCCATCATCCCTGCACCGGTCTTTTTCCTTAGTGCAGCTACCTCTTGTGCTGTAACCATCATATACTATACAATATTGCTATCTTTACTTTTCTGGTTGATCCTTAAGTGGTGGAGCAGCTGCAGCCACCTTAGCTACAGGTGTAGCCACTTTACCCTTTGCAGCCAGACCCTTCTTGATGACTACCCCCTGTACCACTTTTATGCCTCGCTTAGGAACGCCTTTAGTAGCTGTATTACTGACAGCCTCTTCCTCTTTTTTAGGCGCGGTTTCTGCTTTCTCTTTTTTATAGGATGCAATGCCTTCTTTAATCGCAGTAGCAAGATAACGCACTACAATATCTACCGAACGGAATGCATCATCGTTACCAGGAATAGGAAAGTCAACCATATCTGGATTGGTATTGGTATCTACAAGCGCAAAAATAGGAATGCCCAACTTGCGCGCTTCCTCAACAGCAATATGTTCTTCCTTAATATCAATTACAAATAGAGCAGATGGTAGCCGCGTCACATTAGCTAGCCCCTGCAAAATCCTATTGAGCTTTTCTTGCTCCCGCGCAATGATTAACCTTTCCTTTTTTGCTAAGCTTTTATAGGCAGCCATCTGCATGTTTTTTTCTATGGAAAGCATGCGCTTTAACAACTTCCGCGTATTGACAAAATTGGTCAGCGTACCGCCCAGCCACCGCTCCGTTACATAGGGCATACCTAAATCTTTTGCCGTCTGCTCTACAGAAGCTTTAATTTGCTTTTTGGTCGCTACAAACAAAATCTTTTTCCCAGCTTGAGCCATTGCATTAAGCTGCAAAGCAGCCCCCTGCATACAGGTAATGGTCTTGTTTAGATCAATGATGTGAATGCCATTCTGCTTCATAAAAATAAAGGGAGCCATCTTAGGATTCCATTTCCTAGTCAGATGACCAAAATGGACACCAGCATCCAGCAGTGCTTTGAATTCTAATTTTATCATTATGGGTAATAATAAATAATAACTATAAAAATAGACTTAACGTTTGGTAAACTGGAACTTCTTTCTCGACTTTTTACGGCCATACTTCTTACGCTCCACAACCCTAGCATCCCTGGTTAAGAACCCCTCTTTCTTCAATATAGGCCTATTGCTTTCTACATCTAACTTACAAAGCGCCCTAGCAATCCCTAAACGAATGGCCTCAGCCTGCCCACGCACGCCCCCACCTACAACGTTAATTTTTAGGTTATATTGACCTACCCTATCTAATTTTTCCAAAGGTTGCTTAACAATTAGGTTAATTTCTTCTACTGGAAAATAATCCAAAAGCGGCTTATGGTTAATGATAATGTCTCCTGTCCCAGGTACAAGATAGACCCTAGCGACAGCCGTCTTTCTTCGACCTACTGCATTGACTGTTTCCATCCGTTAATAATTAGTATTTTAGGGTTATTGAGGTTGGTTTTTGAGCTGCATAGGGATGCACAGACCCTTCACAAACATGTAAGTTGTGCAACAACCTTCTGCCCAATCTATTTTTAGGCAACATGCCCTTAACCGCATGCTCTACCACACGCTTGGGATGCGCAACTTGAACTTCTTGAAATGTAGCACGCTTTAACCCACCAGGATAGCCCGAATAAGTGGTATAGATCTTTTTTTCCGATTTATTACCCGATATAGCGATTTTATCCGCATTTAAAACGATCACATGATCCCCGCTATCTACATGAGGCGTAAAATCAGGCTTGTGCTTGCCACGAATGAGGTAAGCAAGTTGGCTAGCCAACCTACCCAAGGGCTGAAATGAAGCATCAACAACCACCCATTGCTTGTTAACGCTTTGCTTATTAGCATATTTTGTCTTGTAACTGATAGAATCCACGCTTTTTAAAGAAAAGTTGAACCAACAAAAAAATTGAGCACCGTATATATAAAACCAACGGCTTCAAATATACCCCTTTATCGCATCAAATGCAAATTGAAGCCTACTAAAGGAGGCGATAGCCCCCTATCATACAGTTAAGTGCATTAGCACACCACTACTTCTGTAAAGGAATCTAAAGATAAGTATTTTTGTGCTAAAGTTCTAACGTCTAGAGGGGTTATGTTGCGCACCTGCTGGTAAAATCTAGTATAATAATCTTGACCTAAACCATGGAGATAGGCGGATTGAAACTTTTGCATGATAGAAAAAGGATCGTTAAGGGTCGTTAAAAAATGACCCAATAGGTAATTTTTAACATTTTGTAAGGCTGCTTCTGAAACGAATTCGTCTTGCAATAGGGCAATTTCTTTATAGATTTCTTGGATGGTCTCTTGCGTAACGGCTTGGGCTACTTCTGTCGTAATGGCTAGATAGCCGGCTTGCAAAAATGATACCATACTGGAATGAATCCCATAGGTATAACCTTTATCTTCTCGAATATTCCGCATGAGCCGAGAACCAAAATAGCCGCCTAGAAGGGTATTCACGACAACCATGGGTAAAAAATCTGCTTCCTTTTTGACCAGTAGCTTTTTACCGATTACAATAGCAGATTGTAGATGTTGCCCATCCACTAAGCGGACTTTTTCAGGCAGCGTACGACAGGGTATTGGATTTGCTTGTAGATTTGTTTTGAGAGTAATATGGGCTAGGGCCTGTTTGATGCGTTGTAAGGCTGCTGGCGTGACTTGCCCACTCACAAAAGCAGCACCATGCGCAAAGAATACTTGATCATAATGGTACTGTAAATGATCCCGTTGAATCTTATCAACATCTTGCACGGTGAGCTGCCTGCCATAAGGATGCGCTGCTGTAAAAAGCGCTGTACAAAACCGCTTATAGGCTACTTGACTATTTTTTTTATCGGCCATTTGAATGGCTTGCACTTTTAGCTTTTTGAGCCGTTGGAGTGATTTTTCAGGAAAACTAGGGGTCAACAAAAGCTCTACCAATAGATCTAATACTGGACTAAGGTGTTTGGCAAGCGTGGAAAGAGAAAGGGTACAAAAATCTTTCCGCACATGGGTGGAAATAGTGGCACCATAATAATCAATCGCATGGGCAATAGCTTGGGCACTTTTGGTTTCCGTACCTTCTAATAACATAGCAGCCGTAAAATAGGCGGCACCTGGCTGTAACTCATAGCAACTACCAGATTTAAAAATCAATTCCAACTCTATAATGGGCTGACTGCCCATGTGGAGCAGATACAATGGCATCTGAAGTGTATGCTTTTCTGGCCATGGAAAATCAATGGACTCAATCTCTTGAAACTTAGGTGGAATGGTTCTATCGAGCATATAAAAATAGATTTAAAATATATTAAATTCAGAAGGAATCTACCTACTACACTGTAAACAACCCATAGCATACGCATTTCTATATGTATCTGTTCACAACGTTACTGGTTAATAATGCATTTTATCCCACTTATATCTTAGCACTAGATAGATATAGCTATAGATGTAGCTTGAATCATATTCAATTTATAGTAAAAAATAGTAGTAGGTAAGCTGTGGTTTTGTGGATAACTTTAGTTATCCATCAAAAACACAGCTTAAGAAAGATTCTAGATGTAGTTAAGATTTAAAAAGATTGTATTTTAAAGGTAGCAGGTTACTTGTATCCCACTGGACTTTATATAGTTAATAGTCGAAAAAAGCTTAAGTACCTGCTTACCTTTATTTTCTTTGAACAAATAGCAGAAGAAGTTGCCTACAACTGTCTTGTACGATAAGAATAAGGAAATATAAATAAATATAATATAAAATGAACAGAATACTTGGTTTAGATATAGGGAAAACATGGCTGGATGCATGTTTCTATAGTCAAGAGGCTAAATCTGTATATAAAAGGTTTCGTAACGATGAGCAGGGCCATAAGGAACTTATAGATTATTTAGATCAAGTAGCTGTTAAAATTATAGTATGTGAACCAACTGGGGGATATGAAAGAGCCATTTGTGAGAAATTGTATGCCGCTAATGTACACATACATCAAGTGAATACATATACTTTTAGTTCATTTAGTAAATCTCTAGACCACTGTAAAACGGATAAACACGATGGCGTGCCACGAAGGCCTCCTTTCTAGTGGGTGCAAGTCCCACCCTGGCAATAGGCCTGTTGGCCAGGTAGCGAGGAGTGCATCTATAAAGAGTAATTTTTGTAGATGAAGCCACTCGACGACGGCTCTGTACAAGGAGCTACGCAAACTGCGGGCCGTACGCAAGGAACCTATATGTAGCGCCGTGAAGGTCTTACCAGAGAAATCTGGGAATTGGAGATGCTGAGCCTCTCGTCTGGTGGGCGAAAGCTGTAAAGTGACGGAAAGATAACAGGTCAATAACCGTCACTTATCTCCCGGCGTAGCAGGGGCGGCACGTAGGAAAGAAAGGAGGAGAAACGTGGGAGATCCTGCACGGTCTTTAAGTTCCAAGAGTAAGGAAGGATATAAGGCGCAAGTCGAAGTTCGTTCCGATGCTGTGCAGGAAGTCGGGAAGATAGTAGTAGTGAAGATGGCAAGGACAACAAAACCTTACCGGAGCGAAGGATCTTCAGTTTCGTCATGTTTTCAAAACAGGGAAAGATACCATGATTCCGCAAGGTAACCACATGGCACAAAGCGTCCGAGAACTGCAGCGAGAACTTTATCGATCTGCTAAGTCTAATCCTAAACGCAGCTTCTACACCCTTCATGACAAAATATATAGATTGGACGTACTGGTCTGTTCATGGAAACAGGTTTGTGCAAATCACGGGGCACCAGGCATAGATGGAATAACAATAGAACAAATCAAAGAACAAGGGGAAGAAGCGTTTCTTGGACAAGTTCAAAAAGAACTGGAATCAGGAAGCTACCGAAGCAATAAGACAAAGCGCGTGGAAATACCCAAACCGAAAGGAGGAATAAGAATCTTGGGAGTGCCCACGATTAAGGACCGCTTAGTACAAACTGCAACCCGTCTTGTTATAGAGCCAATTTTTGAAGCAGACTTCCAAGAATGCTCATTTGGGTTTCGACCTAAACGATCCGCAGTCCATGCAAGTCTATCAATATATAAATGGCTTAATTACGGGCTCACCCAAGTTTTAGATATTGATTTGAAGCGATACTTTGACTCAATCCCACACGATAAGCTTATGAAAGTCATTCAAAAGCGAATCAGTGATAGGTATGTTCTAAAGTTAATACAAGCCTGGCTTCGCTCAGGAGTCCTTAAAGGCGAAGAAGTTGCTACTCGACAAGGATCCCCTCAAGGGTCCCCCATTTCGCCCTTACTTTCTAATATATACCTGAATCTGCTAGACACAGTATGGGTCAAGCGGATGACCGAAAGGAATGGGTGGAATGCACAGATTGTCCGCTATGCGGACGATCTCGTGATAGTGTCGAATAAACCGGTAGAGAAGATTTTGGGTATTTTATGTGGGTATCTGCAACGCTTGGGCCTTTCGATCAATGAAGAAAAGAGTCGAATGACCACGGCCGAAGAAGGTTTCAATTTCTTAGGGTATGCCTTTAAAAGGGGATACTCGCCAAGATATCAGAAACCCGTTACCCATATGTATCCTACACCTGATGCAATCAAGCGGATTATTAAGAAAGTCACGCAATTGACCTATCGGAACCGGTTGCACGAAAGTGTTGAAACTATTGTTAAAGACTTAAACGCATCCTTACTGGGGTGGACGGAGTATTACCGTCACACGGCCAGTTCTAGGAGATTTAGGAAAGTACAAGGGCATGCAAACAGGCGTCTGAGAAGATTTATCATGAAAAAGAAAGGGAGTAGGAAGAACGGGTATAAGGAACTCCCCGACGAGAAGCTCCACAAAGTGTACAAATTAGTCAATGTAGGAGCTTATCGGGTGCGATACAGATGGACGTAATGCAGACGAAGAAGACGATCCGTGCGCCGTATGAGGGAAAACCTCACGTACGGTGCGACGGGGGGGTGCTGGAAACGGGAAAGAGAGATTGGGTTATTTAGGCACGAAATCGGAAACGATGGACACGGATAAACCTGGTCCTATACTTCACCGCGCCAGTGCTCTACTCTACCTTTTAAACTAGCTCGCTATGGACAGGAAAGGGGATTGAAAGCTAATTACAGCTATTATATTACAACAGATCGGCTTAAAAGGCAACAACAAAGAAGAGAAGAGCTGGTAGCTACATTAAGCAATGAAAAGAAACGGTTACACCATAGCCAGACTAATATAGATAAAGAAAGCATAGAAAGGCATATCGATTTTTTAGAAAAAGAAATAAAAATTATTGATAAAGCGTTAAATAAAACCATAACTACTGATAAGGATCTAGACGAAAAGGCTAATATACTAGAAACCATTCCAGGAATCGGGAAATGTTTAGCCACTAAATTAGTCAGTTTTTTACCTGAATTAGGTGATAGAAGCTACAGTAGTAATCAACTATCAGCTTTAGTAGGTATAGCACCATATGCGGCTGATAGTGGGAAAAAACAGGGAAAAAGATTTATTAGGGGAGGAAGGAAAATACCACGAGATGCACTGTATATGGCTGTATTAGCAGGGAAAAAGTGGTTCCTATATTTAAAAGAATGCTATGATAGATTAGTAGGTAAATATAAGCCTAAAAAAGTGGCTATCGTAGCATGTATGAGGAAGCTCCTAGAGCTGGCGCATAAGCTTATACAACAAAAAAGAAGCTTCGTCAAAAGTATCAAAAACGAGTACAAAATGACTAAAAAACTTGCATAGTAAGATAATAGCTTTTTTCTTGATAAAAAAGTGGACAAAAAACCAGTGATTGGAACAGATGCCTAATAAAAACCAATGCGCTGAACACATACTTCTATATGATGAAACGATTGATCGCTGGGCTATTGGATTTGTTTTTTCCACCCCTATGCGTGGGATGCAACCATAAACTGATTCAGGGAGAAACATGGGTTTGTACCATTTGTTTGAGTGCATTTCCAGAAACCAACGCGCATACATTAGTAGACAACCTTATTACCAACTACTTTATAGGTAAAGTGACCATAGCCTATGGATTTTCGCTTTACAAGTTAAGAAAGAAGAGCCATCTTGAACAAGTACTCTTTGCTATGAAGTATAAAAACCAACCCAAAATCGGACAGATGCTAGGGCAACGCTATGGCCAGATCTTACATCAGGCACCGATGATGCCATCCATCGATGGAATTGTAGCGGTTCCACTGCACCCCAAACGACTCAAAGAACGGGGCTATAACCAGAGTGATTTTTTTGCAAAAGGACTCTCCGCTGCACTAAACATGCCTTTGTACACAGCATGCATAGCACGGACCCGTTATACGCCCTCCCAAACAACCAAAAATAAAATAGAACGTATCGCCAACCTTAAAGATGCCTTTAAAGTTATAGACGCAGGTTTACTAGCAGGCAAACACCTGCTGCTGGTGGATGATATTCTCACTACAGGAGCGACCTTGACCGCTTGCACCCATGCGCTTTTAGCGGCAGGTGTAGCCCAAGTAAGCATTGCCACCATAGCGGTAGTAGAAGCCTAAAAATAGGCTGACCCAGCATCTATTACTGCCCTAAGCTGGAAACCACACACCGGAAACCAATGGTAGCCGTAGCCGAATCTTTATTCAAATACCGGCGGGTACCTATTTGTAAAAAATAGGCACAGTCTGCCCAAGAACAGCCTTTATAGACTTTTGCATCATCATTCACCAGGGAAGCCTTATGGGTTGCACTATAGTGCGCAGCAGGATCCAAAAAACCATCACGCCTAACTGGATTTAAATCACTTGTATCTTGTATGCGCCTATAGGTATCAAGTGTCCAACAACAGACATTACCCATTATATCGCGAAGACCAACTGCATTAGGAGGGTAGGCATAGACGTTAGAAGTTGGTGCCGAATGGTCAGATTCACCAGCCATTCCCTTATAATTGCCTTTACCGCGCTTAAAATTAGCTAAAAACCGACCATTTTTTCCTCTTGGAGAAGATCCATCCCAAGGGTAGTTGCGCTGATGACTTTGTAAATAGCTTATATCCGGTGCGCCCACTACACCACGCGCAGCATATTCAAATTCTACTTCAGTAGGCAACCGAACCATAAACTTTGGTTCATCTTCACCATTCGAGGATCCCGCATCAGGATCAGGATCGGGAACTGGACTTCCTTTGCGTTTCTTAATCGCCTCATGAAGTTTCTCGGTCCGCCACGCACAATATTTCATAGCTTGCTCCCAACTGACGCCCACAACAGGATAGTACATAAAACCAGGTGCATATAAATAATTGTCTACCAATGGGTCATTGTAGCTAAAGTGCTCTATAAAAACTTGCTGATTGGGCATAGCAGCCTGATATTGTTCCATCAAGCCACGCTGTTTCAAATCATAGAGGTATTCTCTATAGGCCAAATTGGTAACAGGTGTTTCATCCATCCAAAAAGAATTAACGGTAACAGGCTTGGCACAACAACCCCCTGTACCCAGTTTATCTTCACCTAAGTTACCCATGATCATATACCCTCCCTCAATATAGACCATACCTGGAATAGGTGGCCTTGCCTTACAAGGAACTACCGAAAGGGTATCTGGCTGGTTAAAAGGACGCCCTGTCGTCTGGCTTACCTTACCGGGAGATTGACTGGTAGGGTGATTGCGACGAAGACCTGCAAAGGAAGCCAATGACAACCATATAAAAAACAAATATCTGAACCGAAACATACTAAAAACCATTGTCATATAAATATTATATTGATCCCTATTAGTGGGCACCACGGCCACTTTAAAGGGGTGATTTATTTTGCTGTCGCAAAAGTGCAGACCAATATAGGATCAAAAATAACCAAAAATATTGAATAGCGTGCATGATTGCATTAAATGCATCCTTACCATCATTATTTTACAGGCAAAGCATCCCCTACTATCTCTTTGGAGGCCTCAGTGGTAGGAGGGCCTACATTATCGGCTAAGTAGGCCTCTCTAGTGCGCATACAAGGTCGAATCATGGCATGCGTTATTTTGCTTACTACATTCAAATAGACCAAATAGGCCTCTAGCCGATCTAAAAAAAACCCAAGTTGAACGGTATTTACTGACGTCTAAACCGAGTGTTGTGTTCATTTTATATTATATTTATATTTCTTTATTCTTATCGTACAAGACAGTTGGTAACAACTTCTTCTGCTATTTGTTCAAAGCAAAAATAAGGCTAAGCAGGTACTTACTCTGTTTTCGACTATTAATTAACTTAAAGTCCAGTTGCCTTCAAGTCACCTGCTAGCTTTAATATTTAATCAACACAATCTTTGGGTTGCAACCCGACAAATCTAGACCTTTCTCTAAGATGTGGATTTGATGGATAACTTTTTCAAAGTTATCCACAAGCTCCACATCTTAACTAGCATATGTATCTCAGGAATAACCAAATATTAAACGCTTTCATCAGACTAAACAAAAAGTAAGTTGTTTTTTGAGCAACGCGGTTAGCACAGGAGAAGCGACTGTTTTAAAATTTATATTGAAAAACAACTCTCCTTATAACTACAAAGTAGGGAACATTTACTTTGTAGGTAACAACAAAGACAAAACCACTATTCCTACTACACTCAAGCCTAAGCGTATGGTAGTAGCCCCTGGAGAGATCATTCCTATGGTTTTTGTGATTAAACATAAGGTAGAAAAATCAGGTATCATTGTCTGTTTTGAAGAGAAAAAAGGACGTAGGGATTTAAGCTTGAATCTACCTAATAGATTGTTGCTAAGTATACCCTGTCTGATGCCAGACCCTAAAGAAGTTTAGTTCCTATGAACAAAAAGCAATTAAGTTTTGGATTGGCTGGCTTGTTGGTTTTTGCTTGGGTAGTGCTCAGGGATGTGAGCAAAACAAAAAGTTGGCATGATTTTTTTGTAGCGCCTCCTCCTAAACCTTGTAAGCTATTGGAAAAAGCAGAACCCTTATCGATTACTAAAGAAACCAATCAAAGAATGAAAGGATTCGGTCAATCTAAATCAGAAAAAGTACGTTTTTCTTTATTTGAAGATATGCTAAACAATGTCAAGAAAGCGGACCAAGAAGCAGTATCAAACGTTAAATCAGAGTCTCCTCTACCAGAACCTGTTAAAGCAACTAAAAAAATTATCGTTAAGCCTGAAAGGGTAGTTCAAAAAGTTAACAAGATAGTTCCTTCTCCTAAACAGGAAAAAAACTACTTTCCAGTATCCTTTGAAAGAAAAGGCAGAAAAAAGGCTTTAAAAGTAAAAAATAGTTTTATTTCAGGCCATGTCTATGGCACTCAGGAACTCAAACATGGGAGAAGTATTAAAGGTATTAGTTTAAACCCAAGTGATTATATTCCTAGTTTAGATTGTACTAGAGCGCTTAAGAGAGATTGTTCTTTTTCGTACTTCAGAGAAAAGTCTCTCTTAGGTAGGATAGATGCTTTTACTGGTAGAAGTAGTAATTTCCTAAATGTAAAGCGTTCAAAAAATTTAAATGGACTTTGCTCTGATATACAAAGAGAATTGCGCCGCTCAGATCAAATTAAAATAGCGGCTAAAGAATGCAATAATAAGCTAATACCTATCTATAAAGAACAAATCAAAAATCTAGAGGCGCAAAATAGACAGATAGATAAAACACTAGTTGATCCAAGATTTTAAAAAGATGACCCGGTCAAATATTTTCAACTAAAAAGCCTCAAAAATAACAATATAATGGCAATGGGAGAACTGGTAGAAAGAATCAATAAGCTACAATTTCAATCAGAATCGGTTGCTAAAGAAGATAAAGAAGCTATTGCAGATCTATATAGTGAGAAGCTAAGACAGGATTTAATACAGCATATCCTGAAAAGTAAAATACACAGAAATGGTAAATTCTGAATAGGAGTGGCCAGGCATTGAGTAGGTAGGAGGGAAAGCAGAACTACTATAAAACTTCACTTATTGTGCATAAAAAAGTTAAAAAACATATAACACAGGCTTTATTTTCCCAATTAACAACCGGATTAATTTTGGGATCATCTTTAGTATTTACTACTGGTTGTGGTAAGTTTTCGGGTGGATATGCCGTGTCAGATCAAAAAAAGTCTATAAACCCAAAAAGTCTAGGTTATTTTTCTTCTTTATCTATTCTAGGTTGTATAAACTTTATCAAGCCACTTGAGGGTCGCCTAGGTTTACATGAGTTTTTCAGAAATATAAACCCTTATAAAGAAAGGTTGAGAGCCTTATATGATTTAGTGCCCTTATATATAACAGAAAATTCGTATATTGCATTCCTTGATCACTTATGGATCAGCTAGCGATCCCATATATGCGAGTATATTCTTATTTAGAGCGAATACGACTAAACGATTTACTTGTTTTCTATATTCTTTATTGATAATATTCGCAACACAGTTCCAAATTCCTTGGTGTTTATCTTGATTTTTTTTTCTATTTCCCATTGATGCTTATCAAGTCCACAGTCCTGTTTATATTTGCATGTATGTTCACGTTTAAGCTGATCGCCGACAATTTTATATTCTACAATTATAGGGTAACTAACACCTATGCGATGCAGGATGTCCTTAATCCACTTGCAACATTTTTCGTAATTAGATTGCTTTTTTATAGACCCAACTGATCCCATCATACTAGCTCCAGATTGGCTACATCCAGCCAACATTAGACTATATAATAAGCCCAACATATCAGCAACAACTATTTTTTTTATCTGGTTTTTAATAATTATTTAGATTAGTTTTAATTAAATTTTTGGCACCTCCTTGAGCGAGAAGCGCTTTACATTGACGTAATGGAAGGCAAGGGCAATAAAATGAATGCATATATAAATGCTTATATACTCCATGCAATTAGTATATTACTGGCATGGTAGCTGCCTATAAAGGAATTGGGCACACAGTAAAAATAATAAAATATCTCCCTTAAATTGACACCATTGACCCCTCACATTGCTCTTCCTATTAGTTTTTTGAGTTTTTCTTTTGCCTTCGTTAGGAGTTTTGAACAGTGGATCAATATATTTGATACTCTAGGAGCGATGCCTAGTTTTTTGAGATTTTCCCGAATATCCTCTCGGATGTTGACCATTTGTTCATTTTCATAAAATAACAGAATCTTATCTTTTGCGCCACTAACGCCTGGTTGTGGGCGTTCGTCCGTGAGCACAAAATAGGCAAAAGTTTCAGCAGCGTCTTCTAAACAAGAATTGGCCGCATATTCTGTAATGAACTCTCCTTGTTTGAAGAGTTCTTCTTTGCATCGAGCCAATGCTACCTCGTTACTACAAGTTGCCAGCTTTTTATAAGCAGGTCTAAACCAAATTTGTTCACAAATTGAATTTTTTTTGGGAACAAAAGCGCCTTCTATAAGCGCTTGTTGTGCTTCATTCATAGTCAAATAGTGACCAAATTCATGGAGCAATATATACACCAACCAGTTACAGCTTAGGCTATTATCGCTTAATAAGTAAGGAAGATCCCTATAACCTTCTAGATCAAATGCCATATATAGACAGAAAGGCTCTATAGATGCTTGGCTTTGCGGACCTATAGCGGCACATACAACTTCTTCTGCATTGCTTTGTCGTGGATCAATTATGGCAAAATACTTGATCCCTTCCCTGTATTGCTGAGGGATAATTTTTGCAAACCAATTGAAAAGTTTTTGATGGCTAGCCTTATTGTGATTCTCTTCTTCCCATAACGCATGGTCCAATCCAGAGGCTGGTGTAGGTTTAAATAAATAATACCTGCTTAATTGATCATTTTTAACATCGTAACTTACAATTGGATGCACTATAGCGTCATCTCCAGTAAGATGGTTGTGCGCACTAGGCTTGGTGCGATTCGATGTGAGGGAAATTTTAGAAGCAGTTTGCTCCACGACAGGAATAGTAGCATCAACATGCTTGCATTTAAACCCCATCAAGCCACATAAACTTATTAAATTAATAATAATTATTTTTTTCATCTCTTTCGCTTATCTCTCGATGAGACTGGTACCACGCAATGACTTTCTGGCTAATTGCATAGCGCATTTCACGGGCCAAAGGGTAGCCAACATACTAAATACAGTGGTTATCATAGCTGTATATAGGCAATCCACTCCATGCATTTCTATCGGATACGGGATCCTACTACGCACCCTAGTAAGGGTAATGATGCCAAACTTTTGCTGCAAAAAGCCTAAACCCCACCCTATAATCAGTCCATATAGCATACCTTCTAAAGATACCAAGAGGCCATTATAGCATATAAGCTTACCTATTTGACCTGGCGTCGCACCAAGTGCAGCAAGCATCGCTATATCTTTTTGCTTATGCACAATCAACATACATAACATAAAGAAAATATGCAGTGCAGCCAAAAGCAATACCAAAGCAAAAATAAAACAGACAGAAAGGCGTTCTATGAAGATAGCCCTACGACGTGGTACATTTTGTTCATCTCGATGGGTCACGCTATAGCCATCTGGCAATACTTGCTGTATGCGGGCTTGTATGGTTGCCAGGTCCGCGGTCTCTTCGAGGACCACTTCCCAATGGGTACGTTGATGACGGCCACCTGTCAACGCCTCGACAAAATCCATAGGAGCAATGATATATTGGCCATCAATTTTCCGCGCTATAGAGAAGAGGCCATGCACCGCCAAAGTCATGCGCTTGTAGGGCTTACAAAGCAGGTAACCACCCTGTTTTGGATAAAAAACCTCTACCCGATTGCTATGAGGCGTCCATTGTAAAAATTGGCCAATCAAGATGCCTGCAATAGCTTGTGGGCTACCATCCCGCAAAAAAGTAACCCCATCCATCCAGGTAGCGTTTCTATAAAAATCACTTGCTGTAAAGTTGTTAGAAACACCTTTAAACGTCACAATGGCTTGCTGACGATGCAACCGTACCAGTGCAGTGGCCTCTAATACTTCTACAATATCTGCTACACCAGAAAGATTTATGATATGACCTTTTAATTCGGCATCGCAGATAAATGTTTGACCGATCTTGGGTTCTATTTTTAAGGCAGGTGTATAGGTATCAAACAAATTGGACAGTACCTTTTCCATTCCATTCATGGTAGACAAGATAAGTACTAAAATAGCGCTACCCAATGCCATACTGTAGCAAGAAAGTCTAGATAACCTATAGATTAATGTAGTGTGGCCATGCTTTTTAACGTAACGCCTGGCAAGAAAAAAAGAAATTTGCATAAATTATACTATCTGTAGCGTAGCCATACACCTTAACGTTAAGGTGCGCTTCAAACAATTGCCTAGTCATCACAAGCAATAGAGTGGTAATTGCTTGTATGAATTTGAAAATTGCGCTATTTTTGCCTGCTAAAAGATAGGCCTAAAGCCTATCCGACGCAGTTTAAATTTAATTTATTTTTCGCTTTTACATTATGTATTGGACACTTGAATTAGTATCGCATTTAGAAGATGCCCCTTGGCCAGCTACTAAGGATGAATTGATAGACTATGCCAAACGATCAGGCGCCCCTTTTGAGGTGATTAGAAATCTAGAGGAATTGGATGATGATGATTATCCATATACCTCGATTGAAGAAATATGGCCTGACTACCCAACAGGGGATGATTTTATCTTTAATGAAGATGAATATTAAGGCTTGGAGCAAGTCAAGCAACCTATAACGCGCTATCTGTAGTAGATGCAGTTCATGTAGGCCTTGATTTGTAAGCTGATCGCAGCATCCTACATCTTTTTATATGGTTTTGGGAATCACTTCTAGGTAATAAGGTGTTATTGGTTCAACATAACTCCTTATCCTAGATTGCAGCCCGAACCACTTATATAGCATTATAACGTTTCAAATGGTTACATCCATGCGCAAAAAAGCTAAGGGTATCGCACAGTTTATAGGCTTAACAGCTGGATGGATGTTTTCCTTTTGTATGCCATCTAAGGCAGACGCCTCTGCTGTTTATACACTTAGAACGATAACCATAACATCTACAGGCGCTATAGCGCCAACGCCATCATACCCTTACTTACGTTTGTTGCGATGGCTGACCCCTACTACACATGCTTCGCTCATACGTAGCTATATTTCCTTGGCACCTGGTGTAACTTTTGATGCGCAAACACGCTTGGCTATTAAGCAACGCTTAATGGCACTACCCTACTTTTCAACTGTTTCTGTTACTTGTAAACAGGTAAAAAGAAATAGTGCAACGATGCTATCGGACCTGATCATAGAGACCAAGGATCAATTTCCTATAACGGTCGATGTAAGTCTAGATGAGGGACCATTGTGTACCCTAACGCATCACAATGTAGGAGGCTATGGCCACCGCTTCAGCAACCAACTTTTCCTAAAGAAAAGATGGGGCTATGGTTTTATATATGAACTGCCTCATCGGCATGGGAACTATTTCCTTGGCGGACAATGTTACAATCAAACAGGTATTGCCTACAGTTACAACTATAAATTTAATTACAAGAATTTATGGGTAGGCAAGTTATTCGCTATACAAACAAAGGAACCCTACACGCCCTATTCCTGGATCATTGGGTTAAGCAGTGGTAAGCAAACCTTCACCGCACGCCCACCTGATACAGCGATGAGCAATACAACGTACCAAAATAATAGTTTTCTTTTGGGTAAGGTAGGCTGGGTAGCTGCTGATTACACAACCACAAGGGGGGTATACCGACTGCATGCTTTGGAAACTTTACCCAAGGGTGGATCGATAGAAATACTATATGGTTACCAAAAGGGCAAATTTAACAATAGACAATATATAGGCATCCATTGTATTAAAAACATCGCAGACCCTAGGCTTAGATATCTACATTTAAGTTGTTCGTCAGGAACTTTTATAAATAAAAAAAGATGCGAAGAAGCGATATTAAAACTGGCGTTGGCCTATGCTGGTCCACCTATACAAACGTGCAAAGGCGCACGTCAGTTTATTACCATAGATTATATAGCGGGTTACCGCATGCCCAAGGAACGTCAGTTAGGCATTAGGCGCCGTGATCCCGAATCCTTAGCATTACCTGACGAAGACAATAGCATGCAAGCGCCTATCCATGCGCGGCTTACTATCCATTTAGACAGCACTTTACATATCCCCATTATGATCCCTCCCATTCGATTTGCTTGTCTTGGGTTTGTCCATTTTATAGCCCTGTATAATCAGAATCAAGCATTATTGAACCAGACATGGGTAGATAGTTATGGCATAGGCTTACAAGTAGAACATGTCACCATGTCGTGGTTGGCCGCGACGTTAAGAATAGGCTATAGCCCTTTCTTAGGGAAAGTAGTACCCTCTGTTCAGCTGTCCATGGGCCACTTTAAGCATACAACAGACCCTAAGCCTAGCGTTGTTGCCTACAGCTAACCGTCTGGGTCTATCTTTAGACATTTATGGTAGCCACACTTTATCAGAAATATTTAATGACACAGTCTGTGGCCACAGATACACGCCATTTGACTCCAGGTTCCCTTTTTTTTGCCATTCGGGGCCCTAACTTTAATGGCAATGCTTTTGCCGCAGAAGCCCTAGCCAAGGGTGCCCGTTATGTAGTCATAGATGACCCTACTTATGCCAGAACCTCATCTAACTATATCCTAGTAGAGGATAGCCTGGCTACACTCCTACAACTAGCTAGTTACCATCGGTCGCAATATGGACTTCCAGTTATAGCTATAACTGGGTCTTATGGTAAAACCACTACCAAAGAGTTGATATACACGACTCTGCGGACCACTTATAGAACCGTAGCCACCAAAGGCAACTTAAACACACCCATTGGGGTTGCTTTAACCCTTTTATCCATACAACAGGATACACAACTAGCCGTTATAGAAATGGGTGCTACCCAATTAGGTGATATTGCTTTTTGTTGCCAAATAGCCCGACCGACGCATGGTTTAATTACTGCTATTGGTGCGGCACACCTGGAAGGATTTGGGAATATAGCAGGAGTGATACAGGGTAAAAGTGAGTTATATGATTACCTCTATGCGACTGGTGGTACTATTTTCTTAAACCACTTAACTTCCTTATCAGCTATCATAAAAACACGATTGAAACACGCTATTACCTACAACTGCACACCCATTGAATTGGTGTGTGAAACGCCCTATATACGTTATAAATCAGAGCAAGAAGTTACCACTCACTTGTTAGGGAAACCCCATATACACAACATCGCAGCAGCACTTGGTGTCGCCCAATACTTTAAGGTACCGCCTCCAGTAGCCCACCAAGCCATTCAAGATTATATCCCCACCAACCAACGGATGCAATTAGTGGTCCAAGACAGCAATCAACTGATTATAGATAGCTATAATGCCAGTCCTGCTTCCATGCAAGCTGCACTGGACGCGTTGCTGCAATTAAAGGTACGCTACCGTGTGGTTATCCTAGGTGATATGGCTGAGTTAGGTAGCCACGCTACAGCTTGGCACGATACAATTGTTAAACAACTTGGGCAACCTGATTATAATCAGGTACTACTATGCGGTCCTTTGTTTACCCTTTCTGCCTGCAAACAACCATACCCAACCATCCATTGCTTTCCAAACAAAACAGCATTGGCTGATTATCTCAGCAGACACGCCTTCCAAGAAAGTGGTATTTTATTAAAAGCAGCCCATAGCCTAGCCATACACACACTAGTAGAATTGTTGAAAGCGCCATAGGCTATGATTTTATAGGATACAAATAGTAATTTTTGAAAATTATATGCACTTATTTATTATAATTTCAGTAAATTTACATACCTTATATTGATAAGGCTATAGGGATAGGTGGGTGAGTGGCTTAAACCAGCAGTTTGCTAAACTGCGGTATGGATTGTTCTGTACCGGGGGTTCGAATCCCCCCCTATCCGCTCATTAGCTTAACATTCGGGGCGTAGCGTAGCTCGGTTATCGCGTCTGCTTTGGGAGCAGAAGGTCGCAGGTTCGAATCCTGCCGCCCCGACAAAGCATTTATATGATGCTTTTTGCTTAAAAAAGTAATTTTTATCTTAAGCATTGCACCTCAAAAACTGCTCCTTGGAAAAAGTTTCGGTCAGAAAATATAGCTTGCAGCAAGTTTTTGCACAGGGATTGATTTTTTGCTTACTTACTTATTTATCAATAACCAAATTTCTTTTAGGTTCCGTAGCTCAATGGATAGAGCAACTGCCTTCTAAGCAGTAGGTTGAAGGTTCGAGTCCTTCCGGGACCACACACGCTATAGCTTGTATTGATCAATCCAAAAAGGTAAGTGCAACCCCTGGTTACTTTTTCTGTGATACTTCAATAGAAATGAGACATTGTCATTTCTATCTATTCAAGCCACTGATTTTTTGCGTTAAAAGAAAAACGCCCCTGAACGCTTTACAGTTGTATCGTATTGCATAAATTAAAATTTTTGTATATAATGCTATCTTTTTTAAGAAAGACAATACGTATAACACACCTAATAATTTTAATTAAATGATCACACTATTAGCCACCCTATTGGGGGTGTGGTATAGATTTATTTTGATATGTATATATGCCTGTAATCACACTCATCTGAAAATACAGCCACGCATAAAATGTGAAGCCCTCCTATCCAAGGAACAAATAATCCATAAAGAAACATTTAATAAGCATGCGCAATCGCTCAAGAGACCTAAGATAAAGCCACTCACTGCTGTTCCAGATTCGGGTGAATCTTCCCAAGATAAAAGATGTAAAGTATCTAGCAGTTCATGGCTACCTGGTGCTGCGCCAAATAAAGAGCAACAAAATGAACAGCAATCATCAGATATACTCAGCAAGCACAAAAAAATGGGTAATCAGTTACAAAAACGGTTATATTTGCCTAAAAATTCAAGTGGATCTACCCAAAATAGTAAAATAAAAAAGAAACAAAAGCGTGAAGTAAACAATAATATTAGGTTATATAATCCACAAAGCAGCCTAGACGTATTGGAACGTTTACCCAATACAATTTATTTTAAGTCATTAAAAATTAAAATAAATCATGATCCAAATAGCCTATTAGCGGAAAGCATAATAGAAAAACTTGATGCTTACGATAAACTAAAGCTGCCCTATACTTTTTTGAGTAGTGTCTTAAAAAAATGTACCGATCTATATGTGCTCGACACTTTGCTCAATAAAACTTTAATAAAGTGCGCTAGCGGGGGATATGCCATAGAAAGTAAATTACAACACATACTTAATAATAATATTAGGTTTAATAATCTCTCCAGCATGGCAAATGGAGCTGGAAAGGAAGCAGCGCAAACATTGGAAACACTAATCAATAAGCTAACAGAACAGGA
Source organism: Cardinium endosymbiont of Sogatella furcifera (assembly GCF_003351905.1). Taxonomy (NCBI): domain Bacteria; kingdom Pseudomonadati; phylum Bacteroidota; class Cytophagia; order Cytophagales; family Amoebophilaceae; genus Candidatus Cardinium; species Cardinium endosymbiont of Sogatella furcifera. The sequence goes on along the minus strand of NZ_CP022339.1, from coordinate 844,091 downwards.
AACCCTGAAAAAACTCCAAATCTTGAAAAAACAAGGGATCACAATTAGAAGTCTCTCCAGCATGGTAATTGGAACTGGAAAAGCAGCAACTCAAACATTGGAAACACTAATCAATAAACTAACAGAACAGGAAACCCTGAAAAAACTCCAAATCTTGAAAAAACAAGGGATCACAATTAGAAGTCTCTCCAGCATGGTAATTGGAACTGGAAAAGCAGCAACTCAAACATTGGAAACACTAATCAATAAACTAACAGAACAGGAAACCCTGAAAAAACTCCAAATCTTGAAAAAACAAGGGATCACAATTAGAAGTCTCTCCAGCATGGTAATTGGAACTGGAAAAGCAGCAACTCAAACATTGGAAACACTAATCAATAAACTAACAGAACAGGAAACCCTGAAAAAACTCCAAATCTTGAAAAAACAAGGGATCACAATTAGAAGTCTCTCCAGCATGGTAATTGGAACTGGAAAAGCAGCAACTCAAACATTGGAAACACTAATCAATAAACTAACAGAACAGGAAACCCTGAAAAAACTCCAAATCTTGAAAAAACAAGGGATCACAATTAGAAGTCTCTCCAGCATGGTAATTGGAACTGGAAAAGCAGCAACTCAAACATTGGAAACACTAATCAATAAACTAACAGAACAGGAAACCCTGAAAAAACTGCAAATCTTGAAAAATTTAGAAATCACAATTAACAATATCTCCAGCATGGTAAGTGGAGCTGGAAAGAAAGCAACGCAAACATTGGAAACACTAATCAATAAGCTAACAGAACAGGAAACCCTGAAAAAACTCCAAATCTTGAAAAATTTAGAAATCACAATTAACAATATCTCCAGCATGGTAAGTGGAGCTGGAAAGAAAGCAACGCAAACATTGGAAACACTAATCAATAAGCTAACAGAACAGGAAACCCTGAAAAAACTCCAAATCTTGAAAAATTTAGAAATCACAATTAGAAATCTCTCCAATATGGTACATGGAGCTGGAAAGGAAGCAGCGCAAACATTGGAAACACTAATCAATAAGCTAACAGAACAGGAAACCCTGAAAAAACTCCAAATCTTGAAAAAACAAGGGATCACAATTAGAAGTCTCTCCAGCATGGTAATTGGAACTGGAAAAGCAGCAACTCAAACATTGGAAACACTAATCAATAAGCTAACGGAACAGGAAACCCTGAAAAAATTGCAAATCTTGAAAAAACAAAACAAGGGATTTAGTTAAATCATTTATCCGCTATGATTCAAAAGATTTTTAACAGACTGTTATAACAACAATAAATATATAGGTGATAGCCTGATGGAAACTAAAAAGTTGCCAATGATGGCCCGATGCCAAAATCTATAGAGATTTGTTAACCACAAAAAAATATTTAGATCAAGCTGAAAGCATCAGGTTTTTAAGATTGATTCAAGCACATGATCATGACTTTTTGCTCAAGGCTTGATTTTTTGCTTACTTTTTTATCAAGAAAAAAGTAAATAAAATGGCCTTACTAACCCATGTCGGGAACAGACACGTATATAAAGACCTTATTTTGATGCAGAGTTCATCATAATAAGTGTAGCTGCAAAAGCCAAAAGCGCTATATAACAAGCAGGGGCTATAGGGCTATTGTACCTATGAAAAAGATAGAAACAAATAGTCGTAGCAGATTTTCCAAACAAACTACTACCCAATACGGTAGCAAACCCTATGGTCACATAGGATGTGACTGTCACAACTTGTTCTTTAGCCCAAATGGTTAAAAAACAGCTAAAGACCACACCTAAAAAAATCAGCCAACAACGTACCGCAGTTACATAAAAGATAGAAGCAGCTGGTAAGCCTGCAAAAAGAGGAATAATAGATAAAGCAACCAGCCCACTGGCTACGGCCATAAGGTTATTGTGGTCATATTTATGCCCCACTTTAGCGACCCAACCAATGAGTATGATATCCAATACCATAAAGATTGGTAGGTATTGCATCATAGCGGCATAGGTAAACGTGGTCACCATGGGTACAAAACTATTCATAAAAAGGAAAGGAGTGGTATAGGTTACATAACCAAATCCAGCCACTATAGCGATGCGTATAATGGGTCGGTAGGCTGGTTGTAGCACTGTTTTGTAAGGGTGGCCATCTACTTCCTCTTCTGTCGCCTTGAACCTAAAAAGCACCACATTTAATAGCGTAGATAACGCTGCAATTAAAAAAGGTAATCGCCAGTATAGCAGGGGATTTGTGATCCATACGAAGCAGGTCCCCACCGCTCCAGCAGATAAAATACCCACCATAGTAGAAATTTCATAGAATGAGGCAAGCTTTTTAGCCTGTTGCATAGCCAGCCCTTTCAGTAGATAGATCTTGGCAATATGATGTTCTCCAGCTGCACATGATTCTAAGCAAGTTCGGGCCGCTAGCAACCCAATCATGCTCCACAGCGCTCCATGAATAGGCAAGCAAGCCATAGCTACTAAACTAACACCTACACCCAAAAGCGTATAGCGCAAGGCAATCATTTCTTTTCTATCTTGTGCCATTTTGCTAAAAAAAAACAGGCCCAATGGTTTGGCTACAAAGGAAATCATCAATGGGCTATAGCCCCCTATCAACTGAACCACTAACCCTTTTTTTGGGAAAAAAAGAGGGGCGATAATAGGCACCAAATAGCCATATAAAGCGGTATCAAAATGGATCAGGGCATTGGCCAATAATATCGATAATTGGGACTTGGTTACCAGTTTTGCTTTCATCTATATCGCATTATGCTTTCTTTTTACCAGATAAAAATAGTAAATCTTTCCGAAGAGATAAATTTAGATTGGGTATTGCTATCTTAGAGATGATCATAAAATCAATCTTTAATCAAACAAAAATTAAAATATATCATATGGATAATCAAATAAAATAATATAAATTATTTGGATTCATGCCATAGCTTGTACGAATCATGGCGTGCAAAGAAGCGGTTGCTATAGCAACCGCTTCTACAAGCATAGAATGGCGTTGCTATAGTACATTGCGTACTACAATCATTCTGCTTATCTAATGGCTACTTCTTATTAGCGGACTTGAAGCAATTGAATAAGGTACGCCACCTCTACTTCCAACTAGGTTGCGTCGAATTGTTTGACGTGAACGTGAAACAGACTACATTCTTGGCCACGTTCACAGACGGACTCGTAATTTTTTACAAGGCGTACTTTTTATAGTGATGCCAAATATATAGATCTACTATACTAGCGCCTAACTAGATTGTGTCAAAAATTATTATTTACAATCGATCAGTGCATAGAATTCTTCTATACCCTCAGAGGTGAAAGTTTCCATATCATCTGGATTAACTTGGTTAAGTATTTGAGGGTTGCCTGGTGTTTGAGGGACGCCTAAGTTTTCTTTCTTAAGTTTTTTTTTCTTAGGGTTTTTAAAAAAAGACGTAAATTTTAGGGGCTTCTTCTTCTTTTTCTTCTGCTGCTGCTTAGTCTTAATCAGAGGGATTATTTCCAAACTGCCTAGATGCGTAACTGCATCCACTTTGCATAATTAATAAAATGCCCCCCACTGCTGGAATGATTATTTTTAAAAAGCTAAAACGCTTGCGTATTAATTTATTTTTGTATATATTCATTATTGTAATTGATTTTCAATTATAGTTTAGTTTAGTGTGGGGCCCATGCATTAAGAGACGATACCAATGGACGTAGGATGTACGGATGGTAAATAGATCACTTGGTGTATGGGTTTTCCAGGGCTATATAGCTGCTATTCTGGTAATTATACAGCATACTTCCAAGAAGCTGATGTGCAAAGTTACTAAAATAGATTACCCATTCCAATAGGTTTTGTCTGGCTATTGCTTCTATTGTATTGACAACGATTACAAGATCTTATCTGCTATTGCATAAGCTTACTGCATTCCATGAGCCCTATACAACCTATTGATGATGATATTTTCTTTATGGAAGCAGCTCTTAAAGAGGCAGCGCACGCAGCTGAAGCTGGAGAAGTCCCTATTGGCGCCATAGTTGTAGCAGATCGTAAGATTATTGCACGGGGCCATAACCAAGTAGAGCGACTCAAAGACCCAACCGCTCATGCAGAACTCTTGGCCATAACCGCTGCCGCTGATTATTTCAACAGCAAATACCTCCCAAACTGCACCCTATATGTTACCCTAGAGCCCTGTATCATGTGTAGCGGCGCACTCTATTGGTCTCAAATCAAACGACTGGTTTTCGGTGCTAGTGACCCCAAAAGAGGTTACCAAGCCCTAGCTAAAGCTGCCCTGCACCCACGAACAGCTGTCCAAGCAGCTATTTTAGCAAAAGAAAGCAATCAATTACTGATTTGTTTTTTTAAAAAGTTAAGAAACGCTATATTGTAGCGCAACAAGCTTATTGTATGTTTATTGAAAACTTAGATGGTTATGATTTTTACACTTCCCGCTTTGCCTTATGCTTATAGCGCACTCACACCCCACATAGATGCCCAAACTATGGAGATCCACCATACCAAACACCATCAAACCTATGTGGATAAACTGAATCAGGCTATAGCGGGTACCGCAATAGCTACGGCAGAAGGCACTGAGATATCGGTGTTAACCCACCTGCTCAAGGATATAAGTGCCTACCACACTGCTGTGCGCAACCATGCGGGTGGCCACTTTAATCATCTATTTTTCTGGAAAAACCTTACACCTAATGGCGCGCAATTACCTGAAGCAAACCTATTGCGTGCATTAGAAAAATCATTTAGAAGCTTTGAAAGCTTTAAAGAGCTGTTTACTGCAGCTGCTGCTGCACACTTTGGTGCGGGATGGGCTTGGTTATCTGTAGCCAAGAAAGATGGTAGTTTGTTTATCTCTACAACGAATAATCAAGACAATCCCCTTATGAACACCACGCCCATTCAAGAGCAAGGCGTGCCTATCTTAGGATTAGATCTATGGGAACATGCCTATTACCTTTTGTACCAAAATAGGCGTGTAGCCTATATAGAGGCTTTTTGGAACATCATTCACTGGAAAGGAGTAGAAAATAGATACATGGAAGTAGTACAATAACAAGCCAAATCACACTCAAAGGTATAGGCACAAATTTGCGCAAGGTATTTCTCAAGCCCTTATGTAAGCCTTTTGATCGCCTTTTTCAATATTTTTTTTTATAAATTTGCCTCTTCACTTAGCAAAAAAACAGCTGTTCAATTTAAACCAAATTATGAAACAAAGAGAAAAAAAGTTTGCACAACACAACGCTCCTCAGTCCATTTTTATACTAGCTATATTGGTCATATTGGGCTTGCTTTTTTACTACAGCAAGGAAAAAAATACCATTCCTATTTCTGAGAAACGTTTTGAAAAAATGATGCTGGACCAAGAGGTGAAATCTGTTACTTTAATCACCAATCAACACCTGGTAGAAATAGTCCTAAAAGCGGATGCATTGCGCAAAGAGGAGTATCAAAAGGAACGTACCGGAAGAGCGGTCTGGAAAAGCACCAGTGGAGTGGTCTACACCTTGCGCATACCTAATTTTGATATTTTTGATAAGAAGTTTGCAGCTATAGAAGCCAAAATGGACCCGGAAATAAGAATAGGCTACACGTGTGAAGAACGTTCAGAGCCTACTAGTTTCATCAATTGGTCCTTTTTGCTAACGCTGTTTCTTATTTACTGGTTCTTCATTCGAAAACCAGGAAATGGTATGGCCGGACCTGGTACGCAACTTTTTAATATGAATACCTTAAAAGCAACCATCTTTGATAAGGATAATCAACTAAAGGTTACATTCCAAGATGTAGCGGGCATGAAAGAGGCTAAGGAAGAAGTAAAAGAAGTGGTAGACTTTCTGAAAACGCCTGAGAAATTCACGCTGCTTGGTGGAAAAATTCCTAAAGGTGTGCTGCTGGTAGGCCCGCCGGGAACAGGGAAAACATTACTGGCCAAAGCAGTAGCGGGAGAAGCAGGTGTGCCTGTTATTTGCCTCTCTGGATCAGACTTTGTGGAAATGTTTGTGGGGATAGGTGCGGCACGTGTTCGTGACCTTTTTAAGAAAGCAAAGGAAAAAGCACCTTGTATTATTTTTATCGATGAAATTGACGCAGTAGGTAGAACACGGGGCAAAGCCAATATGCCTGGCGTGAATGACGAACGTGAAAATACCTTGAACTCACTCTTGGTGGAAATGGATGGCTTTTCAACCAACTCGGGGGTGATTGTAATAGGGGCCACCAACAGAGCAGAAGTATTGGATCCTGCGCTCCTGCGGCCTGGCAGGTTTGATAGACAGGTCACTATAGATCATCCAGATGTAGTGGATAGAGAAGCCATTATACGTTGCCACAGCAAAAGGCTAAAACTAGAACGGCACATACGGATTAAACAACTAGCGGAACAAACACCAGGATTCTCTGGAGCGGATCTCTCTAATATGTGTAATGAAGCAGCTTTAATAGCGGCTAGAAAGAACAGGAAGTTTGTCACAATGAGTGACTTTCATGCAGCTATAGATCGAATTATTGGCGGGTTAGAGAAAAAAAACAAATTGATCTCCCCAGAAGAAAAGAAAATAGTAGCTTACCACGAAGCAGGCCATGCCATTGCTGGATGGTTTTTAGAACATGCACACCCACTGGTCAAGGTAAGTATTATACCACGGGGTATAGCTGCATTGGGCTATGCGCAGTATTTGCCCAAAGAGCAATTTATCTATCAAGAAAATCAATTGTTGGATGAATTGGCTATGGCACTGGGAGGCAGAGCGGCCGAAGAACTTATTTTTGGAAAAATTTCTACTGGTGCCCTAAATGACTTGGAACGAACTACTAAATTGGCTTATAGCATCGTTACCATGTATGGGATGAATCCTAAGGTAGGTCACCTCTCTTTCCATAACTCCAAACAAGCAGATTATACCTTTACAAAGCCTTACTCAGAAAAAACAGCCTATACGATAGATGAAGAGGTAAAAGCCATTATAGATGGCGCATATGAACGGGTGAAGGAGTTGCTCAAAGCAAATATCGATAAATTAACCCTTTTGGCGGAGGCTTTACTGGTAAGAGAAACGATACTGAAGTCAGATTTAGAACGTTTAATAGGGAAACGCCAAGAAACGAAGGATATACCTGCTGAAACTACAACTGCTGCTCAAGTGGCACCAAGTGAAGCACAACCTGAAGATAAACCAGACATGCCTGAGTTAGGGGAAGTATAAGGAATCGCAAGTGGTGAACCAAAAAATAGGGGTATTAATGGGCGGGTTTACACCCGAACGACATGTATCATTAGACAGTGGGCGAAATGTCTATAGTAAATTAATCGCCTCCACCCAATATGAAGCCTTGCCGCTTTTTTTATCTGGCGATAAGGGGGCTTATCGTATTTTTATACTACCTGCTGCTCTTTTGCTAAAAGATAATGCAGATGATATTCATGATGCACTTTTACATCCCACTAAATTCAATAGATCAGAAGCACTATTGACCTCTATTAGAAAGGAGGCTGCTGCCCTCACCAACCATTATACAAAAGAGGCTATTTTTACACCGCAAGAAGTCACTTTTGCTGACTTAAAAAAAAGCATAGATTTTATCTTTATAGCCTTACATGGTAGACCTGGAGAAGATGGTACCTTGCAAAGGATACTAGAGGCCTACGATATACCTTATAACGGTTCGGGTATTGCTACTACCGCGTTAACCATCGATAAGTATGCCACCAATCAATTTTTAGCCCAAAAGGGATTCCATATTGCCCCACAACGGGTCATCACAAAAAAAGATGGGATCCAGGATAACACTATCCATGCGATAGAGCAGACCTTTACCTACCCCATTATTGCTAAACCAGTCGATGATGGTTGCAGTGCAGGGGTACTACGCATCACCAATCGCGCCATGTTGGTCGCTTATGCAGCTGCCAGTTTTAGAAGTGAACCACTGATTTCGGCTGATCTGATGGACATACTAGGGTTACAAGCGACAGACTATGTGCCTAGGCAAGAACGATTTTTACTAGAAACACTAATCCAAAAAGACCAGGAAAACCTTAATTGTTTAGAAACTACAACAGGCTTACTGACCCATGTCGACCCCAATGGCAACACCTTATATGAGGTCTTTGAACCCTCAGAAACTGTATCCGCAGCTGCCATACTCTCATTAGAAGAAAAATTTTTAGCAGGGGAAGGGCATAATATTACCCCTGCACGCTTTCACAGCGATACCAAAGTAGCTGCCATGATCCGAAAAAGTGTCAAGCGTCAGCTCGCCACCATTGCACAAGCTTTAGATTTACAAGGCTACGCCAGAATAGATGCTTTTGTAAAAATCACGCAAAAAGTAGAAGTTTGGGTCATTGAAGTAAATGCGCTACCTGCCATGACACCAGCTACCTGTATTTTTCACCAATGTGCCCTAAACGGCTATACGCCATTTGATTTTATAGATTCCATTATTCAATATGGAGCTACCAAAAGAAATTTTACTGCACCAACTTTAAAGAGATGAACAAAGAAAAGTTAATCAAGCTATTGAAACACCTTGTTTACATGGCTTGCTTAAGTATAGCTATACTATATATCTTTTTCTATATAGCATTGCCTTATCTTACCCATCAAGGTAAAATTGTTGAGGTCCCTGACCTAACCGGTGTGCATGTAAAGGAATTAGAAGATAAGCTAAGCAAAGACCATCTGCGTTACGTGATCACAGATAACAGTGGGTACTCCGTACAACTACCTCCCTTTACCGTTTTACAACAATTTCCTGCAGCAGGTGCTTGGGTGAAGGAAAATAGAAAAATCTATTTAACCTTAAATGCAGAACATCCTCCCCTTGTATCTATGCCTAACCTGATTGATGGTTCTGTTAAACAGGCAAACCTACTGCTAAAAAATAAGGGACTCAACCTAGGTGACATCAAGTATGTCTCTGACATTACAGAATATGCTGTTTTAGAACAATGGCACAATCGTCATCCTATCCCTGCTGGCAAACCGATCCATAAAGGGTCTACCATCGATTTAGTGGTTAGTACTGGACTAGGTAATCAAACCATTGAGGTGCCTAATGTAGTAGAAATGGCTTTAGAAGAAGCACGGCTTATATTACTTGAGCAGGGCATGCGTATAGGGGTGCTGCACCGTGTAAAAAACAAACAAAAAGAACCTATTGGTACTGTTATACGTCAACACCCTGAACCAGGTAGCAAAGTACCATTAGGCACTGCGATGCATCTATGGATCGTTAAGGTCTAAGGGAACTAGAGATGCATCTGCTCACGAAATGACGTCAAATTAAGGGAAATTTATTCTAGCACAGAGCTAGAAATGGCTAATGCGTATACGCCGTTGCCCATGTCCGCCGATAAAAAGTTGGCACGCAGTAAAAATAATGAAACGAACTGTTGTTCAGCACAGTGGTTTTTATTAGGTATCTGTTCAAGTAACTGGTTTTTTGCGTTAAAAGAAAAACGCCCCTGTAAAAAGTCGCGGTGTAGAAAGTGGAATTTTACAGATGATGTGGAAAAACAGATTCCTTTCAAGCCCTCACAGGGGGCGCTTTCTGTGTTTTTCCATCTGTAAGATAACACTTTCAGCGACTTTTTGCCGAGGGCTTGATTTTTTGTCCACTTTTTTATCAAGAAAAAAGTGGAATACAATTCATTATTAACCAATGGCGAGAATAGATGCTTTTGCTTGACAATCAATAAAATATATTCATTAAGTTGACACCATTTGCTGTGCACGTACGACGTTACTGATTAATAATGCAAAAAACCAGTTACTTGAACAGTATTGAATACCAAAGATACCGCAACCTTATTCCAGCTCTTTAATAAGATAATCTTATAATACAAACATACGACAGATACCATACATACCTATTTTATTTTTTTTAAATTTAAAAAGAAGGCTTGAAAGCCCTTTCTGATAGCCTTAGATCCTGAATACCAGGCAACCGGCCAGGCAGATGGCATAGTGCTATCCCACCTTCCAACGTCAGTAGATAACATGCTGTCATCCAGATCCGAAACATAAGGAGAGGGAATCGCACTACTGCCATACTCAGCGTAAAATGTTGCTTCGTTCAACTCATCGAAATGTTCCATGAGTAATTTTTTTACATAAGCCATTTCATCGTTATAGGTAGGCTTACGTTGCTTATCCTCATCCTTAAAATGTCGCTCAAAATCCATTAATCGCTTATATAGCCTTGCATACTTGGGTTTGGTTTGAAGCAAATCATCTACTAATTCCAAGATTATACTCAGACAAGATTGTTGATAGTCTGCAGGTATGTTCCTGTATGCTGGCTGGACCTGTTTCCAAATGTCTTCTGCCTTATCTCCCGTTGGTTTACCGTCCGAATCAAGTAGACACAGCTTATTATGCTTATCCGCAAAGTTGTAAAGCTCTAATATGAGTTTTTCAAGTCTTTCAGTATGGTCAGTAAGTGCAAGATTAAATATACAGTTCCTATATGATAGGCAGCAGTACAGCAAATCCATTTTCTTAAAAGTAGGTTTAGTAAGGTTAGCAATAGCATCAAGTTTCCTGACATCACTCGACGCTTGACACTGCATCGTATAACCTATAACGCTACTGCACCCACTACAAAATGAAATCAGCGCCCATACAAACACCATATTGCGCATCATAGTCAACACATTTTAGACGGAACAAATTTTTATTATTATCCCCCAATAGGATAGCCTAAAAACTGTAGCAAACAAATATACTTACCCTGCTTTTTTTCTATCCAGCTCACTTTTCATGAGGCGCACTTTGGACGGTTTACTTAGGTTGGAGAGAACTAGGCCATGAGATGCATGTTGGAACATGCTTTTAGCCAATCCATCAGCGTGCTTTACATTCATACCTTGCTGCTCACAAAAACCTAAAAATTCATTCACTAAAACACCAGATCCTGAAGAAATAGCCAATAGATACAACACCGGAAATGGGCACAGATGCAGATCATTACGCAACAAAAAAAATAGAAACCCCGGGTAGGTATCGGAATAAAATAGTAAGTTGGCTGATTTATTCATCGCATCACTATGTTCCATAAATAATTTTTCTAGATACGCCATTGCATGGCTATAAGCTTGCTGATCCTCTTGGCTAAGTGGCTGCTCTAAACCGCTGCATCGTTCAGGGTATGCGGTAGATAAATGGGTGAATCGCTCGGTGAAGGTTTGATGCAAATCGGTGAACTGTTGAGATAATTTTTTATATTTAGGCCGCTCACGAAACAACCTATCTACCAACCGAAAGACCATACTCAGGCAAGACTTCTGGTATTCCTGAGGGATAGGCTTACAACTGAAACGAATGATTTCCAGACCTTTTCGATCATGGCTAAATAGCCCCTCCTCCCTTCCAAATACTTGCTTGCCTCGCTTCCAAACCTTCGATGCTTTGTAAGCCGCCCGTTTTCCAGTCGGGCCAAGAAAAGGGAGCTGGCCACGCTTAGCCGCATAATCGTAAACATCTAAAATTATGATGGTAGGATCTACAAAATGACCAAGTTGATCTATCAAATTACAATACCAATCCTCAAATCGCTCCAAAGCTTTTTCATTAAAATCGTATTCATCTTGCCTAAAACGATACGTATCACTATCTTGGTTACGCTGATCTTCAGCATGATCATATCTATAGACAGAAGAGACTCCATGACAAGATGTAACGAGTAGCAATAAAAAGAACCTATATTTCATCATGACCAATATATTTTTAGGGCAAAAAAATTTGACTTAACTCATTCCATTTGTTATTCTATTAAAAAATTTAATAAAAAACAAGTAAAATAGGTGCCTGTTCACGATACTGGTTAATAATGAATTTTATCCACTTTTTTCTTGATCAAGAAGTGGACAAAAAATCAAGCCCTCGGTAAAAAGCCACTGAAAGTGACATCCTACAGATGGAAAAACAGAAAGCGCCCCCTTTGGGGGCTTCAAAGGAAACTGTTTTTCTTAATCATCTGTAAAATGCCACTTTCTAAACCGCGACTTTTTTCAGGGGCCTTGTTCTTTTAACGCAAAAAACGATCGCGCTGAACACGTACGTAAATAGGATGGATAAAAAAATATATTGATGCTTACACAACACAGCTCAAGTAAGATCAGCTAAAACAAAACCTAGTCCCAAGAGCAGTTTCTTCTATATCAGTTGCCCGTGGTACGCCTGTTCCGCATAGAGACTCTGGTAGCTGCAAAGATTGGTAGATTACATCAGCAACAGTAGTCATACCTTCCATTTTACCTGGCAATGGGGCCATCACATAGAGTTGTGCAGCAGCTCTTGTAAACGCTACGTAGAGGAGATTAAGGTTATCAAGATGGATTTGAATTTGTTCTAGGTAATAGTCTTGCGCATAATGGGTTTCTTTAAGTGCTGCACCATAGCCTATGGGCCATATAGGAAAATAGGAAGGTTGCGCATGGTGTAGGCTCCATAAAATGGGGCCATGTTGGGACGGATGGTCCAAACCCCAACTACAAAAGGGTATAATGACTACCTTAAAAGCTAGCCCCTTGGCTTGATGAATGGTCATTGCCTTGATCACATGGTCCTGATGGCTAATGGGCAGCTTGATCATGCGGCCTTTTTTTTCCCACCAGACTAAAAAGGCTTCTATAGAAGTAGTGCCGGTAAGGAAACTATTTAAAACGATACTCTGAAAAAAAGCCAACACATCGCCAAAGTCATGAGGGAGATGAAATAAACAGGCAATCACTAGCTGCACACAGTTATAAACAGATGTATTTTTTAAAAATTCTTTTTGGACCCAAAAAGATTGGGGAATGAGCTTGTGTATATCACTTGCTTTGTACAATCTATCATGGTGCCCCATACTGGATGAGGTACAACTAGCATAGGTCTCTATCCAAGCAGCTATATTAATCAAATCATATTCATTATGAAGATAATACAATGTATGTATGAGTACTTTTATGGCCATATGGCTCCCTAAAACATAGGCATAGTCTGATACGACCTTATAGGTAGCAGTGGTGTGGGCTAGCAAAGTAGCTTCACGATGATTCCGCACCAATACCACTATATCCTTTGCTGGAATGCCCTCTTTTTGCAAACGTTCTAGTAACGCTATAAAGGCTTGTTGCGTATGCATAACCATAACATCATCTGCTTTTTGTTCAGAACGAAGCAAAAAAAATTCTACATAGCCACCTGGTTGCAGATCGGGTTGTTGTACGACGTCATCATAGGCCCGCCTCATTTGGGCCAACTCGTTGGCTAATGGCTCCATAGGGGGCAAGGTGGCTTCGAGATAATCAACCAATTGGCCAGCAGCTCTTTTAAAAAAACAATTGTTAAATAATACGACCGCCTCTTTGCTGCGCCTATTGGTCGTTAAACCATGGATGGTGCTTTCCTTAAATTCTGCTGCTACTTGATGGTTCAAAAGTTTCCAATTGCTGCCACGCCAACGGTAAATAGATTGTTTCACATCTCCTACGACTAAACTACTATGGCCTTGTGCAAGCCCATTGCGTACCAATGGCTTGATATTCATCCATTGAAAAAGAGAAAGATCTTGAAATTCATCTATAAGCAAATGATGGAATTGATTACCTACTTGCTCATATAAGAAGGGGGTATCACTGCCTTGAATGGCTTGGTAGAGTAAGACAGACACATCGGATATAAACAAAAGATGGTTTTGGGATCTATACCGCTCTAACCCTATCAATAAAGCACCAATCATACCAAAGGCATAGGTAAAACGGGCACGCACCATAGCGGTTCTATAGGCTAAGCCCTCTTGTGCATGCAAGGTCATCGCCTCCATCAATAGAGGATGGAGTAACGTCTCTACTACCCTAGCGATAGCATCAGATGGATGTTTTTTTTTATACCAACTGGTTAGATCATCACTGCCTTGAATGGCTCGTTTGGTTGGCTGCAGCTCTTTTTTGCTGGCTAATTTTAAAAAATAACCAATTACCCCTTTGGTACCATAGGAAAAATCTGCTGGTGTAAGGCCCTCTTGCTTCAATATGTTGAGGGCAGTTTGACCAATCTGTTGCATCTTTTCTTCAAAACCATGCCAACATGCTTGTGTGGTGGCCACAAAGTGAAACCATCTCTCTGGCTGCTCAAAAGCGGTTAATAATGCTTGTTCATGTAGCTTAAATGATTCATCAAAAAGTGCCTTACCTAGCTCCTGAATGTGGCTTTTAATATGCCAACTTTTACCTGCCAATAGCTTGGTAAGTGCAAAGTCCACCATCCATTTTTGCAGCAAAGGTTCATCTAAAGTAGATAACGCCTCTATAGTTTCTTGTAAAGCCAACGATTCATCCATTTCAATGGCAAACTGATGCGGCAACCCCATCGATTGGGCAAAAGTTTGAATAAGTTTATAAAAGAAGCTATCGATGGTGGTAACTGAAAAATCACCATACTGGTAGACCATCCTAGCTAATACTTCCTTGCTGCGCCGCTGTAGTTGTGCATGCCCCCACCCTGTTAGACGCAACATCTCTTGTACAACAGTCTCTTGTCCAATAGATAAACTATACAAATAGGCTAGAATCCGCTGCTTCATTTCTTGGGTCGCATGATTGGTAAAGGTTACTGCCAAGATATGCTTAAAGGCATCTGGATAACGTAGGGCCCATTGAATGTAACGGGTTACCAATACATGGGTTTTACCAGAACCTGCAGAAGCACGATAAATCAATAATTCAGCCATAAAGAGGGTTATTATTATTTTATACTGCTTGCCTGTTGCAGGGTAATAGCGTGCGCATAGGTTAGTTTACACGAAAAACCATACTCCAACAACCGATTCTCCCAATCATAATAGGGTCTAAAAACAGCCTGAATCGTTACACCTGAACGGGGCCTCCAATCTTTATATATGGATAAAAATAAAAGGCTTCTAATACGCGCATAGTAGACCGTTTTACGGTCCTCTATACGAATAGATTGATAGAGTGGATGACCCATATTTTCGGAAGAAAAATTATGCCCATACCAATAACTCAACGATATGCCTAGCCAGGACATCTGCCAATCAATCGTATACCATTGCCCCCACCCTTCTTTAAAAGGACGGTCTATAGCTTTGATATACCTACTAAATAGTAGATAACTAGCCCCATAAATGGATCCACCCAAACAATTGGAAAAACGCAAAGCAAGACCAGTTGCACCACACCACAAACTATAATCTTTAACCCGTATACCCTGTCCACCTAGGTGGTAAACAGCCAAGTGAAAGGGGAACGTCACAGTCCGATTCGAATGGCCTTGGCAGCATGCGCCATCTAAATGCAAGGTAAAGGATTCTGGTTTGTTCTCTTTTTTGGATAGTAAAGTGTGCCAATTGAGCCACCCTGAGAGATAATTTTTGTTTTTTGCCAACCTAAAATGCAACCCCTCGATAAACGGCTTACGCTGTAGGTAAAGCGGTTCTAGTAAGGGGTAGTCCTGTAGGCTAAAAATACCTACTATAAAAGTGGCTTGTGGATGGTGACAACAGATGGATAGGGTAGGTCTAATGCCATGCCATGGTTGTACATGGCCAAAATGCCTCTCCCAAATGAACCCCAAGTTCAGACCGATATCCTCAGCCATTACGAGCGTTAAATTGGGAAAAAAATGAAACCCAAAAATGGTTTCTCCTTCGATGATTTTATTGAAATACTCTGTATTGTCTATAAAACTTTGCCCACGTATGGTGCACAACCATTTGGCCGATGGACTATTGGGCCATACAGATAGTGGACGATCACTACTATAGGCAAGAAGCGGAAAAAAAGAAAAAAGAAACCATAAACCTAAATAGTGGAACAAATGCATAAAGAAGGATGATATATCAAACTTTTTGCTTGATCAGGAGACAATTTGTATTGTTTCATAGATCTATATCCTCCCTTACATGGGCACCATTTGCTGCTCGGTACCATTATGCATGGGATAATAAGCGCTTGTACATTTCAAAATACTCCTCATTATATTGGTCATCATTTTGAACCCAAGGGAGTTCTTTGTCTTTAAACAAATCCTCAAACTCAACAGCATCAAGTGCTTCTCCACGCAATACTAGATCAGAATAGTGCATAGCCAGTTGAATAATGTTACGGAAACCACCCGGAGTTAACCATACTGCATCCTCCTGGGCAATACCTACCTTTTCTATTTTTTCTGCTAAACAAGGAAAATGATGCGAAAAAGTATTGTTATAAACGGTAAAAACAAGCTTAGCTTTTCTAAAAAGCGCATGGTCTTGATATAACTTCTTCCAAAAAATAGGGATCAGACCTGTTATCCAATCATGACAATGCACAATGTCGGCTTCCCATTCTAATTTTTTAAGCGTTTCCATAACACCTGTGCAGAAAAAAATCATACGCAAGTCATTATCCTCAAAAAAGTTATTGTGGTGGTCCTCAAAAACTGATCGCCTACGCCCAAATAGATCATCGTTATCTACAAAATAAACCTGCAACCGTGTACTGGGTATAGTGCTGACCTTTACAGAAATAGAATGGTCTACATCATTGATCGAAACAATAGAACCTGACAAACGCAGCACTTCATGGAGCCTATTCATACGATCATTAATCGTACCAAACTTAGGTACCACAATCCGTACATCAATCTGTCTGCTTTGCATGGCTTCAGGTAACTTACGTACACAATCTGATACAAGAGAAGTCTCCAAAAAAGGAGCTATTTCACTGGCAACATATAGTATCCTTTGTGGAGACATCATAGAAGATACTTTTGAATGGTTGTATTAAAAACAGGCATCTTAGCAAACAGACTTTAAATTTAATCATTTTTTCCCTTTTTTAAAAGAACACATATTAAATATTTTTTGTCTTAATGACTTGCAAAGATGTATATACATTGCATACATATGCCCAAAAATTGCATAATATATCGTAAAAAAATAGGCATGTATGTATAAAACAAAAGGGTGCAGCATAGGGTTACTGATCTAGGGTCAACCTGCAATGGATAGCCATACGTCTATATAAGCAGTCGCAAGTGCATGGCATACCAAGCATCTATAAAAATAGAATTTTACTTAAAAATCAGTACTATATTTCTTTTCAATGGACACCATTGATGGTTTACCCCCCCTACCTTGCTTCCATAGTGCTTTTTAACGATATTTATAAAGCGTATGGCATCGATGCAATCATAGAATGCACCATCTTCATGGTTACAGAGCAATCTGTTCAACCCATGGGACCCACACACCCTAACCCATTTGTTTATTAGGAAACCGTAAAATTATTACAATGCCTGAAGAAATAAACGCTTTACCCCGAACCCTTTTTAACTTTATCCTTTATTTCGTAAAACGGCAGCGCGTTGGTTTCGGATTTATGTTTTTTACCCTCATATTATGGCCCTTACATGAGTCGTTATGCCCTTACTTTGTCAAAATATTAATCAATAGGCTTGTAGCGCTTACGCCAGGTATGGCTACACCTTTTCAACCACTAGCTTTTCCCCTCATCGGTTTGTTAACCTCTTGGCTGCTGATGGAACTTTCCGTGCGGGCTAATAGCATTATATCTATTTATGTTTGGCCTAAATTCCGCAAAACTATTCGAGAAAGTGTCCTTTCCTATACACAAGATCAATCACACAGCTATTTTGCTGAACATTTAACAGGTGGACTAGCCAATAAAATTGCAGAATTACCGCGTGCTTGCGAACATATCTTAGATATTATAATAGGTAATTTTTTCTGCACAATGCTTACTTTTTGTATTTCATTGGGGATCGTATTTCAAGTAAGTAGACTGTTCTGTCTCATTTTACTTGTTTTTGTAGCCATTTTCGTTGCGTTAACCATTGCGAACATTAAGCATATCAATACTACAGCTAAAATCCATGCAGAATCGATTTCTGCATTAGATGGCCAAATAGTGGATAGCCTAGGCTGTATGTTGGCCGTACGTTTATTTGCACGGACCACCTACGAACTACGTTACCTGAATAGATACCAAACAGATGAGATAAAAAAGTCTAAAAAAGCCTCTTGGGCGATTCAAAAAGATAACTTTTTTAAAGGATTACTGACTTTAATCTTTCTTGTGATTACCCTGTTGACATTGGTCTATGCATGGAATACCCACTGGATTACCATAGGGGATTGCTCACTGATCACCATGACTTTCTTGAATCTCATGGGGTTAATTTGGCACAGTTCTTTTCATATCACCCAGATTGCCAAAGAAGTGGGGGTGTCTAAAGCAGCTCTTTCACTGCTCAGTACGCCACACGAGATCAAAGATCTCCCCGATGCAACCGAGTTGCTTGTGCCACAAGGAACCATTTGTTTGGATAAGGTTACCTTTCATTATAAGCCGAAAACGAATGTGTTTAGCCAACTTTCGGTTCAGATTCAAGCAGGAGAAAAAGTTGGTTTAGTGGGATACTCTGGCTCAGGAAAAACGACCTTTGTCCATCTCCTATTGCGGTTATATAACCTAGATAGTGGAAAAATATTAATCGATGGCCAAGATATTTCAAAAGTCACACAAGCCTCTCTACATGCACAAATTGCAATGATTCCACAGGATCCGCTGCTTTTTCACCGCACGATTTTTGACAATATCCAATATGGTCGTTTAGATGCCACAGCGGAAGAAGTACGGGAAGCAGCACAACTTGCGCACTGTATGGGTTTTATAGAACAGTTCAACAAGGGATTCCAAACCATGGTAGGGGAACGTGGCGTCAAACTGTCTGGAGGGCAACGGCAACGTATTGCCATTGCACGTGCCATTTTAAAACAGGCACCTATACTCATTATGGATGAGGCTACCTCTGCGCTAGACTCCATTACGGAAAAGTTTATTCAAAATAACTTCACAAGCGTCATGCAGCAGGCTACTACTTTGGTCATCGCACACCGTTTATCTACCTTGCATTATATGGATCGGATTTTGGTTTTTGATCAGGGGGAAATTATTGAAGATGGGACCGTACCAGACCTATTGGCGCAAAAAGGGCACTTTACAAAACTCTGGCACATGCAAGCAGATGGATTTCTTCCAGAATAGGTTATAGGCCACTTTTTGTCTAAGACTTACTTTTTGCTTACCTTTTTACCAAGAAAAATGTAATCCTAACCACGACTTCATCTTAACTAAATTTTACATTCATGTCCCATATTCAACATCTGTTCCATGGTATGATTTGCGCTATGGTAACATTTCCTAGCCATGCTACCCAAAATAAAACAACAGTAACCCATACGCAGCAACAACATCAAAAAATAGTTGCGCAACTAGAGACGGGTAAAGTCATTAAGAAGCAGCCCATGGGTAGGGTATTGGATTGTCAAGGCAAAAAAAAAGATTTTTCTAGCGACGTGTACTTGGTAACACTAGATAATGGTTTACAAGCTGTTTTTAAACCTATTTGGATCGGCAGTGCTTGTGCATAGGTAGCCGCCTATCAAGCTTCTCTTCAACTGGGTTTTCCCCATGTTCCTCCTACTATTATTCGGACCATTGGACATACAAAAGGATCTCTACAGCTGTTTATCGACACAACCATAGACCCATTGGATCCGGAAACTTATAACCAAGCCATGCAAGAAGTTGATCCCGAAGACTTGGCCAATCTTCAGATTTTTTATTTTGTCTTTGGCCACTGTGATGTTTGTCCTGGTAATTTGTTGCTTACGAAGCATAAAGGCAAAACTTCTCTTGTAGCCATTGACAATGAATCCATTAGGTATATGCAGCACGCACAATATGGCGCACTGCCTTTTACACGCAGGGCATATAGTCATCAGCTACATACCAATGATAGAGATAAACCTTTTCCTTTTAATGAAGCGATAGCGATCAAGGCACATCCCTCAAAAGTTTTAAAGGAAAAATTTGGTGCACTCTTTTCAGAATCATTTTATAAAAGCATAAAAAAATGGAAATCGCTGCGTTATATACTTTATCAAAATGCAATTTGGCTCCAAGATGGCCGCTATACGGCTTGGCCATGTGCAAAATATTGCGCTGAAAAAACAAAAAAGGCGCTGGAAAAACTGAATCTATCCACATTAAAAGAAATCTTTTCTCTAGCAATTGCCCAGAAAGAAGTGGGGTTTGTAACCAATGCCTATTTAAACGCTATTTTAGCGCGTCGGGACCAAGTCTTAGCCTATTATGCTAAGGGTATCATAGAATATTAAGACTGCATTTGCTGGAACTATCATGGCATATATTACACTCAATATAATATTTATTAACAGCGCGCATCTATTTCATAAACCGTTCACATTGTATTAACGATACATACTATGGTATTTAAAATTAAAAGCAGGCCCATCGTTGTCTTATGCTATTTTACTATGCTAGGACTGGTCATCTGGTTTAGATTCCATAAAAGGCAATCGATACCCACACGCACCACACAAATAGAACAGATCCTACGGGAAATGCAGACAAGGAAAATAGAAACGAAACATCATGCAACAGCATTACAGGAAGATACTTGTAGCATATGTCTTGAAAAGGCTGCCTATTGCTTACCATGTGGTCACTATTTTCACTTACACTGTATCAAACAATGGCTCAATACAAACATGTCCTGCCCCAATTGTAGACGCCATCCGCTTGAATAGACATAGCGCCTGATCAGCTAATGGTGGAGAGGTAATAAAGCATTCTTACTTTACTTTTTTCTTGATAAAAAAGTAACAAAAAATCAAGCCCTCGGCAAAAAGTCGCTGAAAGTGACATCCTACAGATGGAAAAACAGAAAGCGCCCCCTTGGGGGCTTCAAAGGAAACTGTTTTTCCTAATCATCTGTAGGATTCTACTTTCTAGACCACGACTTTTTACAGGGGCATTTTTCTTTTAACACAAAAAAATAGTGCATTGAACAGATAGATATTTGCTCTTATTTCATCAAGTTAAAGCCCTGCTGCAGAACCGTTCGTTTCATTACTTTTACTGCGTGCCAACTTTTATTCGCGGACATGGGCAGCAGTGTATACGCATTAGCCATTACTATCTCTGTATTAGAATAGATGGTCCCTTAAACCCCACCATTGACCGATCAGCTGAATAGTACTTTTTACCTATTTTTTTCTACACCCAAATAGAGAAAAGTGTACATAGCGCGATGGCCGATTTTTGAGATCACAAAGCAATGTATTCAAATTTTCTGCACTATGGTTCAAGTTATGATAGAGCGTTGGATTATGGATCAATAGACCAAAACTTCCCGCATCACTGGAGGTATGCTGGATCAATGTTTCTACATTTTTCAACATATTGGTAACTCTAAAAGAGAGATCTTTAAAAGGAATAGAGCGGATTTCTCCAAACAGGCTATGCAAAATAGGCAACATAGCAGGTATACCCTTTTTTGAGTCTGCCAATGGAGAAGAAATCGCAATCATATTTTTTGCAATCGTGGTAATGTTGTGTTCAAGCCCATGGATAGCAGTATGTAAAGTAGCACTTGTTTTTTCAAGATTGACTAAAATGGCATTCACGCCCTCAGTCGTTTTAATGAGGTTCTGTGTAACCGTTGCTACCTGGGCCGTCATGGCCTTAAGATCAATCTCATTAAAATCTGGATGGAACTGGCCAATGATAATATCATGCTTACCGATAGGGTTGCCTTTGTGTAACTCAATTTCTAAAGCATTGCCCTCCATCATACCCGCATTATTCAACATAACCTTACTGGTATCGGTTAAAGGAAATTGTTTATCTAACTCAATCGTCACCAGTGTGCTGTAATTCTGCTTAGGCTTAATCTCTACCTTTGTAACCATTCCTACTACATGACCTTTTAGCTTGACAGGAGCAGAAACATACAAGTTCTTATTAACAGGATAAATAATTTGGTAATCATTATATTTAGAAAATATATTGTGGCCTTTCAAGAACAAAAAACCATAATATAAAATACCTAAGGCAGCGAAGGCTAATAGGCCTATCATATAGTTCTTATTGATTTTCATATTGGTATCTTTTGTCTGTTTCAGTAATAGGTAAAGGTATAAAATACAAAACCATGTTACATATAGACTACCTTCAAAACACTATTGGTTATGTGCATATGGATCCGGTGCTCATCTCTCACCTACATCTCGTACGCTGCGGCTTTGCACACCGCCCCCCTACAAAAATACAAGTGCGTCTCGTAAGAAGTCTAATGTACAATTATACAAAATAACTGAATGAGTTACAGCTAACCAATGCTTTTTAATGATACATGGCCACAGTCAAGCCATACTACCTACCCTACTTTTTCTTAAATACGACCTGAACGGGTACCCCTTCAAAGTTAAAATGGGCCCTGAGTTGATTGACTAAATAGCTTTTGTAATTCGGCTGAATATAGGCTGGATGATTGCAAAAGAAAGCAAATGTAGGCGCATGGGCCGTCACCTGTGTGCAATATTTAATTTGGATATACTTTCCTTTTACAGCAGGTGGATGATTGTTTTCAATAATGGGTAAAAGGACTTTGTTTAACTCAGAAGTGGGAATTTTTTTTATCTTATTTTGATATACTGCAAGGGCTTTTTCAATGGTTTGGTAAACCCTTTGTTTCTTTACCGTTGAAACAAATAGAATAGGTAAGTAGTCTAAAGGGGCTAGTTTACGCAATAGGTGTCTTCTATAGGCCTCAGCAGTTGTCACCTCTTTATCCATCAAGTCCCATTTATTCACCACTAAGACCATACCCTTCTTATACCGATGTGCGAGTGCAATAAGTGAAATATCCTGTGCTTCTATACCATGTTGGGCATCTATCATGATCAAACAGATATCCGCGTCTTGCATGGATTTTACGGCACGCAACACAGAATAAAACTCAATCGCATCCTTTACTTTTGACTTTTTACGTATCCCTGCTGTATCGGTCAGGATGAACTTTTTATTATACCGGTTGTATTCCGTATCTATTGCATCCCTAGTGGTACCAGAGATGGGGCTAACCATGCTTCTTTTTTCATCCAATAACACATTTAAAAAAGAAGATTTACCTACGTTTGGACGGCCTAAAATGGTGAGCCTAGGCAACTGACCTGGTCCTGGATCAGTTGCTGGGGTTTCTTTTAGATAAGGTAATAAAGCATCGAGCAAATCACCTGTTCCCGAACCATTTATAGCGGCTATAGGAAATGGCGTACCCAGACCTAGGGCATAGAAACTAGGTGCCACCATGGCAGCTACTACACTTTCTGATTTATTGGCTACTAAAAAAATAGGCTTATTGATTTTGCGCAATACATGCGCAAAATCTTTATCTACATCGGTTAGACCCTCTAGACAGTCCACCATAAAAAGGACCAAGTTGGCCTCATCAAGTGCCAGTTGAATCTGTTCACGAATCCCATGCTCAAAGGTATGACCCGTACCACACATATATCCCCCGGTATCAATAACCGTAAAAGATCTATTACCCCACTGCGCATATCCATAATGCCGGTCACGAGTTGTATGGACAGAACCATCCATAATGGCTTTTCTTGATTCAATCAATCGATTAAAAAAGGTAGACTTACCTACATTAGACCTGCCTACAAGGGCCACAACATTTGCCATAAAGTTAAAATAAGAAATTTGAATGGCACCTAAAATAGTCTCGTACCTTTAGTGGATTACCCCGCATCATGGTCACCTTACAGGTGGCTTATACATATAGTACGCACCAGAAATATTTTTTAAAATTAGAATAAATAATAGCCAAAAGCAAAAATCGAATGGATCAAGGTACGCCCTCAAAAGATGCATTTGGGTGATGCTTATGGCAAAGCATCCTGCCATCTTTTCAAGCAAATAGAAAGACTATGGCGCCAGTGGGGAATCTTCATTTGAAACACCTCCCGAAAAGAAGCCTTGCTTAATACACTGTAGTAAGGCCGTGTCAGATGCGCTAAAGATGAAGCACAGGGTTCCACGGCACAACGATGGGGCAAAGCAGTTAGAATGGCATAGGCAAAATCATACCAACTGGCTACCCCTTCATTGGTATAATGATAGATACCCGATGGATAGTGTCTATTGTTTGCCATATTTTCAATAATTCCCCAAATGGCAGTAGCCAGGTCATAGACATAAGTAGGTGTGCCTATTTGGTCATCAACCACGTGAATAGTACGTTCTTTTTGAGCCAATGCAACCATTTTTGTAAAAAAATTGTTCCCCTTTTCGCCATACAACCATGCCGTTCGAATGATATAAAAATGGGAAGCACGTGCGGCGATCAGTTGTTCTCCAGCCAGTTTGGATCGACCATATTGATTCCATGGATCGGTAGGATCATTTGGCTTTAATGGACGCCCTATGGTAGCGCCAAAGACATAATCTGTTGAAATATGCAAGAGCACAATACGATATTTTGCAGCTAATGTAGCCAGGTAGCCCGCACCTATGCTATTTACTTTAAAACAGTTTGCGGCTACTTGCTCTGCTAATGCCACATGCGTATAAGCAGCACAATTTATAATGTATTGGACCCTATCTGCTTTGATACAAGACTCTATTTGAGCTGCATCTGTAATATCCAGCATGGCTTTGCTGCAAAAACGTGGTAGAAGAAAGGCATGGGCTTTAAAAGTATCTCGTAACGCAGCGCCTAACTGACCTTCTGCACCAGTCACTAAAACAACAGAGTGAACCATTTTGATAAGGTGGTATTTTACGCCTAATCTTTACTGGACGAAACAAAGCCTTGGTTTACCCTACAACCTATTGCACATAGATGCAGCTTTTAACCACAACCAATCGATATAATACGATTCAAAAACATTGCAACAATATCTTTTTTTTATTACCATTAGACGTGGAGTATGCCCGTCCAGGTTAGTAAAAGCGTAAGCAACCGCATGGCTAGCCTCAAAGGGGTCTCCAGCCGTTCATTTAGTGTAGACAACCTTTATGGTACGTGCAGGAAGTAACCATTTACAAAACAAAAAACAAAAAGCCTATGTTACCTTACAAAATAAAAACAATGGGGTAAGCAGCTCCCATTAGCTACTTTGAGGCCATTCTAGTAGCTACATCATCCATTTCCATATAAGCTGGGTAGATTGCATATAGAACTGGCCATTGCTACTTTTTTAGCATAGCCAGGTAGGCATGCACTATCCAATGGAAGCAAAGAAATGAATTGCTGAATGCATAATGCATTATGTTAATTTAACCGACCTAAACTTATGTAATTATGTACATATATACAAAAAAATTAATGTTTTTATTACTTATACCTTTGTTAACAGCACAAGGATGTAGTGACCTAAATTGCTTAAAAAGCCGAGAGAAGGCGCACAGTCGACAAATCGTTAAACATAATCAAAAAACTGCCTGTAAGCCATCATCTGCTGC
Organism: Cardinium endosymbiont of Sogatella furcifera; assembly: GCF_003351905.1. NCBI lineage: Bacteria > Pseudomonadati > Bacteroidota > Cytophagia > Cytophagales > Amoebophilaceae > Candidatus Cardinium > Cardinium endosymbiont of Sogatella furcifera. The sequence continues at coordinate 818,721 of NZ_CP022339.1, read as the reverse complement.
AGGGACTAAGCCTAAAAAGGAGTTAAGTAAAAAGGATCCGACTAAAAATAAGCAGGGAATAAAAGATGGTGCACTATCTAAAATTAAACCTACAGGTCAAACGCAATCTACAGATGCTGCTATGGAATCAGATAATAGTCAAGATGCTCAAGCAACGCCAACTATTATCCAACAAGATAGCACTACAAGTCATGGGGATGATAAGGATCAACATACAAACCAGCATAGACAGCCTACTGAAGGGAAAAAAAAGAAAGGGGTTCTAACCCGGATTATAGATTTTTTTACAGGCTCATCAAAGCAAGATAACCCAAAAAAAGATGATAATAAGGATAATATGTATGAACAAATAGCAGATGATATGCAGCAAACCATTTAAAAATGGATTAGGTACCCAACAAGCAATGGCGTCAACGTAAGGATAGACGCCATTGCACAATTTACGTCATAAGAAACATTTCCCAATCATTAACATATAATCAAACGCCTCTTGGTATTCATTCTTAATCTTACCTTCCAATATAGCCTCTTTAATGGCCTCCTTAATGCGGCCTACCTGAGCGGATGGCTTGAGTGCAAAGGTTTCCATAATAACCGCACCCGTAATAACTGGTTGAAAATTTCTAATTTGATCACGGGCTTCTACCTCTACCACCCTTTTTTGCACCCTGTCCAGGTTAGCTAAATATTGCTGGACTTTGACTTCATTTTTAGAGGTAATATCCGCTTTACATAATAAAAATAAATCCTCTAAATCATCTCCTGCCTCATATACAAGGCGCCGTATCGCAGTATCCGTGACCTCTTTAGCCAAGGCTATAGGACGCAGATGCAACCTGACCAATTTTTGTACATATCCTAAGGCTTCCTTACTAGTAGGAAAACGTAGCCTTTTAAATAGTTTAGGCAACATTCTAGCCCCTAATTCTTCATGACCATGAAAAGAAAAACCATGCACAGGATCAAATTGTTTAGTTAATGGCTTGGCAATATCATGAAAGACAGCCGCCCAACGAAGCCATAGTTTAGCAGAATGCTGCACCAGATTGTCCAATACCTCCAGTGTATGGAGCAAGTTATCCTTATGAGAATGGTATCCAATTTGTTCTTTCCCTGAAAGCTTTTGCAATTCAGGTAGTACAATCGATAATAGATTGGTATCGAATAAAAGTTTAAACCCATAAGCAGGTCTATCCGTGGCCATCATTTTATGTAGCTCTTCCGTAATGCGTTCTTGCGCCACAATAGCCAAACGATCCCGAACAGCGGTCATAGCCACCAACGTTTCTGGTGTGATCCTAAAATTCAACTGAGCAGCCAACCGTATGGCACGCATGATGCGCAATGGGTCATCTGAAAAGGTTTGCACAGGATCACAAGGCGTTCTTAGCCACCCATCTATCAAGTCTTGCTGTCCATGAAATGGATCTATGCATTGCCCATAGGTTGCTTTGTTTAAGGAGATGGCCATGGCATTAATGGTAAAATCCCGGCGCATTTGGTCATCAGACAGTGTACCAGTTGAGACACTGGGATTGCGGGAAGTCAACAGGTAAGATTCCTTTCTAGCGCCTACAAACTCTATGACCCACCCATCCCACTGCAACATGGCCGTACCAAAACTTTTAAATAGACGAACAGGCACACCTCTGTAGGTTGCGACCGCCTCTGCCAGTACCATACCATCCCCTACGCAAACGATATCAATATCTTTAGAAGCACGTCCTAAAAACAAGTCCCGCACAAATCCCCCTACTACATAGGTTTCTAGTTGCAGCGCATCAGCCATCTCCCCTATTTGACGCAAGATGGGATGGTGCACTACAAACTGCACCATAACGTCTTTACTTTTTACACTTTCCACCATTCTATGTTTTAATATTTGTGCACAGCTAACCAGTAGCCACCCCACACGGTGCTTGTGCTATATCTTCTTCTTTCTCCTCATAAAAAGTCTCTTCTATAACTTCCACTACCTTTTGGATCACCTGTTTATTATTTAGTGCAGAAAGCCCACGCTTTACCGTAATACCTACTTTATTACCATGACAGGCACCATATACCTTGATGCGTTTAAAATTTTTCGTCACCAACCCTTCTGCATGCTGTGTAGCAACAGGCAGCAACATATCATGCTCACACTTTGGATCCCCTCCAATCAACGCTGCATAAGTAGCATTGAGTTCAGCCAATTCTTGCGCTCTAACAGGGGATTCAAATGAATCAAACAGCTGCGAGAAATCAGTTAAAACAGTAGCAATAGCAGTAATAGGCACATCAATATCCTTAAGACCTAAGGCAACGTAACAACGCATAAAATCACTTGCTGGGTCTAAATCTGTCATACCTTCTACACTTTTAAACTTCCTAGCCCATGGGGCTAGGAATTGGTATACCGCAGGGTGATTTTTTGCAATTCCCGGTGCTTTTTTAAAAAAATATCCCCTTACAAACTCACTATAACCTTGCTTTATGCGCTCTAAAATTGGTACAATCTGATCAAACGTTTGATTAAAGTGCTTCACATCTTTAATATGACCAAATACTGGAGCACCTTTCCAAGGTGTAGCTATAGTGATCAATTGACGAACAACAATTCCACATTCATTCTTCAAACGGTTCATATATTCTTTAAGCAGGGTAAAACCCCGCACCCCCCCTTGGCTATGGGTTACGAGTACAATCTGACTACCACGAGGAACCTTTGTTTTAATCTCTTCATAAGCTACGCTAGCTTGCGCCTTGATGGAATATTTCACAGTGAGATTAGAAGATTTATCTGAATGGGTAAAATCTTTGTTCAGATGTTCTAATGCAAGGATAGGCACATGGGGGAATTTTTGTTGCAAAGTTGCTTTCATCGTATCAAAGTCAGAGGAGACTCTAGTCAGACCATGCAGGCATACAATCACTTGCTTCCCTTCTTCTACTTTAGCTATGCGTTTTATTTTTTTTATAGGAGGCGCTAAATCATCTGCATCATTTAGGTTTTCTATGTCTATACTTTTCCGCTTATGGCATTGTGGAGGCGTATGAGGTTGCTTGCATAACACTTGTGGACTTGATGCCATTTGCAGATCTGATGCAGATGGTTGTTTACTTTCATGGTGGTAATCCGTACAACGGCCACCTTCACAAGCTATACCTAGCACAAGATAAAAAATCCAACCGGATCGACAAATGGCAATCAGGTCCCTACGAAGACCTACGGTATGATGCATGCTGATAAAATCCTGTAAAGATAATTGATAGAATAAAAATCTTTAGTGTTGCTTGAGTCTGACAAATATAGTTCTTTTGATCTATTTTTGATCTATTTTATAAAAATGTAGCACACAAGCAGGCTACCCGTGCATCCTTGTTTGCCCTTTAGCTAACTATTTATTAAATTATTCCCCTGCTCATATTATTTAGCCAGTCACAAGGTATAATCGCTGGTATACACATATGCTTGCGTAGCGTGCATTAAATATGAAAAGTAAAAGCGTCATCACAATGGAACCAGCTATACAACCAGACTATCTTTCTGGACTGAATGAAATGCAAAAGCAAGCCGTCCTCCATACCGATGGCCCATCAATTGTGGTAGCAGGTGCTGGCTCAGGGAAAACCAAGGTATTAACCGCCAGAATAGCCCATCTCCTCAAAGAACAAAAAGCAGCACCGCATCAGATCCTTGCGTTAACGTTTACGAATAAAGCGGCTGCTGAAATGCGTCAACGGATCACTGACGTAGTGGGCAATGGAGCACAAGCAATATGGCTGGGTACTTTCCATAGTGTTTTTATGAAATTATTACGCCGAGAAGCCAATAGCTTGGGCTATCCGGCTCATTTTAGCATTTATGACACAGACGACAGCAAATCGCTCATCAAACAAATCACTAAGGCACTGGATCTCGATGACAAGCTATATAAGCCAGGCGTTATATTGGGCCGCATTTCCCATGCTAAAAACAGGTTGATTAAGCCAGAGGTTTACGCTGCGGACCCAACCTATCAAAAGGAAGATGCCCATATGCGTATGCCTAAGTTCAGTGAAATATTTTTAAGGTATGCACGCCACTGCTTACAAGCCGGTGCAATGGATTTTGATGACTTACTGGTACAAACGCATACGTTGTTCCATGATCACCCTACATTAGCCACAAAGTATCAACAACAATTTCGTTATCTATTGATTGATGAGTTTCAAGATACCAATTTGGTGCAGTATCGTATTGCCAAAACACTGGCAGCGCATCACCAAAACATCTGTGTAGTGGGCGATGATGCACAAAGTATTTACGCCTTTAGGGGTGCGGATATTCATAATATTTTACATTTTTCCCATGACTACCCCAACCACCAAATGATCAAACTGGAGCAAAATTACCGCTCTACAAGACATATCGTAGATATCGCAAACCAGATCATTAGCCACAATGCAGCACAATTAAAGAAAAAGGTTTGGACAACCAATCCCATGGGAGCACCCATTCAGGTGCTAAGGGCTAGGTCAGATATGGAAGAAAGCCAGCTGGTAGTAGATCAGCTGCTAACAGAAAAGTTAAGCGGCCAACTGCGTTATCGAGACTTTGTTATTTTATATCGTACCAATAATCAGTCTCGAAACTTTGAGGAGGCATTACGCAAACAAAATATTCCTTACCAGATCATAGGTGGGCTCTCTTTTTACCAACGCAAAGAAGTCAAAGACCTTTTAGCCTATTTGCGTTTTGTGATAAACCAGAATGATACAGAAGCCTTTAAAAGGGTTATTAATTTCCCTAGACGAGGCATTGGACCTACTACTATTAATAAAATATTTTCTATTGCAGCGGAAAGCGCACGCCCGCTCTGGACGGTACTGCATGACTTAAATGATTTTTTACGTGGTGCCGCTGCAACAGCTGTCTCTCGTTTTGTAACCCTTATTGATACCGCAAGACAGAGCAACGAAAATGCATATACGATAGCAGCCTATATAGCCAAAGCATCTGGTCTACTCAAGGAACTACATGAAGATAAAACCGTAGAAGGGCGCACCCGCTATGAGCATATCCAAGAACTACTCAACAGCATCAAACAGTTTGTAGACCAACCTGAAAACAATGATCCAAGCCTAGGCAGTTTCTTACAAGAAATTCCACTGCTGACGAGTGCAGATCAAAATCATGTACATGAAGACGCAGTAACCCTAATGACGATTCACGCTTCTAAAGGGCTAGAATTCAAATACGTATACCTAGTAGGCATGGAAGAAGAACTTTTCCCCTCTGCTATGATGTTGGGCAACCAAGCAGACTTAGAAGAAGAAAGACGCCTTTTTTACGTAGCCGTTACCCGTGCACAACTCAAGTTAACGCTATCGCACGCTTTAAGCAGATACCGATTTGGTAAATTAACCCATGTGCAACCCAGTCGTTTTTTAAAAGAGATAGGGAGGCATACAACAGCGCAAAGGGCCACTAAACCTGCGCAATGTACAGTTACCGCTCAGCCCATTCAAAAGTACAAGCTAGGCAGCTCCATGAGCAAAAGAGAGAGACCTGCACCCGACCAGTCTAGCATTGGGCCAACAGCCCTACAAGTTGGACATATGGTACATCACCTCCACTTTGGTTCAGGAAAAGTCTTGAAGGTAGTGGAAGCCGCAGGCATGCGTAAAGCGGTGATTCTTTTTCATAAATTTGGAGAAAAGACCCTCTTATTAAATTATGCAAAGCTAGACATACTGCCTACAACATAGAAGGCCTAATGAAATATTATTTATTATAACCCAATAACCCACAATGTACGACTATAATACAACGCGATCCCCTTTAATGCTTAAAGAATATGGTAGAAATATACAAAAGCTTATGGAGCAATTTGCCACCATTGAGGACAAAGCAGTTCGTACACAACAAGCCCATGGTATTGTCAAACTGATGGAAGTGGTCAACCCTCATGCAGAATCGCCACAAAAACGATGGGACGATCTTTTTATACTATCGGATTACAAATTAGATATTGATAGTCCTACGCCTAAACCTATAAAAAGAGTAAGCGGCGAGCAGCATTATGCACATATGCCCTCTATGCAGCTGATTAGATACAAGTATTATGGACGACATATAGAAGCACTCCTAAAAAAAATCACTACCCTACCGACACTTAAAGAACAAGAACAGATGTTGATGGCAGTGGGCAAGCTCATGCGTCGTTTTAGCAATACATGGAACAACGATTACATCAACAATGAAAGAATCATCCAAGACATCAAACGCATGCTACCAGAGGGTACAACGCTGGATGTAGGCATCCTACGCACCTTACCAGATGAAGGTGCAAATGGGCAAAAGCCTAGAAATAGACCATACCTAAAAACCAATACGGCTAAAAAGTAATCCGACTTATCTCAACAAGCTCCATTGCACCATGCATAAATTTATTGTCCATGGAGGGCATCGGTTGTCTGGCACCATCAAACCACAAGGTTCAAAAAATGAGGCCCTACAGGTGATCTGTGCCACCCTATTAACCGATGACATCGTAACGCTGCACAATTTGCCCAATATTACAGATGTCCAAAGTGTCATGAAGCTGCTAGCGCTTTTAGGCGTTCAAATTACCCCCTTGGGGCATGGAACCTATCAGTTTTGTGCTGCGAGCCTTACCAAAGACGCCATGCTTACAGCGGCCTTTCGAGAGGAGTACACTAAAGTAAGGGGTTCTATTATGTTACTGGCCCCTCTTTTAATTCGTTTCAGGGAAGTAGTTATAGCCCAACCTGGAGGAGATCGGATTGGGCGCAGGGGGCTGCATGCGCATTTCGAAGGACTCATGCAGCTAGGTATTGCTTTCCATGCTGCTAAGCCCAATTGGATTGCCCAGTGCCATGCACTGCAAGGAGCCGATGTACTAATGCCAGAAGCATCTGTCACGGGTACAGCTAATCTGATTATGGCTGCCAGCATGGCCAAAGGCAAAACCATTATTTACCCAGCAGCTTCTGAGCCACATGTACAACAGCTTTGCCGTATGCTAGTAGCTATGGGCGCGCGCATCACAGGTATTGGCTCCAATCTATTAACCATAGAGGGTGTACACACACTACAGGGTACTACCCACACCATCTTACCAGACATGTTGGAAATTGGTAGTTTTATTGGATTGGCCGCAGCAACTCAATCCGCACTAACCATCACAGATGTACCTATTAAACTTTTTGCACCCGTTTGGTATTGCTTTGAAAAACTAGGTATTCTTCTAGAAAAACAAAAAGATACCTTACATATTCCAGCCCAGTCTGCTTACCATATTCAACCGGAAATGGATGGGAATCTTGTAACGATTTACGATGCAGTTTGGCCAGGCATACCTGCTGATTTACTAAGTATCGCAGTTGTAGCTGCTGTACACGCACAAGGCCATATTTTAATCCATCAGAAAATGTTTGAAAGCAGGCTTTTTTTTGTAGACCATTTGATTGAAATGGGTGCAAGACTGGTATTATGTGATCCACATAGGGTACATATAGTAGGCCTAGGCAATAGCCATAAGTTGCATGGCATCCATATGAGTTCAAGCGATATTCGAGCAGGTATCGCTTTATTAATTGCCGCACTAGCGGCAGAAGGTACCAGTACGATTGAAAACATTCGTCAAATCGATCGAGGATATGAATCCATTGACCAACGCCTCAATGCCTTAGGTGCCTCTATTGAAAGGGTGTAGGGGTCTATTCGAACCATGCCGCCAACTATAGTGGGTTAATTTATCCGGACAACTTTTGCTTAATTTTATCTATCTGTCTTACGTATGTGTTATAAGCTTATCTTATTAAAGAGCTAGAATAAGGTTGCAGTATCTTTGGTATTCCATACCGTCGTGAATGTTTGATAAATGGCGTCAACTTAAGGAATATATTTTAATGAACTTTTGTCCACTTTTTTCTTGATAAAAAAGTGGACAAAAAACCATCGCTCTGAACACATACGTTTATTGAACCTTTCTGATTTGGCGGTTTGTGATGGATCTTTTTATGGTTTTCTAAGCTGTTTTTGTAACCAAACGTGCTCTCACAGATCTCACATTTGTATGGGTTTTTCCTGTGTGTGTTCTACTATGGCTTTTTAAGTAATTCTTATACCTGAACACTTTATTACAGACTTCACATTTGTATGGGTTTTCTTCTGGATACTTTCCTCCCATATGGGATTGTAAACTATTTTTGTTACTATACGTTGCACCATAGACCATACACTTTGGTTCTTCTCCTGTGTGCGTCTTTAGATGCCATTGTAATTCACAATTTTGACTGAACTCTTTTTTACATACCTCACATTTGTATGGGTTTTTTCCTATGTGCTTGTTTACATGGTATTGTAACGTATATTTAGTACGAAATTGTTTCCCACACCTATCCCACCTACATATCTTCTTACTATATTGTCCCTCGTGTTGCTCATCTACATGATTGTAAAAAAGCGCTTGGTTATTGAACGTTTCCTTACAAGTACCCCATTTACATATATATATTTGTTCTGTTCTTTTACGTTTTGTTGAATAATCTTGTTTTTGTTCGTTAATTGTTAGCTTAGATGGCTGATTTGACAGTTTGTGCTGGGTTCTTAGATGGCATTGTAATCCATAGTTTTGACTGAACTTTTTCTGACAGACCTCACATTTGTATGGTTTTTTTCCTGTGTGCGTGTTTAGATGGTTTGCTAACGTATATATAGCAGTGAATTGTTTCCCACACCCATCCCACTTACATGTCTGCTCATAATGTTCTATTCGGTGTTTCTTCTTTACATGATTGCAAAAAAGCGCTTTTTTATTAAACGTTTCCTTACAAGTACCCCATTTACATATGTATATTTGTTGTGTTCTTTTACGTTTTGTTGAATAATCTTGTTTTTGTTCGTTATCAGCGCATCTTTTATCACTTACATTATACTGGCCGGCAATAGGTATAAACTCATCTAGGTTTAATTGTTGTGAACTTTCTATTGATAAGCTATTTGGGTTGTCGATATAGTCTTTGATGTAACCTTTTATTAATTGAACCGAATCTTTAATCTTTTCAGTATTGCCACTATTTTTATTAATCTCTGCTTCTCCAACCTTAATAGAATTATATAGTATATATTTTTCTATATTATAGTTATAATTAATTGACTCCTCGAATACCTCTTTTAGCAAATCTGAATGGCCATACGCGGTTGCCATATCAATCACATTCAATCCATGATTATTAGTAACCGTAAAAATCTTATCTAGATATGCTTTTGGATCAAAACCACTGATTTGTAAAGAATAGAATCTCTCGAAAATTATTCTAAATATACCTAAAATATTATTTTGGGACACAAAATCTAATGGAAGCGATCCTGAATAATTTTTTTGCGTTAGATATATATACAGCTCCTTACAAAGATGGACTAGAGGCTTTCTGGTATCAGGCTCAAAAAACTCCTTAATAAACAAAATACCATTATTTTTAATTCCATTATGGACTAGATTATTCCCTATTTGATCTGGTGGGCTATACTTGATCAATAAGCATGGAATGATATGATCATGGCAATAACAACATGATTCAGGGTGTATAATAGCATATAATTCATCAAGATACACCTCACTATCTAAGATTGCTTGAATCAATTCCCAACTACCTTGATTAGCTGCATAAGCAATTAAGTTATTTGATTGCGCTAAAGGGATTTCTAGCATAGTATCATGGGACCAATTACTGCCCATATCACTATCTGGATTATAATTAAACCTATTTATTTGACCACATCCATATATAAAGTATACCAAAGATAAACAGTAAAAAAAGAGCATAAAGTTTTGTTACAAAATTTATTTTTTAACAGAATTAAATAATGATACATTGGGTAAAATGGTTGATAAAATGAATCACTTGGTTATATCGACTCAATTTGAGTAGCTCACTTTCAATGGACAATAAGTAAAACCATCCTATTTGTCATACCGCTTTAGCTATAAGCCAAAGCGTAATAACTGGTTACAGGATGCTTATCTGCCCTTTTAGTAATCTTCTTAATTTTTTATATATAAAGAAAAAAAATAGAGCACACAACTATCTATCGGACTGATGCTATTGACTGTCTACAGTTAGGCGCAAATTTTATTGGAGTGCTATAGGAGTTGTAATACATGATTATTACCCCTCGTTTTGACATAGTTTATCTATACAACTGAAAGAATAATAATAGTTGCAAAACAGAATTAAAAAATAAAGGGCTTTAAGATATCTTAATTCCTTGCAGTGATATCTTAATTCCTATTATCAATCTAACTAAAGGATCAGACCTAGAAAAAGCCAATATCAAGGTTATGAAAGATTTCTTTATGACTTTAAAATCAATCAATAAACACCTTAAGTTTACTTTTATCACTGGCGTAAGCAAATTCAGGTTATCAGACGTTTTTTCAGGCGCTAATCATTTAGACGATATTACGATTTCCAAAGATGCTGAGGAAGTGTTCGATTAACTGTGTCAAGTCTGCAAAAAGTTATAATTTAAATAATTAAACATTTAAGGTTTTAGACATGGAAGAACATATGCAGAATGACTACGTTGGTTTAGTAGATTACAAATTTCTGGAGGCAAATATTTTGTCCTCTATCCGTTTAGGTAAACCTTTGACAGGTAAAGATGGAGCTTTAACCCCTCTGATCAAGAAACTTCTAGAGGCCAGTTTAGAAGGTGAAATGGCGCACCACTTATCTAATGCTTCAGCAGTACATAACCGAAGGAATGGCAAAAGCTGTAAAACTTTGCGCACAAGTTCTGGTTCCTTTGATCTACTAACTCCTAGAGATAGAGTAGGTAGTTTCGATCCACAGATAGTTAAAAAGCGCCAAACAAGTCTACATCCTGAGCTAGAAACCAAGATTTTAAGTATGTTTTCTAGTGGCATGAGCTATAAATGCATAGCTGCGCATGTTGAAGAAATTTATGATCATAAAATATCAGCTGCTGAAATATCGAGTATTACTGATACCCTGTTACCGGTAATAAATGAATGGCGGAACCATCCGCTTCAATCGGTTTACCCTATCGTTTTTATGGATGGTATGTTTTTTAAAGTAAAAGAAGATGGCAGATGTGTAAGTAAATGTATGTATACCTTATTAGGCATAGATCAGAAGGGAAAAAAAGAAGTATTAGGCTTCTATTTATCTGAAAGTGAGGGATCTAACTTCTGGTTAGGTGTACTTAATGAGCTTAAGGAACGAGGTGTAGAAGATATCCTTATCGCTTGTGTTGATGGTCTAAAAAACTTTCCTGCAGCTATAAATAGCGCTTTCCCTAATGCACAAGTGCAAATGTGTGTAATACATCGCGTGCCAAGTATGGTACAAACAAAGGAGATGAAAGGAGCTCCTACCAATAAAACCTTTAAGTTGGATAGCCTGAGACAGATGCTAGCAGCGTAAGCGGCTAGTATGAAGCATGTCTGACAATGCATGGCCAATACCCACTTTGGGCCAGCGGGCAAATCAATAGGTCGTAATGAAAATGAACGTAATTAGTAGCGTCGTAATTACATGTCTAGCAGATATCAGTGGGAGAGCTAGAAGAAAGAAGTGCTGATCGCCTCTGATGTACGGGTAAAGGCAGCAAGTTTAGTGGAAATAAAGGTGATACCACTAATCTACTTCTCGGCGTCTAAACGGCGACATATTGAGAATGTTTGTACAGTAACTTGGGAGATCCTTAGATACGCACGGTTAGTAATAATTGTAATGTACTGGTTATAAGGTTAAAAAAAAACTGAAATTCTAAGTACAGTATCTAAGGAAGTCGGAGGGGGTCATAGTACTGATGATAGTAAGGACAACATAACCTTACAGGAAGGAAGGGCTCCTACTTTGATCAAAACTTATTAAGTATGGAGGAATTGGTGACTGCAGAGGGTAAAACCTTTGCTCAAAGCGCCCTAGAAAAAGTTCGGGTACTACAAAATAAGTTGCATCAAGCAGCCAAGAAGGATCAAAAGAGAACATTTGGTATTCTATATGATAAAGTCTGTCAATTAGAAGTATTATGGGTTTCATGGCTTCGGGTACAAAAGAACAAAGGTGCCCCTGGCTTAGATGGAAGGACCATACTTGCAATCAAGGAGTACGGTGTGATAAAATTCTTACAAGAGATTCAACAAGAACTTCTTAGTAAACAATATAAACCCAGCTCAGTGAAACGCGTATATATCCGAAAAAGTAATGGTAAGCTTAGACCTCTTGGAATACCCATCGTAAAGGATAGAGTAATACAAGGAGCGGTTAAGTTGATAATAGAACCAATATTCGAAGCTAATTTTCTAGAAGGATCTTATGGATTTAGGCCAAAACGCAATTGCCAAGATGCCATAAAGGCAGTAAGGAAATGGGTTACCTATGGATATAGGACAGTAATAGATGCTGATATATCTTCTTATTTTGACACCATTAATCACGAACTTCTATTGAAGTTAATAAACCGTAGAATTAGAGATAGGTGGATTATAAGAATCATTAAAGGATGGCTAATTCATTCTGTATTCCAACAAGATAAAACTTCTTTATCTGATAAAGGTACCCCACAAGGATCAGTTATATCACCCTTACTTGCAAATATATACTTACATAGCCTAGATAAATACTGGCGTCAGCAACATAATGAATGGGACACCCAGATGGTTAGATACTGTGACGATTGTGTAATTCTGATCAGAAATAAAGACCCACTGCCGTATATGGAATCATTAAAGCAGATGCTCAGTAAACTACGATTAACCCTTTCAGAAGAAAAGACAGAAATTACTGAGGCTGAAAGAGGGTTTGATTTTTTAGGTGTAAGGATGGTATTGAATAAGAGCAGAAAGTCTAAGGATAAGAAATTCTGTTACGGTTTTCCTACAAGAAAATCTATGACAGAATTAAGAAATAAGATCAGAAAAGAAATTGGTAGAGACTATCAACCATCACTGGCCCATAAAATCAACTATCTAAATCCAATATTGCGAGGATGGGCTAATTATTATAATTGGCTTAATAGCGCAATACAATTTAGAAAGATAGACCAATATGTTGTTAGAAAACTAAATCTCTGGAACCGAGTCAAACATATGGCAAAGAAAAGAAAGTATCAATGGCTGTCAACAAAAGAGCTACATACTCAAGGACTCTACAAAGTCAGTGGACATCTTTGTTATAGTTGATAAGGCTTCGCATGCTGCGTGTATGTTGACATTCGCGTTGATCATCGGAAAGCCGTATGAAGGAAAACTTCACGTACGGTTTGATGAGGAGGTGGAGGAAACCGGCAACTAGGCGCCTCTGCCTTACTCTACAAATTAGGAATAGCTTGCAGTATGTCTCCTATAAAGATAGAAAAGAATTATGTGCTGATTTAAAGCCAATTTATACATCAGTGACTGAAGAAGAAGCACTGATGGCATTAGAAACTTTTGCCAGCAAATGGGATAAACAGTATCCACAAATAGCCAAGTCTTGGTATGCTAATTGGAATAATCTGATGGTGTTTTTACAATACCCTAACGCTATACGTAGAGTCATCTACACAACAAATGCTGTGGAAGCTGTCAATAGCCAATTTCGTAGAGTTACCAAAAATAAAAGAGTGTTTCCTAATGATATAGCTGTTTTTAAAACCTTGTATCTAACTATTAATTACATGACCAGAAAGTGGACCATTCCTATTCATAATTGGAGCGAGGCTATCGCACATTTTTTAATTAAATTTGAAAATAGAATTTGAAAAACCAAAAAAATAATTTACACAGTTAGATCGACAGAACCGCGCTTAGCGTGTATTTACGCGTGATTTTGACTAATACCCTAGACCCAAAAAAACATCTAGTATTTTTCTTATTTTATACTTGCTTAATCTACAGAATTTTATAGCAAAACAATATATATATGCATATATATTGTTTTGCTAGTCAAGAGCCTTATTTTTTAGTTAAACTCTTTCCTGGTTTAGCACCATGCTCCTTTAATAAATTAATTGTATCAGATATATTATTAAAATCTATTCCATACAATTCTACATCACTAGTTTCTTCCAGCTTTAGTTTCCATTTGTCTCGGGCGCTATTAGCCTTATCTAAAGGAGTCTCTCCATCATTATTTTCTTCATTTATATTAGCACCACAGTCTAATAACGCCTTAGCTGATTCTATGTTACCAAGTTTTGATGCCTTATGTAGGGCAGTCTCCCCCTTATTATCTGGTTGATTTACATTTACTGAATAAAGATTTACTAACATCCTTATTATTTCTCCATTATTACGGATCGATGCTATATGTACAGGATTCATCCGAAGACTATTTACTGCACATACCTTTGCATTATACTTAGATATTGACAATTCGATTATATGTTGAACCTTCAAATATTCTTCTTTTGGCAATTTGTGTAAACTTGCCAATCTGTGTAAAATAGTTGTATCAACCAATACACCATCTGTTTTTTGCAAGAAAGACTCTAATAATGCTGAATTACCAGATTGCATTGCGAACTCTATTGCCATATCTACAGGATTATAGCCCACAATATTTTCAATATTTGGATCAGCGCCACGATCTGATAATAGTTTAGATAAGTTTAAATCGCGATTTTTTGATGCGTAATATAAAGGAGTGTTTCCAAAGCCATCTAATACATTGACATCAGCGCCATATTGCAATAACATTTTAGAAAATCCTGTATGCTTCATAATTGTTGATATATGTAAAGCAAAGAGGAGCTTTACTTCATTATATCCATCGACTAGAATTTCAGTGCTTCCACGTTCATTTACATTAACCCATTACAAGCTGCCACAAGCGGCAACAAAACTAAATACTTTTTCATGATGAATAAATTTTCGATAAAATTTTAAGATCTGTTTACTCAAAAACAAGATCATGCAATATTCAAAATATATTTCTTAAAAAGCAAATAAACTACTAGGATTTCTACCTACTACCTACTCAAAAAATAGAAATCTCTATTTATCTACCTTAACTTAATTGAAAACATTTTTTGAACCTTATATTCAATATAATAACTATTTTTAGCATTTACTATTTCTTTTTATTTTGCTTTTTACGATATGCTGTATCAGCTCATTGTTTAGCTTTTCACTGTATAGCTCTGCAATGGATTCTTGATCTTTCTTAGAGACTTTTTCAGATGCCACTTGAAGCCTATTGATCCTTTCTACCAGTTCTCCCATATCTAAGATATTTTTATTTTTAATACTTTCTAATTGAAAATACTTCACCGGATCATTTTTGTAAAAGTTAGGATTAGATAGCGTCTTATCTATCTTTTTATTTTGAATCTCTAAATTTTTAATCTGTTCTTTATAAACTGGAATCAGTCTATTATTAGCCTCTTTAGCAGCTATTTTAATTTGATCTGATCGCCTCAACGCTCTTTGAATATCTAAGCAAAGACTGTTTAAACTTTTTGGAGGTTTTGTACTCAGGAAATTACTACCTCTACTGGTAAAAGCATCTATCCTACCTAATAGGGATTTTTCTCTATAATAGGAAAAAGAACAATCTCTTTTAAGCCCTCTAGTACACTCCAAACTAGGTATATAATCACTAGGGTTTAAACTAATACCACTTATTTTTTCCGATATACCTAACACTACTTTACCATATTTAGCGTCAGCAAGATCTTTAAATAATGATTTACTTTGATTTTTAATAGAATTTGCTTGCTCTAGACGCTCTTTTAATTTTCTCATAACCTGAGTTCGGGATTATCTTAGTGAAGGAATGTATTAAAAAGCCCCTTTGTGTTTTAAATTTGGAAATAAAATTGTGAACCAAATTAACATTACCAAAGGCGCCAATTATGAATGTAGCAAAATTAGTTGAAACATATTACGTTGTAGATGAATTTCTCAAAAAATTTATGCTTTATATTGAAAAACACTTGTTAACTAAATCGAAAAAAAAACCAACTAGATCTTGTTCACTGAATTTGAGTGAAATAATGACCATTATTATCGCGTTTCATATTTTCGGATTCAGAAATTTTAAGTCCTATTATATTCATTTACAGCAATTTCATACTCGTGAATTTGGGAGCTTGGTAAGCTATAATAGGTTTATAGAACTCATGCAGAGAGCGTTGGTTTTTTACACAAAGTCTACCTAAAACGCAATCAGGTTGCTACTTTATGGATGCAACGGCTATCAAAGTTTGTAACATTAAAAGAACCTACGCACACAATGTATTTAGATCCATCGCTACTAAAGGTAAAACTAGTACTGGTTGGTTTTACGGATTTAAATTACACCTGATTGTCAATGACCTATGAGAAATTATGAGCTTTCAACTCACTACAGGAAAAGTCAACGATAGATTTCCTGTAGAAAATTTATGTAAAAACTTAATGGGTAAAGTATTCAGTGATAAAGGTTACCTGAGCAAAGAATTGTTTGCAAAGCTTATGGAGAAAGGTATGAAGTTGATTACACAAATCAGAAAAAATATGAAAAATACGCTTATGCCACTCTGGGACAAACTCATGCTTAGAAAACGATCCATAATTGAAACCATTATAGACCAGCTTAAAAATATTAGCCAAATAGAACATTCTAGACATAGAAGCATACCTAATTTTTTGGTCAATTTGATAACTGGAATCTCAGCTTATGGGTTAAAAGAGAAAAAACCTTCTATAAATAATATATATATGACTGATGTACAATAAAGATAATCCCGAACTCAGGTTATACAAGTAGTAGACCATCTCATCCTAGGAGGCTACAGGGGTAAAACCAATCATTATTATAGCCTTAAGGATCAACATATAATAGAAGAACTGAAATTTAGTACAAAGTATCTACTTAAACCTGAAGCAGAAGCACTACTGATGAAACAAATTACGAGGCTCCATAACATAAATAGAACTACAACAAGAAAATAATAAGGTAATCCTTAAAGAAGGGGAAAAGATAGGACAGAAAAAAGAAAAACTGGAAATTGCTAAGGCTATGCTAAAGGATAATCAACCTATAGAAAAGATTATGCGCTTCACTGGTTTATGTGCATCTGATATACAACAACTTTCTTAGCTGAAACGTATTCATTTATTTTGCTACATTATTATAGGAAAATTTATATTTTTAATGCCAATGATTTATTGTAATGTATTGATCAGATGACTAAGAATCAAACGAAGGAAAAGGATAAAAAAGCTGTAGAGGATAAACCACATGACAAGGCTTTTAAAAATACGTTCTGCAATAAAGAAACTATGCTGGATTTTCTATCTGCTAATCTACCTCCAGAACTATTTAGTAAAATAGATCAGCAAGATTTACATTTGACTACTAAAAGTTTTGTTGATCCAGTTGGTAGAAGAGGAGAATCTGACTTAGTATTCAGAGCCAATATAAATGGTCAATCAGGTTACTTGTATGCAATTGTTGAACACCAGTCTACTGAAGATCTTTATATGCCACTTAAATTTCTAGAGTACAACGTTCGATTAATACGTCAGCATTTAAAAGAGAACGGAAATGTGGCCCTTCCAGTTATCTTAAACGTGTGCATCTATAATGGAGATAAGGCATATAAAGGTTCAAATAGTTTATTATCAATGTTTTCGGATCCTGAATTAGCTAGATCGTATATGTTTGACAGCTTTTATTTAGTTGATCTGTACAGTACGTCTGAAAATGAGCTGCTTAGTTACAGAAAGGCTGCTTTTGCGGCGATGGTCCTCAAGCAGGGTATTTATAGAAAATTCAATCAATGGTTTGCTGATCGAATAAATTTAATTGTGGATTTTTTAGAAAAAGGTTATATTAGTTATGCTGATGCAGCTTTTTTATATATGTTAGAAGTAGATGATCATCCAGGTTTACTAGAAACTATCAAAAAATCTAATCCAAAATTAAAACAAATCGCCATGTCAGTAGCTAAAAGATTAAAAGAAGAGGGAAGACTAGAGGGAGAGGAGAAGGGAAAAATGATGGGTATCCAAATAGGGGAAGAAAAAGGTAAGCTAGAAGGTAAGCTAGAAGGTAAGCTAGAAGGTAAGCTAGAAGGTAAGCTAGAAGGCAAAGAAGAAAGAAATATAGAGATCGCCAAATCTATGCTTTTGCGCGGTTACCCTATGGAGGATATTATTCTTCTTACTGGTCTATCTCGTTCTCAGATCCAGGATCTTGTATAGGTCCTAGTTCAAATAAAACTATCTTCTTCCGTACATACCATATATTTCGACTCAAACACTCCGGTGTTAAACAGATCTTTATTGACTCAAAATACGTCTACCTCTTTCGTTTTTTCTAGTAAATTTTTAGCGCATAATTCCGCTAGCCCACCAGAAGGATCAGGCATATTGATATATCTCATGAATCTATTAAATTCCTTTACATTAAATAAGAACTTTTCTTCTTTAAACGTTTGCTTATAAATTAAATGCTTTATGATACACTTAGCAGTATTTGAAAGCGTATCTATGAAAAGTTCATCCAATATTTTATCTGATTTATAATTTAGAAAAGGATTGTAAGAAAATTCTTTTAAGTCTTCTAATTTATATTTTTTAGACATGTGTCAAAAGGAGTTTGATTTTTGGTATCGAAACTACGAAACTTTAAAAGAATAAATTCTTTTTTAATAAAAATTAAAGCATTTCCCTGATTAGTATTCTTTTTAATAGCTATTTTTATCATATTCATCTGTAAGATGAAACCTAAACTACAATCCATCAATTGCGATTTCCATTCCCAAGACATTAGGTTCTCTTTTATTGCGCTTTCGGAGTTCGTATTCTTGCCCACTCATAGCCAATGCTTTTTGAAACCTTCTAAGATTGTGTTGTTGACCGAAATCTAATTGATTTTGTAGTGTTTGATTCCAGTCTTTTCCTTGATCAAGTATGGCTTCTTGAACCTTGATTTG
Source organism: Cardinium endosymbiont of Sogatella furcifera (assembly GCF_003351905.1). Taxonomy (NCBI): domain Bacteria; kingdom Pseudomonadati; phylum Bacteroidota; class Cytophagia; order Cytophagales; family Amoebophilaceae; genus Candidatus Cardinium; species Cardinium endosymbiont of Sogatella furcifera. Next base: position 799,796 of record NZ_CP022339.1, on the reverse strand, counting down.
TTGATCATTAGCTAGGTTACTAACCTCCTTTTGCATTTGCTGACCTGTTGTATCCTTATCAAAAGCCAGTACTATTAATGGTCCATTTTCCCTAACACTAGCCAAAAGATTTTTTAATTCCTTTTTAATGCCTTCTGATAAGCTTCCACAAGTAGACAAGTAGATTGTACTATTTGGTTCCTGATGCATTTGTTTATGACTTAAAGCATCTATAGGACTTTCTGTGATGATGATTTTATCTGCAGCTACCTTTGGATCTTTTAACCTGAGTTCGGGATTATCTTTATTGTACATCAGTCATATATATATTATTTATAGAAGGTTTTTTCTCTTTTAACCCATAAGCTGAGATTCCAGCTATCAAATTGACCAAAAAATTAGGTATGCTTCTATGTCTAGAATGTTCTATTTGGCTAATATTTTTAAGCTGGTCTATAATGGTTTCAATTATGGATCGTTTTCTAAGCATGAGTTTGTCCCAGAGTGGCATAAGCGTATTTTTCATATTTTTTCTGATTTGTGTAATCAACTTCATACCTTTCTCCATAAGCTTTGCAAACAATTCTTTGCTCAGGTAACCTTTATCACTGAATACTTTACCCATTAAGTTTTTACATAAATTTTCTACAGGAAATCTATCGTTGACTTTTCCTGTAGTGAGTTGAAAGCTCATAATTTCTCATAGGTCATTGACAATCAGGTGTAATTTAAATCCGTAAAACCAACCAGTACTAGTTTTACCTTTAGTAACGATGGATCTAAATACATTGTGTGCGTAGGTTCTTTTAATGTTACAAACTTTGATAGCCGTTGCATCCATAAAGTAGCAACCTGATTGCGTTTTAGGTAGACTTTGTGTAAAAAACCAACGCTCTCTGCATGAGTTCTATAAACCTATTATAGCTTACCAAGCTCCCAAATTCACGAGTATGAAATTGCTGTAAATGAATATAATAGGACTTAAAATTTCTGAATCCGAAAATATGAAACGCGATAATAATGGTCATTATTTCACTCAAATTCAGTGAACAAGATCTAGTTGGTTTTTTTTTCGATTTAGTTAACAAGTGTTTTTCAATATAAAGCATAAATTTTTTGAGAAATTCATCTACAACGTAATATGTTTCAACTAATTTTGCTACATTCATAATTGGCGCCTTTGGTAATGTTAATTTGGTTCACAATTTTATTTCCAAATTTAAAACACAAAGGGGCTTTTTAATACATTCCTTCACTAAGATAATCCCGAACTCAGGTAAGTAATATCCCCACTCCAAACTTGATTCGATTTAGGTACATGCACACGTTTTGTTTTACCAAAATTGATCCAATATTTATCCAGCAAGTAACTATATACCTTATGCTGTGCATCTTTACAAGAAATAGAGGGCTTCTTACGTGGATAAATAGCCGATATACCCAGTACACCCATATACTTAAGCATACAATCTCTACCTACATTAAACCCATCTTCTTGTAGTTGATTGTATATATAACGATAACCATATGCTGGATGTTCCCTGTAAATCAAACCTATTTTCTTTAAAACAGCTGAATTACAGTCGTTTAATTCCTTAGATTTGTAATATATCAAAGAGCGGTTTATCGATAATAACGCACATTGTCTTGCCTTGGATAAGTGGGAAAGCTTGGATCTGACAAGACTTTTTTTACTTAATAAATCCAAGCTCTTTAGCTTTCCCAGTGCCCAATCTCGCTCAACGGTAGCCTTCCCTAAGGCCTTGGCAAGTGCATCGTTTTGATGCTTAAGTGCGCTAATTTCATCTTTATAAACGCTAACAACCTTTGATAGATCAAAGGCTATGGAGGCATTCTCTAAAAACTGACGTTTCCAATTTTGAAGGGTTTTACTAGTAACGCCATATTTGGACGATAGCTGGGCTAACGTTAAATCTTCTTTTCTTTTAGTAAAGCTAATACTATTTTAGTCTTTTCTTCCGAACTAAAATGACTAATCTTTTTCCTTCCCATCTGATTAATTGATTTTATCAATTTAAAACTAAACCATACGGAAAATAAAGTAAAAACTTTTTGTCCTATTTTTTCAGGCCAGTATATATTGACATTAATTGTTTACACTGTATTTTTACCCCATGAAAACCATAGCTTATATTCGTGTTTCGACCAATAAACAAGATGTAAACAACCAGAAACTAGAGCTTTATGAATATGCTAGAAAAAAAGAGCTAACCATTGATGATATCATAGAAACCCAAATCTCTTCTCAAAAGGATCGGCTCAAAAGAAGAATCGATGAGTTGCTCAGTAAACTCTCAGATGGCGATACCATCATTATTACTGAAATCAGTCGGTTAGGCAGAAGCACTTCGGAAGTACTTCATCTCATCAATGAAATGATTAAAAGCAAGATCAGAATCATGGCCATTAAGCAAAGACTCGATTTGAACAAAGACAATCTTAGCTCTAAAATTATTGTGACTATATTTTCCTTACTGGCAGAGTTGGAACGTGATTTAGTAAGTTTAAGAACCAAAGAAGCCTTATATGCTAAGAAAATACAAGGGATAAAGTTAGGTAAGCCAAGGGGGCCATTCAAAAAAGTAAGTTTGATCAGGATATTGAACGAATCAACGAATTGACTGGGTTGGGTGTTTCGATTAGAAAGATGGCAACTATATTAGGGTATAACAATCATGTGGGATTAACAAATTATCTTCGAAAGATGCGTAGGGTCAAGTAATAGGATAATCAATATATATTAAGGTGCTACTTATGGTAACTTTATATAATTATAGAGTGTATGGTTTTAAATGTTCTGATAGCATGATGAAAAAAATACCGATTGGGGTTAGTAACTTCCATAAGTTGATATCTAATGATTACCTTTTTTGTGATAAGACAGAAATGATTGCTGATTTACTGCGTAAAGGCGAAGAAGTTACTTTAATTGCTCGCCCTCGTCGCTGGGGAAAGACACTGAATATGTCTATGTTGCAGCATTTTTTTGCCTCAGAGGTTAGTGGGGTAAATACAGCTGGTTTATTTGATGATTTAGCGATCGGTAAGCTAGATGGTGGTAAATACCTTGAGCAACATCAAGGTAAGTACCCTGTCATTATGGTAAGCTTTAAGGATGTGAACGCAGATGATTTTCAAGGGGCCTATAATTCGGTGTATGGATTGATCGTAAAGATGTATAGTTCATATGCCTACTTATTGAAAAGCGATAAAATTAATGCAATAACGTTAAGGCAATTGCATACCATTCTAGATAAACAAGCCAATCAGCAAGAGTTGGAAGCCTCTTTAGAGTTGCTTAGTAAATGTCTCTACCAACACCATGGTCAAAAAGTCTATATTCTCATAGATGAATACGATACCCCACTCAACAAAGCTTATGGTAATAAGAAATATTTGGATGCGATGGTAGCATTTATGCGTAACCTATTTAGTGCTGCTTTAAAAGATAATGATGCATTAGCAAGAGGTGTTTTAACGGGTATTTTGCGTGTTTCTAAGGATAGTATGCTGTCTGGGCTGAATAATCTAGAGACCTATACCTTGTTAGATGAAGAATATAGTGCCCACTTTGGCTTTAGTGAAGATGAAGTTGCATCTTTATTTGAAGAACATGGTCTTGGCACTGCTATGGAAGAAGTGAAAAGTTGGTACAATGGTTATAGGGTAGGGCATTTAGTCATGTATAACCCTTGGTCTATTATTTCCTGTATCAATAAATCAGGTCGTTTTGATGTCTATTGGGTGAATACGGGTAATAATAACTTAATCGAAAAAAAGGTACTTACTGCTCATTCTGATATCAAAGAACAATTCGAACAGTTGATGCGCGGGGAATCCGTAACTATATCTATCAACAAACACCTTGCTTTTGATATCCTAGATAAAGATGATACATCTTTTTGGAGTCTTTTGTTATTTGCTGGCTATTTGACCTTTGAAACAAGTAGTTTAAGTGCCTATACTACAGTATATGATTGTAAAGTAAGCATACCCAATTATGAAATATGGAGACTCTATAGTACATTTTTTCAAGCATGGTTCGTCAATCAATTTGAGCGAAAGCCACAATATGATTCTTTTTTGAAACATTTGGTAGTTGGTGAAGTTCCTGCTTTTGTAGAACAGCTTAGCTATTTTTTACGTGGAAGTGTGAGCTATTTTGATACAAAAAAAAGTAACACATCAGAAGGCTTTTACCATGGTCTTGTGTTAGGGATGTTAGCAAGTTTGGGCATCACCCATTATATACGCTCCAACAGAGAAAGCGGCTTAGGGCGTTATGATCTTTTATTAATCCCTAAAAAAGAAGGTTCAAAAGCGCTTCTATTGGAATTTAAACAGGTTCGTAAAGAAAAAGAACTGGAAAGTGCAGCTAAACTTTCCTTAGATCAAATACAAACACAATCCTATCATACTGAAATATTACAATATCCGCATGTAAAAGAAGTAGTGGAGTGTGGTATTGCTTTTTCTGGAAAATCGGTATTAGCGGCTTATGCTACCTATGATTTGGTTGGTAAACAGTCTGGTGAAGTAGTGCTAACGGGTAGATATGGGAAAGAATAGAATGCTTCTAGAAGATTGTATACCAATTTTCTAGAAAAAACCTGTCCTGTCAGATTAAGGATGTAGACTTGTTTGACGCTTTTTAACTATTTGTGCTGGGTTCTTAAATGGGTTTTTAAGTTACCTCAGCCCGAAACTGACACAGTTAATTGAACACTTCCTTGTTTCCCACACCTATCCCACCTACATATCAGCTCATAATGTTCTATTCGGTGTTTCTCCTTTACATGATTGTAAAAAAGCGCTTGGTTATTGAACGTTTCCTTACACGTACCCCATTTACATATGTATATTTGTTCTGTTCTTTGACTTTTTGTTGAATAATCTTGTTTTTGTTCGTTATCAGCGCATCTTTTATCACTTATATTATACTGGCCGGCAATAGGTATAAACTCATCTAGGTTTAATTGTTGTGAACTTTCTATTGATAAGCTATTTGGGTTGTCGATATAGTCTTTGATGTAACCTTTTATTAATTGAACCGCATCTTTAATCTTTTCAGTATTGCCACTATTTTTATTAATCTCTACTTCTCCAACCTTAATAGAATTATATAGTATATATTTTTCTATATTATAGTTATAATTAATTGACTCCTCGAATACCTCTTTTAGCAAATCTGAATGGCCATACGCGGTTGCCATATCAATCACATTCAATCCATGATTATTAGTAACCGTAAAAATCTTATCTAGATATGCTTTTGGATCAAAACCACTGATTTGTAAAGAATAGAATCTCTCGAAAATTATTCTAAATATACCTAAAATATTATTTTGGGAGACAAAATCTAATGGAAGCGATCCTGAACAATTTTTTTGCGTTAGATATATATATAGCTCCTTACAAAGATGGACTAGAGGCTTTCTGGTATCAGGCTCAAAAAACTCTTTAATAAACAAAATACCATTATTTTTAATTCCATTATGGACTAGATTATTTCCTATTTGATCTGGTGGGCTATACTTGATCAATAAGCATGGAATGATATGATCATGGCAATAACAACATGATTCAGGGTGTATAATAGCATATAATTCATCAAGATACACCTCACTGTCTAAGAGTGCTTGAATCAATTCGCAACTACCTTGAGTGGCTGCATAAGCAATTAATTTGTTGGATTGCGCTAAAGGGATTTCTAGCATAGTATCATGGGACCAATTACTGCCCATATCACTATCCGGATTATAATTAAACCTATTTATTTGACCACATCCATATATAAAGTATACCAAAGATAGACAGTAAAAAAAGAGCATAAAGTCTTGTTACAAAATTTATTTTTTAACAGAATTAAATAATGATGCATTGGGTAGAATGGTTGATAAAATGAATCACTTGGTTATATCGACTCAATTTGAGTAGCTCACTTTCAATGGACAATAAGTAAAACCATCCTATTTGTCATACCGCTTTAGCTACAAGCCAAAGCGTAATAACTGGCTACAGGATGCTTATCTGACCTTTTAGTAATATTCTAAATTTTTTATATATAAGGAAAAAAAATAGAGCACACAACTATCTATCGGACTGATGCTATTGACTGTCTACAGTTAGGCGCAAATTTTATTGGAGTGCTATAGGAGTTGTAATACATGATTATTACCCCTCGTTTTGACGTAGTTTATCTATACAACTGAAAGAATAATAAAAATTGCAAATATGATTTTTATTTAACATGCATATAATAAATCATATTTGCAATTTTTAATTTAAAATTAATAACTTAACTTAAATAAAGAAAGTTACTAATAGAAGGGGTGGACGCAAGCCATTTTGCTTTTATTTATCTATTTAACTTACATCTTATGCAAATCCATAGACCACTTTACCTCCTATTTTTCTGGCTAACGTTTTTTTCTTTTATGTCATGTCATAGTGCCTATTTAGGTAGTCATAGTCATGCACATAAAGCACTGGACTGTCTTGCTAATGCACCAATTCATCAAAGCATCCCCTCTACACAACCTATTGTTGAATATGTAAATAACTTTATAAACAAATTTAAGGAGGAGGCAATAGCATATCTCCTTGAATACATTGAACTTAATAGAGAAAAAAATAAGTATAATGTAGTGGTGCAAGATGAAGAGATGCGTCGTCAATTATGTCATATATTCTCTAGAGATCATCACATCGTCTACTTGATGCAATCAGCATTTAATGAATTAGACACAGATACCTATATTGCATTACGCAATAAGTTATTTTTAACAGTCTACCCTGATCTTATGGCTAAGCATAGCTTTCCTGAGCAATATGTTAAAGATAATTTTCAGCTGACTTATAGCGATGGTCCATTATCTACTGATGACGCGTTAAGGAAGCAACTAGCGCATCTATTATTTAAAAACCTAAAGGAACAAATTATAGATAGAATAAATGATCTATTTATAAATCAGTTAAGAAGGAATGAAGCATGGAACGAACATCATAAATGTATTGTAAATAAAGCTAAAAAATCCATAGAAAAAATTATAAATGCATGTTTTAAAAACAAGACAAAATATTTAATAAAGAACTTTAATCTATTAAAAGATTGCATGCGTAAAAATAATCTTCTGGACAGAGATGTAGCACCTGAAAAAACGGCTATCTACCAATGCCTAAACAATTATTTTCATAGATTAAAATCAAAATACGACCATGGCATTCGAACAAAAGGGGACGCGTTTATTCAGTCTATTAAAGCAGACATTACCGCTCTTTCAAGAGATACACCTAACTTAGTACCACTAGAAAATAGTGTCCATAGGTTAATACATACGGTTTATCTCTACAGTGTTATTAGGCTACTGCTTCATTTTTCTATAAGCCATTATAGTATGATGCTTGCGCAAACAAGTGCAAATGGCCCTAGTACAAAATCCGAATTAAGGTGTAATGCAGTGATACAATCTAATGCTAATAAAATGATAATCAATACCTATCTATCCGATGTATATCTAGTTATGATTCATCTAGGCAGGGTAGATTGTAGTTTAAGCGCAGCCTACACCAACTTAATTACATCCTGCGCAAATATGGCCAAGCTATCCCCTTAAGCCGCCAAAACATAAGCTAATGCATGGCTCCCCATCACGCCCCACTCTATAGGCTGCAACAGTAGCTATGATTTTTCTTAACTTGCAGCAATGGGCTGAATAGACTTCTGTTGAACCTCGATTATAACGCAGTACAACGGTTACATCTGAACCAAGTAGCCTAGCTTAATAAAAAAATAGCATGCATCAACCCACGCAAACCCCCACCTTTTCCGTTTTACTTTTACATGGCTTATATGCCAAAGCAGATGAGCCGAAGCCCATTGCTCTCAAGTTGCGTAAACAATTTGGCCAATCGGTCCTCATCATGCAGCCAACCTCTAGGGTCCAGCTAAAGTCTGTCATACAATCTATAGAGCAGCAAGCAGAAGCGTTATTAAAGTGGATACAACTTGAACTGATCCGCCATCATCAGGAACCTCGCTCTTTTCCACTTATTATCATTGGCTATAGCCAAGGTGGTGTATTGGCTTGTAGCTTAGGGAAAACCTATAAAAGTCAGCTGAACATAGTGGGCATCATTACCCTTAATGCGCCACTAATGGGCACGCCGTTACTTGAACGGAGCCGCAGAGATGTGCAGGCATTTATATCCCAGGCAAAAGAGGGTTTGCAACTTATTGATTACCCCCTATCTAGGATCAAATGGAGTATGACCCTGCAGGTATGGATGCGGCTACTTATACGTCCACACTGGATACCTGTCAATGGGTTAAAAGACATAACACCAAATAGTAGATGCATACAAGGTGTATCTCACTTCCTACAAGCAAATAGAACGATCCCTTGTCTACTGATTGCGACCCACCAGAATGATTTTTTAAGATTATTTCACATGAAAACAGTCCCCCGACCTAGAGCTATAGAGGCGTTAAATGAGGCCTATGCACTATTGATTACAGGCAAAAAATGGGGAAGACACGATACGCTGATTCCGCTAGCCAGTCAATTAGGTAGAGAAGATAACGCAAACAACCTAATTCCCATCAATCCAACCGACCCAACCACTAGGTGCATAGCTATGGATTGGCCCCACCATCCCCAAGTAAAAAGACGGATATATAAGGACATACTCCATGCGCGTAACTTGGTTGCTATAGACCCTAATTTATTTGTAGATCAATGTATACCCGTACTTTATGCAGATGTAATCTTAACCGATATCATCCAGTTTATTCAACAGCTGGTATAAAAAGTTGGCACAATGGTGAAAAGAAGGGCCACTTAAAACCCATATACACATTATAGTCAGTCATATATATTCCTTATGGGCCTATCTAAAAACTGTGCAAAAGCATGACGCCCTGCATAGGTTACGGTATCTTGTACATCTGCTTCAATACGCAACAAACGATTGTATTTAGCGACCCGATCTGTACGGCAAACCGCACCTGTTTTAATCTGACCCACACCTGTGCCCACGGCCAAATCAGCAATGGTAGTATCCTCTGTTTCCCCAGATCGATGCGAAATAATGGCAGCATAATTGGCTTTTTTTGCTAGCGAAATGGTTTGTAATGTTTCCGTTAAACTGCCAATCTGATTGTATTTAACCAGCACTGCATTGGCTATATTCGCGGCTATGCCCTGCTGTAATAGGCTAGGATGGGTCACAAAGAGATCATCTCCTACCAACTGTACCCGATCTCCCAACGCTTGCGTCAGTTGTTTCCAACCTATATGATCTGTTTCAGCCATACCATCCTCTATACTGATAATCGGATATTGCCGAACCAAGTCTACCCAATAAGCTACCCATTCTGATCCAGTGAATGGCTTATCTTCCATATAATAAGTCCCGTCTGGGCTATAGAAAGCAGTACTCGCTACATCTAAGCCTAGATAGATGTCTTGGCCAACTTTATATCCAGCTTGGGTCACCGCCTCTAAAATAGCTTCAATAGCCTCTGTAGTGCCCCGTAGATTGGGTGCAAAGCCCCCCTCATCCCCCACATTGGTACTGAGCCCTTTTTGCTTAAGATAAGCCTTTAATAGATGAAACACTTCCACACCGGCACGCAATGCGTCACGAAAAGAAGGCGCCCCTATAGGTATAATCATAAACTCTTGTATCGCAAGCGGGTTGTCTGCATGTAGGCCTCCATTGATAATATTCATCATAGGAACAGGCATCCTATAATTGGCACCTATTAAATCGGCGAAGTATTGGTACAATGGTTGCCGGAGATGTAAAGCAGCAGCTTTAGCAATGGCTAAAGAAACAGATAGAATCGCATTCGCACCCAGATGGCACTTATTGGGCGAACCATCAAGCGTAATCATTAACCCATCTAAACCAGCTTGGTCATGAATAGCTTTACCAACTAAATTTTCGCTAATCATAGCGCAGACATGGGCTACTGCTTTTAACACGCCCTTGCCATGATACCGCTTGGGATCCGCATCCCTTAGCTCTACTGCTTCCAATGCACCAGTGGAAGCGCCGGAAGGTACACTTGCACAACCCCTTTCTCCTGAGACCAGCCTTACTTCAGCTGCTACCGTTGGATGCCCACGCGAATCTAAGATTTCATAGGCAGTAATGGAATGAATTTTCGACATCTTTTTTAAAACTAAGTAAACTTTTTCCAGTCATTTCTTGAGCAGGCTGTAAGCCTAATACAGCCAATAAAGTGGGTGCAACGTCTGCTAAACTGCCCCCAGCGGCTAAACAAGCAGGACGCCCCACATAAAGCAAGGGAACCGGTGCGAGGGTGTGTGCGGTATGGGGTTGCTGTAAGGCGGCATCATACATGCAGTCTGCATTTCCATGATCAGCTGTAATAATCGCTTCCCCACCTTGCTGTTTTAAAGCAGCGATGATTTTAGCTATACAGCCATCCACAACTGCAATGCCCGCTTCTGTAGCCAATTGGTTACCGGTATGGCCCAACATATCCGGATTGGCAAAGTTACAAATGATCACATTATAGGCCTGCTGTTCAATGGCTTGAACTACTTGGTGGGTAAGCTCTAAGACAGCCATCTCAGGTACCAGATCATAGGTAACTACCTTTTTAGAAGGAATCAACAAACGGGTTTCATTTAGAAAGGGTTGCTCAACGCCTCCATTAAAAAAGAAAGTTACATGGGCATATTTTTCTGTTTCTGCGATACGCAACTGGGTCAAACCGGCTTGGGAGAGACAGGCGCCTAACCCATTTTGTTTAGACAAAGGAGGGAAAGCGATACGACTAGGTATATCCGCTGCATAGGCTGTTAAAGAGACAAAGTCACCTAAACGGGGATAAGCCGCACGTGTAAAATGTGCAAAATCAGGATCGGTTAAAGCACGACTCAATTGCCTGACACGATCTGAACGAAAATTCATAAAAAACACAATATCTCCTGATGCAATCGTTATAGGCGGTTGACCTGGCGCATACAAGGCAGTAGGTTGTACGAATTCATCGGTTTCACCCCGCGCATAAGCGGCTTGCAAGCCGCTTAAAGGAGTGGCAGCGCTATAGGGGGCTTGACCCGCTACTATACACTGATAAGCCGCTTGGGTACGTTCCCAACGATGATCTCTATCCATGGCATAATAGCGACCTGTAAGGGAAGCAATTTGACCTAGCCCTATTTGGTCACATTTCATTTGTAGCAACTGAATCGATGTGGCAGCACTAGTGGGTGGGGTATCACGCCCATCGAGAATGGCGTGAATATAACAATTTTGTATAGCCATTTGCCCACACAACGTTAGCAAGGCATCTATATGGTTTTCATGGCTGTGCACCCCCCCAGGGGAGAGTAGTCCTATGATATGAACGGCGGCTGGATTGGCCTTACGTAAAGCGGATAAAAATACAGGATTGGTAAAGAAATCACCCGTTGCAATCGCTTGATTCAAACGGGTCAAGTCTTGTTCCAACACGCGACCTGCGCCGATCGTCAAATGACCCACCTCTGAATTGCCCATTTGACCCTCTGGCAAACCTACTGCATGACCAGATGCCTCCAAGAGGGTATGTGGATAAGTCTGCAGTAAATGATCCCAATAGGGGGTTTTTGCAGCTGTAATGGCATTATAACGCGTTTCCAAAGCATGGCCCCAACCATCCAGGATCAATAAAACAACAGGCTTAGGTGGTTTACATCTGCACACTTATACCAAACTTTTAAGTTTACGAACCACTTTATCTTCTATAAAGATCCATTTGCCCCGAGGCAGATGCTGCTTAGTAAGGTGGGCATAGCCTACCCGATCCAATTTATGGACCAGATAACCCAAATGGTTAAAAATCCTTCTAACTATTCGGTTCTTTCCCATATGGATGACCATACCTATTTGCGTAGGATCTCCTTCTACTATTTCCACCTGATCTACCTTGGCCAGGCCATCTTCTAATATAAGACCTTGTTGAATCGCATGGAAATGTTCAATGGCTAATGCCTTGTTCAACACTACATGGTAGATCTTTGGCACCCTGCTAGCAGGATGTGCTAACTTACGCGCTAAATCCCCATCATTGGTAAGTAGCAATAGCCCTGTGGTATCATAATCCAGCCGACCAACGGGATAAATACGCTCCGGACAATATTTTTTGCTAATAAGCGTCAAAACTGTTTTGCGCGCTTCAGGATCTCGCATGGTGGTTACATACCCCCTTGGTTTGTTTAACAGGATATACCTTAGCTTTTCTGCGTGCAACACAACTCCTTTATAGGTCACTACCGCATCGATTGGTACCTTTGTACCTACCCTTTGTACCACTTCCCCATTAACCGCAACATGGCCAGACCGAATCAGTTGATCTGCTTCCCTTCTGGCACAAATACCAGCATTACTTATACATTTGTTTAACCGTATCAGAGACACAAGACAAAACAGAATAGCATCAGAGGATAGAACGCATACAACTTAGCCATTGTACTTATTTTTTTGTATGTAATTTTGCATCCACTGCATACATCGTATGTGGCACAACTTTCAAACGTTCTTTATCTATCACCTTACCTGTTAATATACAAATACCGTATGTACCATTTTTAATGCGTTGAATCGCAAGCTCAATTTGTTTGATAAACTTTTGTTGACGTTCGGCTAACTGACCTACGTTTTCTGTCTCTATTACTTCTGCATTTTCTTCAAATGGTTTGCCTGCAGGTTCAAGCCCTGCCTCTTGACGACTCAAAACTTTTTCTAAAACTTGAAGCTCATGGTTAGCCTTTTCTAATTTTTCTAAAAGAATTTTTTCAAAAAATTTCAGATCCTCAGATGAGTATGCTTCCTTTGCCATAACTTTTTGCTCTTAATGGTAAATAACCTATGGTAACAGCTTTAAACACTGCTATTACACCACTTTAATTTAACGGCTTCATATGCCCTAGCTAACGAATAAAAGGGCATCTATAGGCTGTTCCAAAGCAATTAACATTCTACCACAATGTTCGCAAAGTACGATCTTATTGCGCTCATATACGCCTATTTTTTGCTGAGGAGGAATAACGATACAACATCCACCACAGGCTCCTTTTTTAATCGGGACTACTGCCAAATTGTTCGGCACATTTTTTCTAATCCTTTCATAGGCAAGATATAAAGGCTCACCTAGCATGGTTCTTGTCTCTTTTCTTTTTTCATGCAACCTACGCTCTTCTGCCTCACTTGCTTGTAAAATGATTTGAAGCTCTTCTTTTTTTAAAATCAAGTCAGCTTTCTTTGACGCCAAAAGTTTGCACAATCCCTCTACATGCACCTCCTCTTGCTCTATGCTGCCATAGGCAGTACGTAGAAATTTTTCTGCAAGTTGAATATCTAATTTATGCAATTCAAGTTCCTTGGTAATCGCATCATACTCCCTATTGTTACGCACTTCCATTTGCTGGACTTCGTATTGCTGGCACTTTTTTTCTGCTTGCTTGATAAATGCTTTTTTATGCACTACCTCCTCGCGCAACTCGGTCAATAGTGCTGTACGCTCCTGTATGGTTGCAGATAACGTTTCTATATGGGCTTCTAATGCATACACCTCATCCGGTAGGGTGCCCCTAAGCTTAGCGATATCATTAAGATGTGTATCCGTTTCCTGTAGTTCAGAGAGCTTAGTCAATTTAATTGCAATATTTTTATCCATTCGTTAGTCGTTAATATGATGCACAGGATTGGTAATAGTTTTACAGCGCAATATTACAATATTATTAAATTCTTTTGATAATAATGCAAGGATTAGTTTTTTCAAACCCAATCGCGTCGCATGATACCCTATATCAATCAGTAAGGTTTTACCATTCGCTTCTAAAAACTGCTCATATTGTAGCCCTGTTGTAATAAATGCATCTATTTTTTTGCGCAGTACCTCTTTGAGTAGCCAACCACCACTTCCCGCATAAACTGCTACATTTTTGATAGGACGATCGAAATAATTGGTATGCTGAAGATGGGATAAAGTGAGTTTTGTTTTAATATATTTCAAAAAATATTTGGCTGGTAATTCTATGGGCAACGTACCTAGGAGACCACTACCCATACTGTTTACAATGACTTCTACTTGCTCTAAATAGTAGGTGACCTTTTCATAAGGATGCACATGCAATAAAGTTTGAATGATTTTCTCTTTACAAGCCGTAGGAACGATAAAAGCCAATTGGCTTTCTTCTGCAAATTCTAACCTTGCATCAGCAGCAAAAGCCGCCACACCCGTTAAATTTTGAGTGGCCAATAGTGCGCCTACTTGACATAAAGCCTGTACCAAAGGTTTGGTTGCATGAGGGGGCACAAAAGTAGTTAACCTATACAACATAACCTTGTGCGGCATAATGGGATGGGCATCCTGTAACTCAATCAAATTAGCCATTTTATGGCTGGTTCCCCGACCTAGATGGTCTAAATTGCTGCTAAAAACATAAATCGTAAGTGCATGCTGTATCGCTTTAATCACACACCTTCCTGCATAACTCTCTGGTACAATTTGAGCCAAAGGTTCAACACAAAGAGGTTGATTTACAATTATCAAATTACATTCTTTTTCGATAGCTTCCTCCAAGAGGGCTTCCGTTATATCCAGGGCAATTAAGATACCGGTTACTACATTACCTATATCACCGACTACAACGCCAGACGTGTCTACACTATGCGGACTCAACTGAACTTTTTGCTCCAAGTAGTTGATAACATCAGATATAGTAACCACCGTATCGCTATATCTGGGTGCTTTTATGGTCATTGTGGTGTTCAATATACAAGGTTAATCGGTTTAGCGCTGCATCATGGTTAATATAACAAATATATCGTTATTTGTGTAATAGAGTCAATTATTTTCAAGATAGATCTTATGTATTTGCTAGGGCTACAAATACTCAGTTGGGGGTATGGTGGTGTGGTGGCACTGCGTAATTTTCTTTACAAAAAGAATTTAAAAAAAAGTTTTTTCTACCAAAAACCCAAAGTGATCAGCATAGGTAATCTTGCATTAGGTGGTACAGGAAAAACACCTTTGGTGATCTACTTGGCGCAACTGCTGGCCAAGCAGCACGCCATCGCGGTGCTTAGTAGAGGGTATAAGCGCAAATCCATCGGCTTTAAAGTAATCAATGGGTTTGACACTGCCTTAACAGCTGGTGATGAACCTTACCTGTTATATAGGCATTTTATGGATCACCCTAATGTAACGATTGCAGTTTGCGAAAATAGAGCCAAAGGAGTAGCAAAAATTATGGAATATAAACCGAATGTGGCGGTTATCCTTTTAGATGATGCTTTTCAACACCTGCGCCTAACACCAGACTTAAATATTTTACTGACTGCTTTTCATCAGCCTTTTTTTAAGGACCACCTACTACCATTAGGGCGGCTGCGTGAGGCACGCAAAGGAGCCTCCCGTGCAGACATCATCTTGGTTACCAAAACGCCATCCAACCTACCCCCATCAAAGATGGGTGCCATACAAACAGCCATCCAAAAATACCATACCAAAGCCGTTCCAATCTTTTTTACCCATATCATCTACCATCCTCCGATCAGCATCAGCAACCGGAAGCAGGCTAGCTTACCTACTACCTTATTACTGGTGACAGGTATTGCAGATCCCCTCCCTTTACAAAACTATTTAGCAAGCAATGGCCATCAGGTTACCCACCTGGCTTTTCCAGATCATCACTGGTTCAGCGCTGCTGATGCATCAGCCATCACCCGTCTATTTCATAGCTTAAGCGATTCAGACAAAGCTATTGTGACCACAGAAAAAGATTATGTGCGACTAATAAACCACCCTTGGAGCAAGCTATTTTCCCCATTACCTATCTTTTATATACCTATGGAGATGGGATTTACGCAAGAAACGCAAACCATGTTTGAAACAAAAATTATGGAAGCTTTAGGTTTTTAGCCGATATAAAAAACGCATTTTCATAAAATTTATTATACCTTGCAAAAGGAATTTTTATCTTATTTTTTACTTAATCCAAAGGCATGCGTACGCTACATTTTTGATCAAAAAAAGTAAGATTAACATTCTTTTGACTAAACGAATAGCTCATTTTTTAAGTAGTAAAGTATAATGGTAGATCTTTCGATTGGGTGGAGATATAGTTTATTTTTTTTAGTTTTTGCCCTACCACTACGCACGTATGGAGCGGAAAAAGCAGAAGATATTTTCGAAAAACCTCAAGAGGAAAAAGTTGCCGCCACCTCTACCTTTTTTATCACCCCACGAGCGGTAAAACAAAACTACAGAACCTATCATCGGGTGGATCGTTCTGTAACCAAAATGGACCATTTTACAGTGGCAGAAAAGCATCACTACAACTTTCAAGACCTTGGTAACCACTGGACCGCTGCACAGCCTATCTTTTATAAGCTCCCAACACATATAGGTGCAACCTATGGGCTATCTGCCTATGATGGTTACTTTCCACACCCTGAAGATATACGTTACTATGACACACACCAAGCCTATGCATATTTTAATGTTGTACTAGCCAATTTGGGTAGTTTTATATTTAATGGCTGCTACACCCAACGCTTGCTGGAGACTTGGCATATAGGCACCAATTGGTATGGTGCCATGACAGAGAATGAATGGCCGCATCGTAAAGACGATAAAATCGTTAATGCGTTTCCCTGTTTTGACCTTTTTACCCATATTAAAAGCCCATCTGGCACCTACCACCTATTCACCAGTTGGTCACATAGACAATACCTGGCTAGAGAGACTGGAGGCGTATGTTCAAGTAAAGACTCATTTGCATTTAAGGAACAAAATCCAAGTAAGCGTTACCGATCTTCTTTTCCACTCCTAGCAGAACCATACATGAAAAACAAAATTGACAAAGAAAAGAAATGCATGCATAAAGATCGCAGACGGAATTTTTACCTCTACCACCATTATGAGTGGAGCAAACCGCTACAACTATACCATGAATTGCATTATGCTTCCAAAATGAATGTAGGAACGATTGAACATCCAGATGAAACCCTACTGGATTTTATAGCTTATGACGCCCATCCTGCACTTGACAAGGAGCATAACAGCGTGGTCATGCAATCTTTCGGTAATGAAATAGGGGTAAAAGGCGATATAGCACAACCCAATTTATTCTATGCACTACATTATAGGTTCGAAAAGATTGATTTAAACTATAATTTCTCTAAGCCTGAATCAGCACAATACCATCGTCCTTTACAGGGGCAAAAAAAGGAAACAGAACATTACCTAGGTGGCCATACACGATGGAACTTTATGGGGCAGCAGAAGCTGGCGTTAGATGGCGCCTACCTATTACAACAAGGAGGCTATCATAAACTAAATGTAACCTACGAAAGCACATTTTTTAAGGTCGCTTTGCATACCATTAAACATAAAACGCCCCATATAGTAGCGTATGGCTATAGCAGACACAGGCTATGGAACAAGGATTTTGTCGCACCATCTACACAAGCCATAGATGCAGCTATATGGTATGATGCACCCCATATAGCTATTCATCCTATGCTATTGCTATCTTTTAAAAAACTAAACAACTATATCTACTATAGGAACACCGACCCTACAGCGGATCGTTGCATCGCTGAGCCTATGCAAGCAACCCAACCTATTTACCTGCTTTCTCTAGAAGGCAACCTAAACATTTGTTGCTTGACCTATCTCCATTTTGACCACCACCTAACGCTGTTGCTCAAGGAAAGCGGCAAAGGGGACAAAGTTTTTACAGGCTATCTCCCCCCCTATATGTATACAGGCCGGTACTATTATGCACACCAACCTTTCGATAAAAAGATGGAGATAGAAACCGGTCTAAATATACATTTTAAAGAGTTATACTATGGAGATGGTTATGATGTAGTGGCACAGCAGTTTTACCGCCAAAACAAATTTGCTGTACAAGGCAGACCCATTGCAGACATTTTTTGCAATGTGCGCATCAATAATTTAAAGCTTTCCCTTAAATACAGCTATATCAACGAATATTTTCATACACCAGCAGCCTATTTTGCCACACCATTTTATCCTGGCCTAAAAAAAGCAGCAGATATTGGCATACATTGGTCGTTCTTTGATTAGCCTTTTTGTGCCAAGCTATATATGCATAACGCAACATTATATTGCAATCTGTTTGCTGAGCAAAAAACAGCTCGCCGCTTCATATTTTTTGAAAAATTCCTTGCAACTACGTACCTTAGCATGGTCCATGTTTATTTCAATCAGTTGTGTCTAACCGCTTATGGTACATTTTAGATTATTTAACCAGCTGATGCGCGCAAAAAAAGTCCCCTGGATCAGCTATCTATTGGGTTGTATCTTATGGGCGCCTCGTGCACACGCCACGCCGGAAGCAACTGGGGATTGTGTTATGGAACATGTAGCAGATGCACATAGCTGGCATTTTGCCACCATTTCGGGCAACCATATTGAACTCCCATTACCCATTATACTCTATTCTTCAGATAGAGGCATAGAGTGTTTTTCTTCTGCGCGTTTTTATAATCCGCACCACCAACCTACGGACTATCATGGCTACCGCCTGGTGCATCAAAAAATTCATTGTATAGATCCCAATAGAGCTGTTTTAGATCTATCGATTACCAAAAATATAGCGGCGATGTTTGTCAGCATTGTACTACTCGTTAGCGGACTGCTATGGACCAGACAACACTATCGACGCGCCCCCTTTGCCCCCCCCAAAGGGTGTTTTGCTTGTATAGATCTAATCATATCTTTTGTAAAAAATGACATTGCCCTGCCTAACATAGGTAAGCAGCACCATGCAAGATTTTTGCCTTATCTATTAACCATTTTTTGTTTTATATGGCTCAATAATCTTTTAGGGCTGCTGCCAGGTGGTGCCAATGTAACAGGCAGTATTTCCGTCACCTTAGTGCTAGCGGCTTTTACCATCCTAATGACCGTTTTTAATAGCAACAAGCACTATTGGCGCCATATATTTAAGCCAGAAGGCGTACCACGTTGGTTGTTGCCCATTATGATTCCAATAGAAATATTGGGCATTCTAACAAAGTTTTTTTCCCTTATGGTACGGTTATTTGCCAATATCACAGCAGGCCATATTATCTTATTAAGCATTATAGGACTTATTTTTAGTATGAAAAGTACCTGCATAGGCTTTGTAGTCAGTGTACCTTTTGGTACTTTTATGTTTTTACTAAAATTGCTCGTTGCATTTTTGCAAGCCTATGTGTTTACGCTACTTTCTGCCATTTATTTGGGGCAGGCGGTTGATGAAGGCAGCCATTAGTATGGTTAATTTGCCGAGTTTTTATGTATATTTACCTATCATCTTTAACGATTAAACGAAAATTTCTATGTTAGATATAAGTTTATCATACGCTGGTGCCAGTATTGGTGCAGGTATTATTGCCTTAGGTGCAGGTATTGGCGTTGGAAAAATTGGATCCGCGGCTATGGAGGCAATGAGTAGACAGCCAGAAATGAGTGCAAAGATTCAAACAGCCATGATTATTGCTTGCGCACTGGTTGAGGGTGTGGCGCTTTTTGGTGTGCTGGTTTGTCTTTTGATAGCTACCAAGTAATATTTTTTAGTCAGATCAAATCGCCTCTTTGCCCACAACGCTAGCTGTCATGACGCTAATAACACCCGATTTTGGTATTATATTTTGGCAAACTACCACTTTCTTAGTGGTCCTGTTGGTATTATCTAAATTCGCTTGGAGACCTATCTTAGAAGTAGTCAAAGCACGAGAGGATGCCGTAGCGCATGCTATAGATACCATCACTGAAGCACAAACTTGCATGAAGCAAGTAGAGGATGACCGCGCTAGGTTAATAGGGGAAGCAGAGTTGGAACGTGCACGCATTATTGATGCTGCATTGGCCACCCAACGGGAAATCATTGACCAAGCCCATCAGGAAGGCTTAGCTGTAAAAGAGCAGTTGGTCACACAAGCTAAACTTGAAATCACCAGAGAAGAAGCACGGGCACTGGAAACAGTCAAAGCCCATGTTGGTTCATTAGTCGTTCAAGTGGCTGAAAAACTATTGGTCAAAGAACTCAGTCAAGATGCATCTCAATGGGAGCTCATAGAACAGTTCACAGGAAAACGATCTACTTAGTGCAGACAACCGCCTAATCTATGTTTAAAAACAAAAAGATAGCAGCACGGTATGCTAGCGTTTTTTTAGCCCAAGCCATTCAAAGTGGTATAGTGAAACGCATCCATAGTGACCTCTCTTTTTTGCACCATCAGTTTAGGGATCATCCTATATTAGATAACGTACTCAACAATCCTACCATACCCCATGCTGAGAAACGAAAACTACTCCAAACAATAGACAACGCAGTGCTCAGCCCTATGGTATGGAGATTTCTTGAAATACTTATCGATCAACATCAAATCGGTTTACTAAAGGAAATTTTAACCGCCTTTTCCGTCGCCTATCACCACCATATGGGGATTCAATCTGCCCTTGTAACGACTGCTGTTGCGCTACCAGAAGCTTTGGTCAAAAAATTAATAGAAGAGGTAAAAAGGTGGGTGCCCTGTAAGGAAGTGCGGATGAAGAAGCAAATTGATCCCTCTATTATTGGAGGCTATATCCTTCAAATCGGTGAATTAAAGCTAGATAAAAGTATCAAACATAGTCTGCAGGCACTACAAAGTGTTTTACGCTAGGTGTTATAACACACCCATGCAAGCTGTAGCCTTCTAGGGAGCAGACAAAATTATAATGGAACAAATGGCACAAATAAATACAGATGCGGTTACTGCAATACTCAAAACACAACTATCCAATTTTAAAACGGAGGCTGAACTAGCAGAGACAGGTATAGTGATTCAATCTGGTGATGGTGTAGTACGCATCTATGGGCTCATCAATGTACAAGCCGGAGAGTTGTTGTCTTTTGCGAATGGATGCAAAGGATTGGCATTAAACCTAGAAGAGCATATGGTAGGCGCGGTGATCTTAGGCGAGGCCAATGCCATCAAAGAAGGGGATGTGGTGACGAGAACCAAACAGGTCGCTTCCATTCAAGTAGGTGAAGGGCTACTAGGCCGTGTGGTGGATACCCTTGGAAATCCCATAGATGGAAAAGGCCCTATAGTCGGCGAAACATTTGAAATGCCCCTAGAACGCAACGGTCCTGGTGTCATTTACCGTCAACCAGTAGATACCCCCCTCCAAACCGGTTTAAAAGCCATCGATGCCATGATTCCTATTGGCAAAGGCCAAAGGGAGCTCATCATTGGGGATAGGCAGTCTGGTAAAACCTCGATTGCGCTAGATACCATTCTCAATCAACGTAGGTTATTTGAGCAAGGCAAGCCTGTGTATTGTATTTATGTAGCCATTGGTCAAAAAGCATCGGCTATAGCGGGTGTAGTCGAAACATTGACCAGGCAAGGTGCCATGGCCTATACTACTATTGTAGCTACGCCCTCTTCTGCTTCTGCACCCATGCAGTCTTTTGCCCCCTTTGCAGGTGCAGCTATTGGTGAGTTTTTTAGAGACACAGGGAGAGATGCACTCATCATCTACGATGACCTTTCCAAACAGGCCGTTGCGTATAGAGAGTTATCGCTATTATTGCGCAGGCCACCAGGCCGAGAAGCCTTTCCGGGAGATATTTTTTACCTACACGCACGCTTATTGGAGCGTTCCGCGCGCATTATTGCTGGTGATGACATGGCCGCCTCTATGAATGACATTCCACCTGCTTTAAAGGGCAAAATAAAAGGGGGTGGATCACTTACTGCCTTACCGATTATAGAAACCCAAATGGGTGACGTATCTGCCTATATTCCAACCAACGTTATTTCCATTACGGATGGGCAAATCTTCTTAGAAATGAACTTATTTAATGCAGGCATCAAGCCAGCTATTAATGTAGGGATTTCTGTATCTCGCATTGGCGGTGCGGCACAAATTAAGGCGATCAAAAAAGTAGCTGCTACCTTAAAATTAGATCAAGCTCAATTTGCTGAGCTAGAAGCTTTTTCAAAATTTAGCTCTGATTTAGAAGCTACCACCAAGAAAGCTATTGAAAGAGGCCGTAAAAACCAAGAACTACTCAAACAAAACTTACATGCCCCTATGGCCGTAGAAGAACAAGCGGCTATTTTATATATAGCCATGAATGGCTACTTGGATGATGTTCCATTGGCTCAACTCAAAATATTTGAGCGGCAATTTTTGGAGTTGCTGCGTGCCCAACATCCTACTATGCTGGAAGCTATTGCAAAAGGCGAATGGGGAGAGCCAATCATGGAAGTATTGGTAGCAGTAGCCAAACCACTTCTCATAAGGTATAGTGCTTAAAAAGGTATTTCTAGCCATTTATATTTTTTGACAAAAAAGAAAGCAAAGCAACCCAATTACTATGGCACATCTTAAAGAAGTAGTAGACCGCATTCATTTGATAGCCTTTACCCAGCAAATTACCAAAGCGATGAAAATGGTATCTGCTTCAAAATTGCATAAGATCCAGCAGGTGCTACTACCTTTAAAAGAATATACCACAGAATATAGCCTATTGTTGCATCAGGCATTACAAAATAGGAATGCCCCCCCTGCTTTAACCAAACCAAGTAGCGGGCAGCGGCTGTTAGTGGTGGTAGTGGCTGCCCATCGAGGGTTGTGTGGTGCCTTCAACAAAAATGTACTCAAAGCAGCTTATGAACAGATCACCCAACAAACACCCGCTACCACTGTAGAGGTGCTGGTTATTGGAAAAAAAGCCGATCAGTTTTTTAAAAAGTATGATTTTCCGGTTATAGATGACTATGTAGCACTGCTAGAAAAACCGCTTGACCAGGCTAGTGGCACACTCACTACCTATTGTATAGATGTTTTTCAGAAGGATAGGTATACGGAAGTTATATTGGTTTATACTGCTTTTAAAAATTCCGCCAAGCAAGAGGTAGCTATAGTCCCTTTCTTGCCTTTTTTGCCGCAGATGGTCGCACAGGAGCACCCCTCCCCTACACAGCCACTGTATTACATTTATGAGCCCTCCCAACAACTGCTTATAGAAGCACTTATTCCTAAGATATTGCAGCATAAAATCATGCATATGCTGGTTGAATCCAGTGCCAGTGAGTATGCTGCAAGAATGGCCACTATGAGCCAAGCTACTGACAACGCAGATGAGCTTTTAAAGGTACTACGTATCAGCTATAATAGAACGAGACAAGCCTTGATCACCCACTCGCTAGCAGAGATTACAAGTGGTGCAGAAGCTTTAGCAGAGTCGTAAGGCATTATTATTTTTACTTTTTTCTTGATAAAAAAGTAAACAAAAAATCAAGCCCTCGGCAAAAAGTCACTGCAACTGCCATCTGAGAGATGAAAAAACAGAAAGCGCCCCCTTCGGGGGCTTTAAAGGAAACTGTTTTTCCTAATCATCTCTCAGATGACACTTGCCACACCGCTACTTTTTACAGGGGCATTTTGCTTTTAATGCAAAAAAACTATTGCCTGGAACAGATACAATCGCAGTATTAACTAATTTTTATCATCAGATTGACCCAACTGTATAATACGGCAATTTTCGTTTTCATTTTTTGTAGATGTAGAGAAAAAGCAATCAGGCATACAATGTTTCGAATAAAGCAATCTCTCTAAAAAAGATGCATTAGTAGCAAGCTTTTCAGAAGTAAAATGAATAAATTGTACCGCTCTTAATAAAATATTTTTTTCTTTTTCATTTACAATGAAATAAGCTCCCTCTTCTATATAGTTTTGGTTAAGCTTTTCAGCATTTAGAATGTACCACTTTTGCGTTTGTTCTATTTCAGACAATTGTTGATAACCTTCTGCTGTTAAATCAAAGAAATCTGATTCTAAGATTTCCTGTTTAGCATACTGATAAAGTATTTGTATACCCCTACCTGTTTCTATAAAATCAAATAACATACGTGTTTTTTTAATTTACCAATTTGACCTTTAGCTAATTTAATGTACTTAATCATTATAAATTAAGTCTGCTGTACTTACCCGATTCCCTTCTGAAGCAAAAAAATACTGCAACATAGACAATATTTAACGTCTTACCCCAACGGACACACTACATGCCTACCACAATTGCATGAAAATAACCAGCAGCGCTTTCAGCTAATCCCGTTGGCAAATGCGCACGTATGGGCAATAGGCACATATGGTAAGGTCGGCTGTTTGCACAAAAGGTAACACAGGGTTAAATAGTTCTAAAAGAAGTGCCTTAAGGCCCGTTTCAAAGGGTTGAAGATAGGCTTGCATATCCTCTATCCGATGGTAATGTGTACCATGATCAGATTGAAAGATACCAGGGGTATAATCCTTTAAAAAAAGCTCCCGGATATGGATCAGATAAGGCATGATCGACTGGTGCAGATCGGCTCCATGCAGCGAGTGAAAAAGCCAAGCATAAAAAAAAAGCTGAAAAATAGCCTTGTTTTTTTGAATCTTAGTAGGGTCAAATAAACTAGCGATAGGCCCTACTTTACCGTTAGAGAGACCGGTCTTATAGTCTATCATGCGGATCACGTGATGGCGCCTATCTATACGATCTACTACACCGCCCAACCAAACCTTTCTTTCTCCATCTAACGCCATCGACTGCTGCATGGCTACCTCAACGCCCAAAAGAGTAAAGGGGGCCTCTGCACCATCCAAATCCAACATAGCCGTTACGAGCTTTTCAAGGAGCGCACGCAGCAATAAAGGAGCACCAATCGGAGTGTGCGATGCAGCCATAGCCTCCTCTATCTTACTATGTACTTGTCCTTTTAGCTGCATAACCCTGCTTGTATCGACCTGCATGTCTACAAAAGGTTGGTACAACCTCGCCATCACATCATGAAATAAGGTTCCCAGCTGCACCATTTCTGAATCACCTTTTGCCTTCTGCTTGAGCTGTAACACATACCTAAAATAAAATTGAAGCGGACAAGATAAATAAGCAATTAGCGCAGCAGGCGTTAGGCGGGAAGAGGCCGCTAGAAACCGATTTAACAACTGCATGACTGCATCTGATTTCTGAATAACAATAGGCGCTATGGGCCTGTCCAGCAGCTGTAAGGAATGATGAGCGGTTATAATATTTAATTGACTATCAAAAGTCAATTGTGTCCACAACCGGCTTATTTCACCCGCTGCATCTAAATGATTTTTTTGGACATAGTAACCATATATATTTTGGGCACGCTGCAGCAACCTATAAAACCCATAGGCCGTTTGCTGTTCTGCCACTTTATCTGCCAACGGTAGCCCAAAGCTATAACATAGGTCATAAGGTAAAAAAGAATCCTGATGCGTCCGTTTAGGAAAGCACCCTTCATTCATACCCAGAAAGAAAACATTTTCAAAATCTAAGTTATAGGATTCAGCCACGTCTATAATATAGAGCCCAGTAGCAGGATGATCTATATGGAAGGGCATGTTACTAGACTTTAACCCATGTAAGAAAAAAGCAATGGAGCAGTCCGCCATTTCTGCTATGAGCCCCTCTATATAGCTCAATAGATGACGCAATGCCGTTTTATTTACTACCCAGAAGAGACGATCCGTCTCTATAAAATGGCCATACATATAGGTTAAGCCTGCCTGAAGGTAGGCCAAAAGGCCCTCCTGATGCAACCATGGGTCAAAGAGGGACCGTAGCATACGCCCATCCAATGGTGGGCGCATGGCAGCGCCCTGAGCCGTTTCTGCTGCAAATGGATCCCATAACACCCACACAGCAGCCATATGAGTATAGATGGCCTCCTGCCCGGCCACAAAGGACTCCCACAACTGCACCAATCGCTCTACTATGCAATAGATCACCGTAGCATGGAATGGGTACGATACCCTACAATGGAGCGGAATAGATCGGTCCGCCAGCTGATCAAATAAAGGTATCAATAGATCGCTACCGCTGACTACAATAGCGGTTTGGCTAGGCAGAAACCTAGGCTTGCCCTCGTCTGTTTTTTCTGCTAAGGCAGCCACTACGGCTTGCACCTGTGCGACCGACGTAGGTACTTCGGTCAAAAAAACTTTTTTACCGGGATCATTGAAATAGGTAGCGGGTGAAAAACCACTTTGGAACCACTTTTTTTCCCTATGCTGACGCAAGTAATGGCCCGCTATATTGACTAGATTATCTAAATAGTGGGGATCCGTATCCCAGAAAAAGGCAGTCGAAGCCATCGCTTGGCATTGTTTTATAAACTCCGCTTCAACAGGCATTAGCCTATTAAACCCAACAAAGACCAGCGCTTGATTCCTTATTTCCGGTAAGGGTTGCGCCATGCTATAACACAGCCCTTCATACCCTTTCCCTTCTCTTATTAACCCTTCCCTAAAAGATGCATAGAGCAGCGGCAATTGCTCCCAAAAACCCATCGATTCTTTTTCTTTCCATAGTGGTAAAGAACGTACCTTTTTAAAAGCATCTAATGGCCCCTGATGGCAACGCGCCTCCCTAGTTCGTTGTTTGTATAAGGATTCAAACAACGCCACCCCATCGATAAGGTAGCTATCTATGGCATTAAAATCTTCTAAAAGGATGCGACCCCAACGCGCAAATTGCTCAAAAGGCTCCTGACTAATCGGCCCAACCGATGCATATAGCCTGCGCAACAAAGCCCAAGTAGAGAGCAATGTGAGCTTGCTATGGCTACGCATCAACTGATGCAAGGTAGTACAGCCAGCTTGCCATTTGGCCTTGTGGCATACAAACCCGCAATACTCCATAGATAGCTGATTGGGAACGATCACAAGAGCGGTGTTGGGTCTATGGGATCTATTTAAATACCCCACAACCTCTTCTAAAAAAGGTTGATGCGTTATGGTTTTCATAGCATCCTTGTATATCTTAACGAAGATAATTATACTTATAAGGTACCAATAGCATATACATGCTGACATCAGGCTGCATGGATGGCAGGCCTAATAAGGATGTATGGCTTTTTGGTGGATTGATCATAGCCAAGCCTAACGCTAAATTCTTTTTAATCTATTATGTTACCTTTTAAACTTATATATATAGCCACCAAAAGCACAAAAGTGATGGCCACTCTTTACCTACTATTGATGCCATTAACTGGGCATGGAGCCATTGCACACAAGCTAAGTAGAACAAAACCACCCAAAGCAATGAACGATCGAAGGGAAGAGACCATTCCTTTTAGCGGCACTACAGGTTGGATCGTATTAAATACTATTTCTACAAAAGATGGTCAACGCATTGCTTTGGATAAAAATGATCCCATGCCCGCTTTCCCCCCTGCGCGTCAGCATCTTAAAACGTTGGTATGCGTAGACAGTCCATATGCAACGTGCCTGCCCATGGCCATAACTGAAGCAAAGACACGCTTTAAGTATCGCGAACTTATTATGCAAGGTATTACATTTTTCATCAATTATATTCAGAAAAAGTTAGATATATTAAAATATCAATTTAGCTCTATAAAAGGGCAGATGCATACTGCATCTCTCTATCACACGCTAAGCTATCTATCTCATCATATGATGCACCCCATTTTCATTGCTTTGTAATGGACCATTGGCCATGATTGCTTACAGCTCCCATACCACCCAACAGCCTATGATCTATGCCGCATACTTATGGCCCAGGCCACGCTTGACACCATCTGCAAATATGCAATACCCAAGCGCTTTCTATACCAGCTTCCTGTTTTTTTCTTATATTTATCCACTATACATTAACCTAACGATTCCTATACTACATGGCATTTCTTATTAAAACCATTCAATTCTTAGCCGCTTTATTTATTATGGTTGGCATCCATGAATTGGGTCATCTACTTTTTGCTAAGCTGTTTAAAATGCGGGTCAAAAGCTACATGATTGGCTTCCCACCCAAACTATTTAAATTTAAATGGGGTGAAACAGAATATTCCTTAGGGTCGATTCCGTTAGGTGGCGCTGTTCAGATTGCAGGGATGGTAGATGAGGCATTAGACATGGATCATTTGCAGCATAATCCACAACCTTGGGAGTTTCGGTCAAAACCAGCTTGGCAGCGGCTCATCACTATATTAGGGGGCATCGCTTTTAATCTAGCCAGTGGCATCCTTATATGGATTGGTGTAACCTATAAGATGGGGTATACCTATTTACCTAAAGATGAAGTAAATAAATATGGTATTATGCCCAATTCAATTGGAGCGGAAATGGGCTTTAAAAGAGGTGATCGCATCATCCAAATCAATGGAAAAGATTTTGAAGACTTTAATGACCTCTTATCACCCAACCTTTTACTCCGTAGCCACAATAGCTATACCATCCATAGAGCAGGGAAGCTATGCACGCTATCTATTTCAGAAAAATCTATAGAAAATGTATCAGCTCTCCAAAAAGGCCTTTGGATAAGGCCGATTTACCCTTGTGTGATTGGCACCGTCCGTCCAGATAGCCATGCAGCGCAAGCAGGCTTCATAGCTGGCGATCAAATCCTTACACTAGCGGGCCAGCCTACGCTTGACATAGACGAATTGCATCAAGTAGTGCAAGCTTCTATCGGCAGATCAGTTGAAGCGACCTACTTACGCGCGGGTATAGAAATGGCCACGCAGGTCGAAGTAGGCCCACAAGGGTTAGGTATTCAATTAGCTCCACTGAAATACAAGCAACTGCATTATTCATTGCTAGCCTCTATTCCTGTGGGTCTCAGCAAAGCGTTTGCATTGATTCAGGTACAAGCTTTAACCATCTGGAAATTAATCACAGGAAAAATTAGCATCAAAAAATCTTTAAGTGGCCCCATTGGCATTGCGCAAAACTTTGGAGATGAATTTATTGGGTCCAGATTCTGGACATTGATTGCCTATTTATCCATTGCGATGAGTGTAGTCAACTTGTTACCTATTCCAGCATTAGATGGAGGACATGCCCTATGCATCATCTATGAAGCACTATCCGGCAGAAAACCTTCCGCTAGATTCTTGCAAGGCATCCAAAAACTGGGCATGATCTTTATATTGTTGCTTACAATTTATGTATTCAGTAATGATATTCGTAAATTATTATAAATAATCCATTGCTTTCACTGGTCTGGCACATTATTTGCTTGTATGCTGATAGAGCATATATAGAACAGTTTACTTTCGAAACGCTATATGTGGTGCATAATTTTTAGCAGCGTCGCACGTATCAGCATAGTAAGAGGTATTTAAGGTGTATAGACAAGCCAAAAATAGCCCACGCAAATAGCATTTCGGAAGGGGGCTACTGATAGAAAGGAAAATATAAACCAAGCATATGTACTTCAATAAGTCACTCGTAATGGATGGGGGCCTTTCTTCTGGATGGGGTGAAGATGGCATAGGCGGCATGGTAGAGCTGATTGTCTCTGATGAAAAAGAACAGCTCTCCGATACCAGCAGCCGCATACCCTTGTTGGCACTACGTAATACGGTCCTTTTTCCTAATGTAGTGGTGCCTATTACCGTTAAAGAAAGGCAGGCCATGCTTTTAATAGAAGCCATACATGAAAAAGATGGCCTCTTAGGCATCATTGCACAACGCAACCCAGAAACCTTTGAAGGAAAACCAACCGATATATACCCTATAGGTACACTAGCCAAGATTATTAAAATCATTAATTTACCCAATGGCAGAACGATTGCTTTGGTGCATGGCAAACAAAAATTTCAAACGATTCAGCTTTTTACCGAGGCGTTGGGGTTAGAAGCTACCATTCAACTCCTCAAGGACCAACCCTCTAAGGAAGATAAAAAGGTACTTGCCCTGATGCAATCCTTAAAGGATGTGGCCATTAAGATCCTAAAGTTTCGGTCTGATGGCACGAGTGAAGCACAAGCAGTATTAACCAATATTAAAAGTCTGGATTTTCTTACCTACTTTTTGGCTTCTAATTTAAACACAGACATCCACTACAAACAAAAGTTGCTAGAATTAAGCAATAGCACCAAACGTGCGAACTTGCTTTTAAAGCACCTTTTAAAAGAACTAGAAATTTCAGAACTTAAAAAAGAGATTCAGGATAAAGTTCATTCGGATATTAGTCAGCAGCAACGGGATTATTACTTAAGGCAACAGGTCAAAGTACTACAAGATGAACTAGGCGAAAACGACCTTTCCGACGAAATCGATGCATTGCGTGAAAAAGGCAATAAAAAACAATGGACTAAGGAGGTAGCAGACTATTTTAAGAAGGCATTGGAAAAAGCTGAGCGCATGAGCCCGCATAGCCCAGACTATTCCATTAGCATCAACCATGCAGAGCTGCTTGTAGACTTGCCCTGGGAGAGCTATACCAAAGACAACCTAGACCTGAATAGAGCCAAAAAGATTTTTGATGCAGACCACTATGGCATTGAAAAAGTAAAAGAACGTCTTTTAGAGTTTTTAGCTGTATTACAGCTAAAAAAAGATATGAAAGGGCCCATCTTATGTTTATGTGGTCCGCCTGGGGTAGGCAAAACGTCTTTAGGGAAATCTATTGCAAAAGCGATGGGCAGGAAGTATGCGCGCATTGCGCTAGGCGGGCTCAATGATGAGGCAGAGATACGGGGTCATAGGAAAACCTATATTGGTGCCATGCCTGGGAAAATTATCTACAACCTGCAAAAGACTGGGGCATCGAATCCGGTTATTGTATTGGATGAGGTAGATAAAATAGATGGGATGCGTGGCGACCCAGCCTCTGCCCTATTGGAGGTATTAGATCCAGAGCAAAACAATGCTTTTGTAGATAACTTTTTGGAGGTGCCCTATAACCTGTCTAACGTGCTATTTGTAGCCACTGCGAATTCGATGGACCGTATTCCAGCTGCTTTACAGGACAGAATGGAAGTCATTGAAGTGAATGGCTATCTACTGGAAGAAAAAATAGAGATTGCCAAGAAATATCTTTTCCCCAAACAAAGAAAAGAGCATGGCCTGAAAGCCACTGATCTAGCCCTACAAGATGATGCCTTGGCTACTATTATAACCCATTATACACGCGAATCGGGTGTACGGGAGTTATCCCGTCAAATAGCGAATATTTGCAGAAAGACGGCTAAATCCATTGCTTTAGGGGAAGCGTACACTAAAAAAATCAAACAACCTGACGTGATTGCGTTGCTGGGGCCAGAACCCTTTGATCAAACGCCCTACCACACCACGGCCCTACCTGGTGTTTCGGTTGGGTTGGCCTGGACGGCATCTGGGGGTGAAATTCTTTTTATAGAGTCTGTTCTAAGCAAGGGGAAGGGAAGGGTTAATTTGTCTGGTCACCTAGGGGAGGTCATGAAAGAATCGGCCATGACTGCGCTCTCTTACCTAAAAGCCAATGACCAATACCTGGATGTAGCGCATGGTGTATTTGAGAATTATGACTTACACATTCATGTGCCCTCTGGGGCAGTGCCTAAGGATGGGCCTTCTGCAGGGATTACCCTTTTTACCTCCTTGGCCTCTTTATATACGCAAAAAAAGGTCAAAGACCGCTTGGCTATGACAGGCGAAATCACCTTACGGGGGGAAGTACTACCAGTAGGCGGCATTAAAGAAAAAATTCTAGCGGCAAAACGGGTAGGTATGCAAGAGATTATACTCAGCAGCAAGAATAAAAAGGATGTGCAAGAGATCAAAGAAGTCTACCGGAAGAACTTAATCTTTCACTATGTAGATTCTGTAGATCAAGTCTATCGTTTGGCCCTACAAGAAAATAAAATCGCTAATGCCAAAGTTTGGGAGGGTGGTGAAAGGGCAACAGGGAAGTAAAATAGATCGTATTTTTTTAAGCCACCATTTTAGTACGAACCAGTGGGTAGATTTGCACTAAAATGGTGTAAATTATAGGCGACATGCTAGCTTGCATTGTGCCTATAAACCGAGTAGGATGCGTATATAAATAGGATCAGTTATGGAAAA
This sequence comes from Cardinium endosymbiont of Sogatella furcifera, assembly GCF_003351905.1. Taxonomy (NCBI): domain Bacteria; kingdom Pseudomonadati; phylum Bacteroidota; class Cytophagia; order Cytophagales; family Amoebophilaceae; genus Candidatus Cardinium; species Cardinium endosymbiont of Sogatella furcifera. The sequence continues at coordinate 767,893 of NZ_CP022339.1, read as the reverse complement.
AGTTACCCCAAAAGTAGACCTAGCCTTTAAAAAAATATTTGGTGTAGAAGAAAATAAAGATCTGCTGATTGCCTTGATAAATGCTACGGTTGCACCAGAAGATCAAGTGGCAGATGTGACCTTACTAAATCCCTATAACCCTAAAAATTTTAGAACGGATCGGTTATCTATACTAGATGTAAAAGCCGTAAGTGAAACAGGCAAAAGGTTTAATATAGAGATACAAATCACAGATGAGGCAAATTATGATAAACGGGCCTTATATTACTGGGCGAAGTTGTACACAGATCAATTAAAGGTCTCACAGACCTATGCTACTTTAAACAAAGCCATAGGCATTCATATTCTTAACTTTACTTCTATAACAGATAGTCAGAAATATCATAATGTATTCCATATCACGGAAAAAGAGAGTGGTATGGTCTATTTTTCCGATTTGGAATTGCATACCATAGAGTTGGTGAAGTTCAGTAACGACCCCAAGGAAACACTAGACACTTTATTGCAAAAAATAAAAAGTGCACTCGACATTTGGACCGCTTTTCTGAGCCGTAACGATTTGCTCCATAGAGAGAACTTACCAGGACCATTGGCCAGCAACAGCCTAAAAAAAGCTTTGCATGTCTTAGAGACATTGAATTTTACAGAGGAGGAAAGAATGGCGTATGAAGACCGATTGAAATGGTTAAGAATAGAAGCTGGTACAATAGAAAAAGTTAGAAACGAAGGCATACAAATAGGAAAAGAGCAAGGCATACAAATAGGACAAGAAAAGGAAAAAATAGCCATAGCAGCAGCGATGTTGCAAAAGGGTTACCCCTTGGAAGAGGTTCTGTTGCTGACGGGCCTATCTCATGCGCAGGTTGAACCGCTTGTATAGGGAAGGCAGTTTTCTGCTTACTTTTTTCTTGATAAAAAAGTAAGCAGAAACCAAATATCTGTTGACGTTACTGGTTCATAATGAACTTTATCCCACTTTTTTCTTGATAAAAAAGTGGACAAAAAATCAAGCCCTCGGTAAAAAGTCGCTGCAAGTGACATCTGACAGATGGAAAAACAGTAAGCGCCCACTGCGGGGGCTTGAAAGGAAACTGTTTTTCTTAATGATCTGTCAGATGCCACTTGCTACATCACGACTTTTTACAGGGGCGTTGTTGCTTTTAATGCAAAAAACCAGCGCGTTGAACGCAAGACAAACCATAGCGCCAACTAAGGGTTCATTTTTAGATAGGATGCGAACCAGGGCTTTCTATATAACTACCCTGGCAACAATGTCTCACATCATTGACTTAGTTGACGCTATCGGATGGATGGTCAGTGCTAGATTTATTTTATAGGTCTGAATTATTATTCGAATCGTTATTTACGTTTTTGCTATCCGTATCATCAACTATTTGATCATTTGAATTACCATTCGAATTGTCATTATTGTTTGGGGTATTCTGCAAAGCCTCATTATTGTTTACGTTATTGTTCAAATTAGTATTATTATTTGAATTATTATTATTCACGTCTTGGCTATTCAGATGATCAACTATTTGATTATTTGAATTTGAATTACTATTCAGATTGACAGTATTCAATTTATGTTTACGTGAATATTTACGTGAACTTTGCCGTTTTACATCGCCTCGTGACATTTCTTCATTTGCTTTGGTTTTTTCAACTAGGCTTACTAAGTTTTCATACACATCCTCATGAAGCATACCTTTATTTCGCAAATCAGTCATTTCATCAACAAGCATCTTCCAATCTTCTGGATTAAAATCAGCTTTTATAGCCTTTAAAAAGGATATAAAAAAGCAGATGCGTTTAGAAGCATGAACATGCTTTTCAAACGTATTTATCACAATAAAATTATCCCGCTTTCTACCTTTACTTCCATACATGTAAGAAAATACACTACGACCTTTTAGATCTTTCCTAAAAAATGCATCAAGGAGCCGATTGCTACTACCTTCTAATAAAGAAGGTAATTTGTTATATATATTTTCGTATATAGTCAAACTATCATTTTCTGAAAATTTTCCATAATACGAAAGATTATGCAGTATATTCCTGCCTTTTTTATCTAAATTAAGTAAGTACTCTGGGTTAGTAACCAAGTTAATTAGAAAGGTTACTTTACATACCTCCGCACCTTTTTTTAAATATATTTGTAATTTTGAATTAATAGTCTCGAGACTAGTAGTATCAAGACTAGAAAAGTGATTTAGATTGACTTGGCTATCTGTATTGCTCCCCTCTAATGAGTTTTTCACTCCATATTTCTGTCCCATGGTGCAACCAGCAATGACTTGTAAAGCAAAGGGAACCGCTAGCACAGTAATCCCTTTTACCAATAAATTAGATGATTTCGTTTTTATAGTATGGTTTTGCATATATTATTGTTTTGTAATTGATTGTTCATTATATTATTCGCTTCCTCCTTAAGGGGATGGAAGCTTCGTTTAGTCTTTTGCAAAAATAGGCAATTGTTTTTAACAAATACTAGATTGTACGTCATATTGCACAATTTTAAGGTAGTAGAAGGTTATACATTGGTATGTTAAGACAGCTAGAAAATAGCAGTAGTGGCTAAATTGCCAATAAAATGATTAACTTAGCGCTTGTGTTGCTGGCTCTATGCCCCATACAAACGCATCTTGGAAAGGATGGGCAAGCAGCATATAGATATCTTAAAAATTGAATGAAAAAAGTTGCTTTTCATACCTTGGGTTGCAAATTGAATTTTTCTGAAACCTCGGCGATTGGTCGGTTGTTTACGGAAGCAGGGTTTGTAACGGTAACCTTGGCACAACGGCCGCATGTGTTTGTCTTAAATACTTGCTCGGTAACGGAAAATGCAGACCATAAATGTGCTAAAATGGTTAGGGAAGCGCTAAGGGCTGCGCCAGCAGCTTTTGTGATCGTGATCGGCTGCTATGCCCAACTCAAGCCGAAAGAGATTGCTGCTATACCGGGTGTGGATGCGGTATTCGGTACACATGAGAAGTTTAAACTGCTGGATTGGATTACGGATTGGCATAAAAAACAACCAAACGAATCGGCAACGATACGGGTGGCCCCTATCCAAGAAAAGTTGACCTTCTCCCCTGCTTACTCAATAGGTGACCGCACGAGAACTTTTCTTAAAGTACAGGATGGCTGTAGCTATGCTTGCGCTTTCTGTACGATACCGCTGGCTAGAGGCCCGAGCAGAAGTGCGACGATTGAAGCAGTGGTCGAACAGGCTACAGCGATCCAAGATGTGAAAGAAATCGTCCTGACTGGCGTAAACCTAGGGGATTTTGGTATCATAGATGCGCAACGACAAACTAATTTTTTTGCACTGATTCAAGCTTTGGATGGGGTAGAAAACATTGAACGCTTTCGCATCTCGTCTATTGAACCGAATCTGCTGAGTAAGGAGATTATAGATTTTGTAGCTACCTCTAAACGCTTTGTGCCGCATTTTCATATACCGCTACAATCTGGTTGCGATAAGATCTTAAAGCTGATGCGCCGGCGCTACTTAACGGGGCTCTACGCAGAACGTATCGCACATATAAAAGCACAAATGCCAACTTGCTGCATAGGGGTAGATGTATTGGTGGGCTTTCCAGGGGAAACAGAAGTGGACTTCTTAACAACCTATCAATTTTTAAATGAATTGGCAATTGCTTATATCCATGTGTTTCCTTACTCAGAACGCGCAAACACAAAAGCAGCAGAGATGGCAGGTGTAGTACCGCAACAAGAGCGAGCTAAACGGGCTAGAATGCTGCGGATCCTTTCAGAAAAAAAGCTGAATGACTTTTATCGGCAACACCTGGGCCAAACGGCTACGGTTTTATTTGAATATGGCGGAGATGATGAGGTGATAGAGGGGTTTACAGAAAATTATATTCGTGTCCAACTGCCTTACCAAGCGGAACTGGCAAATAGGCTCTGTAAGGTGCGCCTCAAGGAGATCAATGGGGAGGGCATGGTGGTGCCAGAGTTGTCTAGCTAAAATGATTGTATCTATGCAGCACTGTGACAGAAATTTAATTTTCAGCCTGTTTTAGGTATGAATTTTCAACAGAAACGCTACAAAACATACTTTATAAAAAGTAAAATTATAGTAGGTTATGTGGGATTGTGGGTAAGTTGTTAAACTTATCTATAATCGCTTTTTACAGGGGCATTGTTCTTTTCATATAAACCCCTAGTACGTTGAGTGTACGACAGACACCTATTATTTTAATGGGCGTTTGTTTCCATTGCGTCCATTTAAAGGGCTTATAATCCCATCATGGCGGATAAGTGATTTAACTGAATCCTTATTTTTTCAAAATTTGCAGTTTTTTCAACTTTCCCTCTTCCGTTAGGTTATTGATTACTGTTTCCAGTGCTTGAGGTGCTTTCTTTCCAGTTCCACTGACCATACTGGAGAGATTGCTAATTGTGATCCCTAAGTTTTTCAAAATTTGGAGTTTTTCCAAGGTTTTCTCTTCCATTAGCTTATTGATTACTCTTGCCAATGTTTGAGGTGCTGCATTTCCAGATCCACTGACCATACTGGAGAGATTGCTAATTGTGATCCCTAAGTTTTTCAAAATTTGGAGTTTTTCCAAGGTTTTCTCTTCCATTAGCTTATTGATTACTCTTGCCAATGTTTGAGGTGCTGCATTTCCAGATCCATTTACCATACTGGAGAGATTGCTGATTGTGATCCCTAAATTTTTCAAAATTTGCAATTTTTGCAGGGTTTGCTCTTCCATTAGCTTATTGATTACTCTTGCCAATGTTTGAGGTGCTGCATTTGCAGATCCATTTACCATACTGGAGAGATTACTAATTGTGATCCCTAAATTTTTCAAAATTTGCAATTTTTGCAGGGTTCTCTCTTCCATTAGCTTATTGATTACTATTTCCAATGTTTGAGGTGCTGCCCTTCCAGCTCCATTTACCATGCTGGAGAGATTACTAAGCTTAATATTATTATTAAGTATGTGTTGTAATTTACTTTCTATGGCATATCCCCCGCTAGCGCACTTTATTAAAGTTTTATTCAGCAAAGCGTCGAGCGCATATAGATCAGTACATTGTTGTAAGACACTACTCAAAAAAGTATAGGGCAGCTTTAGTTTATGGAAAGCATCAAGTTTTTCTATTACGCTTTCCGCTAATGGGCTATTTGGATCATGATTTATTTTAAGTTTTAATGACTTAAAATAAATTGTATTGGGTAAACGTTCCAATACGTCTAGGCTGCTTTGTGGATTATATAACCTAATATCATTGTTTACTTCACCCTCTTGTTGCTTTTTTATTTTACTATTTTGGGTAGATCCACTTGAATTGTTAGGAAAATGTAACCGTTTTTGTAACTGATTACCCATTTTTTTCTGCTTACTGAGTACATCTGATGATTGCTGTTCATTTTGTTGCTCTTTATTGGGCGCAGCACCAGGTAGGCATGGACTGCTAGATACTTTACATCTTTTATCTTGTGAAGATTCACCCCAATCTGAAACAGCAGTGAGTGGCTCTATCTTAGGTCTCTTGAGCGATTGCGCATGCTTATTGAATGTTTCTTTATGGATTATTTGTTCCTTGGATAGGAGGGCTTTATATTTTATGTGTGGCTGTATTTTTAGATGAGTGTGGTTACAGCCATATATACATATCAAGATAAATCTATACCAAACTCCAAATAGGGTGCCTAATAGTGTGATCATTTAATTAAAATTATTAAGTGTGTTATAGGTATTGTCTTTCTTAAAAAAGATAAGAGTATATACAAAAATTTTAATTTATGCAATACTATACAAGTGTAAAGCGTTCAGAGGTGTTAGGGAAGTGGTAGGTATTATTCCTATGGGAGGTAGAAAAATACCAAGAGATGCTCTATATATGACTATATTAGCAGGAGCAAAAGGGTGCACTTACTTAAAAAATATCTATGATAGACTAATAGGTAAGGCTAAACCTAAAAAGTGGCAATGGTAGCCTGCATGAGGAAGCTTTTAGAGATGGTACACAAGCTTATACAAAGTAACCGCGCTTTTGTTAATAACCAAAAAAACAAAGAAGAACTTGCATGGTAAGCTAATAGCTTTTTACAGGAGCGTTGTTCTTTTAACGCAAAAAACCAGTATCGTGAACAGGTACAAATGACTTATACCGAATAGGCATGGACTAGATATTTTTCTTTAAAAAAAGGCTGGGTAAAATAGTGCTGCAGGGGATATAGATCTACAACTAAAGGCAAGGGCTCAAAGGGGGCGCCTTTTAAATAGAGTATGCCGTTAGGTAATTTGTTTTTTCTTTCTTTTGCTATTTTGTCTTTTACCCAACTATACAACAAAGGTAGGTTGGTCACGCCCCTGCCGACTATAAAATCATACTGCCCTGTTAAGGTTTCTGCGCGTGCCCAGTCTACTGAAACATTCTTCAGGCCCAGGGTGGCCACAATGGCGGCTACGGCTTCTATCTTTTTTGCGGTCGCATCAACCAAATGAAAATGAACTTCTGGAAAAAGAATGGCCAGAGGAATGCCAGGGAAACCGCCTCCGGTGCCTACATCTAAGATTTTAGTATGGGCTACAAAGGTAGTAACCTGCGCAATGGCTAAGGAGTGTAAGACATGGTGGAAGTAGAGATGGGCGATGTCTTTACGCGAGATAAGGTTCAACTTGCCATTCCAATGGGTATAGATGTCACCCAGACGACCAAAAAGTGTGATTTGAGCGGGTGAAAGCTCAGGGAAATAATGGGATACCACTGTATTCAGTTTTTGGGGTTGATCGATACTTATATCTTTTATTCAGGACAATGGTCAATAAGGAACTTTTATCCTACTTTTTTTGCATCTGCTCACGTTACTGATTAATAATGAATTTTAGTATCTATCCACATTACTGGTTCATAATGAATTTTATTCCACTTTTTTCTTGATAAAAAAGTGGGCAAAAAATCAAGTATCTGTTCACGTTACTGGTTCATAATGAACTTTATTCCACTTTTTTCTTGATAAAAAAGTGGACAAAAAATCAAGCCCTCGGTAAAAAGTCGCTGCAAGTGGCATCTGACAGCTGGAAAAACAGAAAGCGCCCCCTTCGGGGGCTTCAAAGGAAACTGTTTTTCTTAATCATCTGTCAGATAACACTTGCTACACCACGACTTTTTACAGGGGCGTTGTTGCTTTTAATGCAAAAAATCAGTGACTTGAACAGATACCTTTTTTCTTATTTTGGTTCTAACGTGGCCATACAGCTGAATAGATACCCATACTTTAAGCTTATCAATCAGACTGTTTTTGACAGGCTCACAACTTTAGAAAATCATAGCAATAGGGCCAACGGTTTTTCCAATAAGGATTTCAAGGTGGACAAAAACAACGCTCCTACAGCGCCATCTACGACGCGATGGTCGCAAGATAAGGTAACTTGCAACATATGTGCAGGCACAACCTGATGGTCTTGCACAATAGGTAGCTGCTGCACCGCACCCACTGCCAAAATGCAAGCGGCTGGTGGATTGATAATGGCTGAAAAGGATTCGATGCCCAACATACCTAAATTGGAAATGGTAAAGGTAGCCCCTGTTGTGTCTTTAACAGCTAGTTTTTTATCTTGTGCCTGTTTACTGAATAGCTTGACTTCTTTACTAATGGCAACGAGTGGCTTTTGATCTGCAAAACGGACAACGGGCACGAGTAAACCCTCTTCAACGGCAATGGCTACACCTATATGGGCATGGGAATAGGTTCTAATCTTATAGGTGAACCAGGCGGCATTTACTTTTGGATGCTGGACCAACGCTAAGGCAGTGGCTTTAATGATCAGGTCATTGATAGATATTTTTGTAGCCGGATGGTGGTTCAGCTCTGCACGCAACGCCATCACTGGATCCATATGGATGCGGAGGGTTAAGTAAAAATGGGGGATATGGCTTTTGCTTTCTGTCAGCACTTTGGCTATGGTCTGACGCATAGCAGAAACCGGTAGGTCTTGATAGGCGGGCTGCGTGGAATGCCCCTCCATCCAAGCTGAGCCCGAATGATCAGGAACAAATTGGACTATATCCTTTTTCACTACCCGCCCTGCCGAACCAGAACCCTGGATTTGTGTGAGGTCATACCCTTTCTCTTGGGCTAGCTTTTTAGCCAAGGGAGAAGCCAATAAACGATCGGAAGGCAACAGCACATCACCAACAGGGGGTGCCACTGGGCACGCTACCACTGGATCAGAAGAGGGCACGAGACCCGCAACAGTCGCCGTAGAAACAGTAGCGGCCAGCAACGCGCTAATGTCTTCTCCCGATTCCCCTATAATGGCAATAATAGCATTAACCGGTGCCACAGATTTTTCAGCTATATACAGCAAGGTACCATCTTCATACGACTCCAACTCCATAGTAGCTTTATCTGTCTCTACCTCAGCCAATATATCGCCCGCTGCTACCTTATCCCCTACCTGCTTGATCCAACGGCTGATGGTGCCTTGTTGCATGGTATCGCTCATCTTAGGCATCCTAATACACTCTGCCATATGCTTGGAATTAAAATAATTAATATGCCCTAAAAGGAAAGCGGTAGGCTTACTTTTTACTGGATAAAAAGTAAGCCTACCGCTTCCTTTTCCCTAACTTTAAATTTACATATAATTTAGCAACTATATTGCTTGATTGATCGCTTTCTTTACCTTACAGGAGGCAACAACCTATGGTTGATTGGTTCGGCATTCAATTTTACATCTATGTTGGCAACTTTTTTAGCCTTTCTACAACGCGAAGCGTTGATGAGGTCTACGCTTGTAGCGGTCAGTGGGGGGGTAGATTCTGTCGTGCTTGCGCACTTGTTTAAACAGGCCAACCTGCCTTTTGCTATAGCCCATTGCAATTTCAACTTACGTGGCGCAGAGGCAGCGGCTGAAACGGCCTTTGTACAAGCGTTAGCTGCATCGTATCAGGTGCCTTTTTACCGCACACAATTTGAGACTACCGCTTTTGCACGCAACCATAAGGTTTCGATACAAATGGCTGCTAGAAGCTTACGTTACAAGTTTTTTCACCGGTTGCGGCAGCAGCATGGCTGGCATCAACTCGCTACGGCACACCACTGGGACGATGCGGTGGAAACCATCTTATTAAACTTTATCAAAGGGACAGGTATCAAGGGGCTGTATGGTATGCAGCCTATAGATGGCGCCATCATACGCCCTCTGCTTTTTGCTAGAAAACAAGAAATCATAGCTTACGCCAAAGCAGCCAAGCTCCACTGGCATGAAGATAGCTCAAATAGCAGCAACTACTACCAAAGGAATTTTATGCGCAACAAAGTGATCCCTCTTTTGCACCAGCTGAATCCAAGTTTTGAGGCAACCCTGCAAGCAACTGCTACCAAGCTACGGGATATAGGCCACTGCTTTGACGACCATCTGGCGCAGATTAAAAAAGAGATCACTACCTATAAATCGGGCATCCATTACCTAGCCATCCACGCAATCATCCATCAGCCATGGGCAGCTACAGTGGCATTCGAACTATTGCGCCCTTACGGCTTTACCTTTACCCAAATAAAAAAGCTGATCACTGGTCGCATGACCAGTGGCAAACGGATCCATGCAACGGACTATACGCTATATGTAGATAGAAAAGAATGGTTGATAACGAAAAAAAAACCATTGTTACGCCAACAAGCAACGATTGCTGATGCTACAGATGCCATCGCCTATGGCGGTTATAGGTTACACTGTCAGCTCTACGCCAGTGCGGATTATCTGCTTAAAAAAGCAGCCACCATTGCCGCATTGGACTACCACAAGGTGCAATTTCCTCTAACGGTACGTCCATGGCAAGCGGGAGATTGGTTCTATCCCCTTGGCATGCAAGGCGGTAAAAAGGTAAGTGATCTATTGATTGACCTTAAAATCCCTCTAGCGATCAAAGCCCAGGTCTGCGTGGTCACCAGCAATGAGCAAATTGTATGGGTAATTGGCCATCGCATAGATGAACGCTTTAAAGTAGAACAAACTACAAAAATGGTATTTGAAATAGCAATAAGCATTTGAATAAAATTCAACTTTTTAATACGCTTCCTGGCAATATCTATTCGTTAAAACAATAGCACCATACTGCTTACGAACTAAATCATAAATCGAATAAGCAACTAATACCGACTTCCCCGAAAAAGCAATACCGCATTCCACTACTTCTTTAACATGCGGATATTGCACTAGTTCGCTATGATAGGCTTGCGTTTGTATCTGATCTAACGCAAGTCTAGCTGAACTTTCTAGTTCTTCTTCTTTCCGAACCTGCTTAAACTCCAATAGAATCGCTTTTAAACCTTCTTTTTTAGGGATTAATAACAGATCATAACGACCTAACCCACTTTCTCTATTAGACTTTACATAATGGGTTATACGCAAACTTGCTAACATCGCTAAGACAAAACCATGATAAAAGCCTTCTGATTTTCTAGAAAACTGTGTGTCAAAACAACTAACACTTTGGCGTAAAAAAAAGCTTAGTTCTTGAACAAAAAGAGCAACTGATCCAACTACTAAATGTTCTAAAAAAGCGTTATAAGCACCTCGATTAACAAATTTACTACTCAACCATTCTTTAAAGAATCTATTATAGAGTCTATGTATTTCATGATTGGGAATCTCAACTACACAATCATATAGATCACTATCTAAACTTAGGTTACTTGTTTGAAAGGTTAAATAACCAGCAAATAAGAGCAAACTCCATAAAGCAGTTTCGTCTCTATCCAATAAATCGAAAGCAAGGTGTTTGTCTACAGGAACCGTTAAAGCCTCTCCTTGCATCAATTGTTCAAATTGCGCTTTAAGACTATCGTTAGAGGAAAAAATCAACTGCTTGATTAAATCATTATTACCGGTATTCACCCAATAGAGATCACAACGACCCTCCTCGCTCAAACAATAAATAATAGACCATGGATTATACATGACTAAGTCTCCTACCCGATAACCATTATACCAGCTTTTTACTGCATGCATACAAGTAGAAAGATTTTGTTGGGTAAATAAATCCTGAACCTCTACTTCACTCAAACCAAAGTGGCTGCTATAACCTTGGTCTAAAAGGGTATACGTTTTTAGATTATTTAACCCAGATAGCATACTATCCTTAGAAACACGTAATATGCCTGTTAATACACCTCTTTCTAGCGTAGCATTATCTTTTAAAGCAGCGCTAAATAGGTTGCGCATAAATGCGACCATAGCGTCTAAGTATTCCTTATTACCATAAGCTTTATTGAGTGGTGTATCGTATTCATCTATTAGAATATAGACCTTTTTACCATGGTGTTGGTAGAGGCATTGACTAAGAAGTTCTAAGGAAGATTCTAGTTTTTGTTGATTGGCTTGTCTTTTTCGAATAACATATAACTGCTCTACCTGTAGTTCATTAATTTTATCACTACTGAATAAATAAGGATACGCACTATAAACCTTTAATATCAACTCATATACCGCATTATAAGCTCCTTGAAAACTATCTGAATTTACATCCTTAAAGCTTAGCATAATGACAGGGTACTTGCCTTGATGTTCCCTAATGTACCTACCATCTTCTAGCCTACCTATTTCTAAATCATCAAATAAACCTGCTGTACGTATACCATTCACTTCTGAGGCAAAAAAATGCTGCAACATAGAGATATTCAGCGTCTTGCCCCAACGGCGAGGACGGGTAATTAACGTAACCTTATCTCCTTTGCTTAAAAACTCACCAAGCATAGCTGTTTTATCGCAAAATAGATAATCGCCTTGTATTAACTCTTGAAAGTTACTAACACCAATGGGTAATTTACGCTTATTCATATGAGATTACTTGAGTCAACTTTAGCTTTTATCAAGAAAAAAAATAAAATGGCCTTACTGTAGCGAATGCATCCCTTCCAGCTGCAGCCTACACATATTGGCATAGATGGCATTGGTTTTTAAAAGCGTTTCATGGGATCCATTGGCAATGATGTTGCCATTATTAAATACCAACACCCGATCCATTGCGGCCAAAACCGTTAACCGATGGGCAATTACAATCGTGGTTTTGCCTGCCATAATCGTAGCAAGGCTTTGTTGGATTTCGGTTTCGGTAACGGCATCTAATGCAGAGGTCGCCTCATCCAATATTAAAATGGGGGCATCTTTTAATATGGCACGTGCAATAGCGATGCGTTGGCGTTGCCCACCTGAAAGCTTGGAGCCTCTCTCACCGACCAATGTGTCGTATCCTTCTGAGAAGCTCATAATAAAATGATGGCATTTTGCTTTTTGGGCGGCAGCGATGACTTCCTCATCGGTGGCTTCCTTGCGCCCGTAGCGAATATTTTCTAAAATATTATCATGAAAAAGCGTCGTATCTTGCGGTATCAGCGCAATAGCCGCACGCAAGGATTCTTGCGTAACGGTGGATATATCTTGCCCATCAATCGTAATCACTCCTTTATTCAGATCAAAAAACCTAAGCAATAGGTTAATAAAAGTGGTTTTACCACTACCAGATAAGCCCACCAAGCCTACTTTTTCACCTGCTGCGATAGCAATGTTTTGATTTTCAAATATAGGTTTACCAGGCACATAAGCAAAAGAGACATCTTTAAAGGCAATTGCAGGAGATCTACAGGTCAACACAGCCGCACCTGGTACATCTAGCACGGCATGTTTTTTTTGTAATAACTTTAAAGCTTGCTTACAATAGCCCATTTCTTCAAAGAAGTCAGGAAACTCAGCTACAGAAACCCAAACCAAATTACAAATGTTATTCCCTGCATAAAAAATATAGGTGACTTCAGAAATAGACAACTTACCCAGCTGCCAATAATAGATCATATAAGCCAGCATGCCTACGCCCATAAAGCCAATAGAAAGGCCACTAATGATGAGATGAAGCTGCATAATAAGCTTTAAAGCCTTTTCATGTGCACGTTTTTCTATCGCTTGCGGCGCCAACAAATGGGTAGTAGCTTGATTGTTCCGCGCAAAAAGCTTAATGCTTAAGATATTGGTAAACCCATCTACAATGCTACCGGATAAACGGCTGCCTTTCTCTGCATGTAGGGCTACACTATGCCCACATTTTTTGGAATAAAAAAGGTAGGTGGCGGTATGCAACACCAGCCAAGCCATCAACACGGCACCAAAGGTAGGCTGGATATAGGCAAAGGAAAAGACCCCTGCCAACATGGTACAAAAGGTAGGCAAAAAGGATGAAATCACAATCATCATCAGTTGGCTGATGCCATCTGTTAAATCGTTGACGCGCTTTACCAGGTCCCCAGAAAAATGCTCAGTAAAAAATTGATAGGAATGGCCCTGCAAATAGTGTACAATCCAGATGCGTATCTTGGCCTCAAAAGCAGGAATGGTCCTGATCTTCATATAGTCAAATAGACGAAATAAAACCTCTATAAGGACGATAACGCCTAATAAAGCCATCAGCGGAACGCCGAGCTTGATCCAAGCGCCTGCTCTATTAGAGGCTAGTTCCGTTAGACGGGTGACCAGTACCTTAAAGGCATAGGGAACCACTAAATTATCCAGTACAAAACACATCCGAAAACAAGCCATGGCCATAAAATGCCATTTGTATTGACTTACAAAGTGTAAAATAAAAGTTTTTAGGCTTTTGGTAATGGGTTGCATGGGTGGAAAGGTGTAAAAAGGCGTACGGCTCCTGCTTGTTTCTTTATAAGCAAATAGACAAACAGCTAGCCCTGAGGCCAAAAGTTGCTCCAAAACTACCCTTTAAGGGGATAGGCAGATCGGTTGTATAAGGCGATAGCATCTGCCCATTAAGGCAAATATTTATCTAGTGCTTCCTGAATTTGAGCGATCGGTAGGTTCCCAACCAAACGGTCTACTTGTTGACCTTGGTAAAAAAACAACATGGTAGGTATGGTACTAATGGCATATCTAGAAGGGGTTTTGCTATTTTCACTGATATTAAGTTTGGCAATATATGCCTTTCCTATATACATAGCAGCGACCTCTTTGAGCACAGGGGCCAGCTTTAAACAAGGTCCACACCAAGGGGCCCAAAAGTCTACTAAAACAAGTTTATGTTGGCTAATAACCTCATCAAACTGCGCATCTGTAATTTCTATAATATTTTGATCCATAAGTTAAAATAGTTTCATAACGGAGACTGGCGGAAGCGCTTACCTGAAAGGGAATTTAAACAATTCCCCCTGAATATACAAAGATATAAAAGATCTAGCAGGCATTTTTATTTTTACTTTTTTCTTGATAAAAAAGTAAGCAAAAAATCAAGTATCTATCCACATTACTGGTTCATAATGAATTTTATTCCACTTTTTTCTTGATAAAAAAGTGGACAAAAAATCAAGCCCTCGGCAAAAAGGCGCTGAAAGTGTCATCTGACAGATGGGGAAACAGTTCCCTTTGGGGGCTTTAAAGGAAACTGTTTTTCCTAATCATCTGTATGATCCCACTTTCTATACCGCGCCTTTTTACAGGGGCGGTTTTTTTTAATGTAAAAACCAGTGAATTGAATAGATACGAATTGTTGTGTCTGTTCACATTACTATTCAATAACGTCAGCAGATACCAATAGACGCCTTATGGCTTGTAAGGCATCGGGTATACCTGCGGGGTTATCGCCTCTAGCGGTGGCCAAAAGGGGTTGCCCGCCGCCTTTACCCGCAATAAGAGAAGCGATGGACTGCATAAGCGCATGGGCATTATAGGATGGCGCTAATGCTTCTGATACCACCATCATCAGGTGTGCCTGCTGGTCAAAAGTAGCGGCTAAAAGGATAATCGATTTTTTATATTGGTTTCTATAGCGCAAGGCCAACTGCTGCAAGGCATCGGGATGGGGCAGCTGCACAACTTGTAGCAAGAGGTAGACCCCACCGACTTGCTCGAATGAGAGCTGTATTTGTTCTATCGCCTGGGCTTGGTAGACGGCCAACTGTTTTTGAAGTTGTTTTTTTTCACAGAGGAGTTTTTCTACTGCCTGCACCAGCGCTTTGGGGTGCTTGAGCAGCGCTGCTATAGCGTTTAACGTGGCCGCTTGTTGGGTAACAAACTGGTGGGCTTGACAAGCGGTTAGGGCTTCTATTCTGCGTATACCGCTTGCTACAGCGGTTTCACGGATGATTTTAAAAAACCCGATGGAGCCTGTACAAGGCAGATGGGTACCGCCACAAAGCTCTATAGAATAGGCGGGGTCAAAGGCAATCACACGTACCTCGGCGCCATATTTTTCACCAAACAGCGCTTGCGCACCCATAGCCTTGGCGGTTTCAAGCGGGACGGCACGTTGCTCAATACAAGCGATATTCGCTCTAATCTTTTCATTGACCATCGCTTCTACTGCTTCTATTTGCGCATCAGACAACTTAGTAGGATGGGCAAAATCAAACCGCAAGAGCGCAGGCGTTACTAAAGAGCCTTTTTGGACCACATGGTCCCCTACTACTGCTCTTAACGCTGCCTGTAAGAGATGGGTAGCGGTATGGTTACCAGCCACTAAGGTACGTTGGACGGGATCTACACGGGCTTCTATAGGCTGTTCTAGCCGAGGCTGCCCCAGCTGAGGCTGCGCCAGCTGCGTGGGCAACTGGTCAACCGTATGGAGTATTAAGCCATGCTCTTTTTGTACATCTAGCACGGAAATAGATTGTTGACCAGAGATTATAACCCCTACATCAGCCACTTGCCCGCCGCCTTCTGGATAGAAAGGAGTAGCTGCCAACACCAATTGGTAGGCAACGCCTTGTTTATTGGTAATGGCTCGCCATTGTACAATAGAAGTGGTTATGGCCAACGCATCATAGCCTACAAATCGGGGTTGAACCCCTGTTTGGATTACTTGCCAATCCCCTTGGCTGCTAGCGGCATCTTTCTGCGAGCGTTTTTTTTGTTCTTGGAGTGCCTGTTGGAAACCGGCTACATCTACCGTCAGGCCTTTTTCCTTAGCCAGCAGCAGGGTCAGGTCTAAGGGGAAGCCATAGGTATCATAGAGTGTAAAGGCCACGCGGCCCTCTATGCTACCTTGATGGATATTTCGGGCATCCAGCTGGTTAAAAAGCTGTAAGCCAGTAGCCAATGTTTTTAAAAAGGCAGTTTCTTCCGATTGAATACATTGGGCGATATAGTCCTGTTGAGCGCTTAGGTTGGGATATATCCCTTCCATCTGTGCCACTAAGACGGGTACCAATTGATAGATAAAAGGCGTTTGGATCCCCAAGTGGCTATAGCCATAGCGAATGGCCCTACGCAAGATACGCCGTATCACATAAGCTGCTTTGGTAGGTGCAGGCGCTTGGCCATCAGCAATGGCAAAAGCCACAGCACGGAGGTGGTCTGCAATCACCCGCATGGCCACTGCCATCGTGTCGCTGTAGGGTTTACCCGCAAGCCGTTGGATCTTTGCGATCAGTGGCGTAAAGACATCGGTATCATAGGTAGACGTTTTCCCTTGCAACACCATCGCCAACCGTTCAAAGCCCATACCCGTATCGATATGTTTATGCGGGAGGTCCACGAGTCTACCAGAAGCCTGCCGGTTGTATTCCATAAACACCAGGTTCCAGATCTCTATAACCTGAGGGTGGCCTTGGTTAACCAACTGCGCAGCAGGTAAGGTTTTACGTTCAGCTTCAGGGCGAATGTCTATATGTATTTCAGAACAGGGCCCACAGGGTCCTTGTTCACCCATTTCCCAGAAGTTAGCTTCCTTGCCACAGGCAAGGATACGTTCTGCAGGCAGATATTCGGCCCAGATGGCAGCAGCTTCATTATCTTTGGGCAGGCCATCTTGCGCGTCTCCGGCAAATATGGTTACATAGATCTCTGCCTTAGGCAGTTGATAGACTTCAGTTAGGAGCTCCCATGCCCAGGCAATGGCTGCTTCTTTAAAATAGTCTCCAAAGGACCAGTTGCCTAGCATCTCAAAAAGGGTATGGTGGTAGGTATCCACCCCGACTTCTTCCAGGTCATTGTGTTTACCAGATACACGCAAACAAGGCTGCACCGTAACCACACGCGGAGCCGTAATCGGTTGGTTGCCTAAAATGACCTCTTTAAAGGGATTCATACCCGCATTAACAAATAGCAAAGAGGGATCATCTTTTCCTATGATAGGCACAGCAGGCTGGTGTTGGTGCCCTTTCTGTATAAAAAATTCAAGAAATTTTTCTCTTATAAATTTGGATTGCATAGTAGCGAACCTATTTTGCCTGCAAGCTGTAGAAGTCTACCTAAATAACCCTCAAAACACAAACAGCTATAACCCTATAGCTGACGGATATTTTTAGTTACCAATCAGATACAAAAAAAATGGGAGCCAGCAAAAGCTAACCCCCATTTTAGAAGAATTAATCTAGAAAAGTAGAATCAAAGACTAAAGGTTTTGGGATGCATCTTCTGAAGTGTTTATCATACTCCTTCGATATTTCTCCTTGTATTTATCAATAACATCAAAACGAGGATCAGATAAAGTGATTTTATCGAAAAACGATTTTGCATTTTGTTTGCTATCTGAATCAAGGAAATCTGACACCTTAGCGCTAAGAACAGCCTCTAACTGCCCACAACAATGCTCCATAGCTTTACAAAATTTATCGATACTGAATGGGGTGTTGTTTCCAGCACCTAATCCCTTAATTGCAGTATTAACAGTATCCTCCAAATCTTTATAGTCAACAGATTTTGAATCACGTCTAGCAACTAACAGATCAGATAAGTCTTTGACCCAAAGCAATATTTGCTTAGTTACGCTAGTAGGTTGATAATTACCGTTATTCAAGAAAAGAACTGCACACTCTTCTAAACTTTTACGGACCACATCACGAACGGCTTGAATAAGGTCTTGGCCTGTTTGCCGACGGCTAAATAATACACTATTGTTATCTATATCATCGTCTATTTTTTTACCCTCACCATAAATAAGTTCAGAAAGAATGCGAGCGCCTACTCTATGCTTAAATAATGCAGTCGTTTCATTAAATTCTTTCTTATGATAAGAACTGACAATACTTTTTATGTGCATTTCTAGATCATCCTTAAACGGAACATTAAACAGGTTATGTAGAATATTCTTAACTATTTGCAAAGAAAGACTTTGAGTACCTAATTTACCATATATAGAATCCGAATTTCTATTTCCACCTATATTAGCAACCGACTGATCCACAGAATCAATTTCAGAAAAAATCAGGTCCATGATTTCATTCTCATTTGGAATAACAAAGAACTCCTTTAACTCAGGATCATTTTCTATATACTTACCTAGAGTTGAAGCAAAGCTTTTGTAATTTCTATTCTGAACATAGTGTTCTAAACTTTTGAAAGTATCATTATGTCCAACTAACCTAACAGTATTTTCTTTATCATCACTCCTATGTTCTAGAGCTAAGAAATTAAGTTCTTTATTTATATTATTACCTGTACTTGTAAAAAGAAGAAGCAATATTTGATTGAATTTTAAATCCAATGCCTCCTCACCATATGAACCCGACTCGGGAGATTCGCCTGCAGAGATGTCAATATAGTTAAACTTCTTTTTCAAAGAACCTGTAAAGTCATCAACTTGAAACATTGCATATTTAGACTTACCACCCTTGTCATCCAATACATACCATTGATCTTTAGGGATACTCCCTTTCTTGCTTAGATCATCTAGAGCCATTTGTGGCAATAGATGGGGATCCTTTCGATTTTTAATCAGAATAGAAATTTTTTCACCCAAAAGCGATATAGGAGTCTCTTGTTTTTTGTCTTCATTACCATTTTCTTCATTATTAGATGACTCTTTAGTAGTAAAAGTCTTAATCATGGCCAGAGCCCCACTTTTTAAATAAGAATTTCTAGAGTTGTTAAATGCATGTTTTTTAGAAAAAATGTCTTTTAGGCCTTCCTTATATTGTTTTATCCCTCCGGAAATATTAAAGGCTTTACTAAGGGCGTCTTCTAAAGACACACATTCAGAGAAAGAACTAGTTATGGCTCCTTTAACTTGTTCAGCGAAGTCATACAACTGATGAACACCCTGAGCAATTGTATTTGCAGCAGAAATATACGCATATTTATTTTGAATTCCTGATTTAGAGGCACCAGTACGGAATTTTGGCATATGTTGTAAAGGTCTTACCAATTCACGCAGAGAACTAGGATAAGTAAGCAAGTTATCTTCATCTGAAAATTTTTGAAAAAAAGCTTCGCCTGATTTCTTTAGTTCTGAACCATCTAGTAGTTCTAACTGCTGGAGATTCACAACTTCCGGGCGTATAACAATACCAGAAGCATTATCTACTATAGCTCCCACTTCTGTAAACCGAAAAAGGGAGTAATAAATGTCTCTAAGGGAATCGATAAACGACTTAGACCTCTCAGTCTTCTTCACGCCTTCTTCTGCTACAGTAGGCTTCTGATCCTTGCTCTGAGTATTAGCAGAACCATCCGCGTTTTCTGTACACTTACCATCCTTACAACCAACAAACAACACCCCAGCCAAGAGTAGACTGGACAAAGACGGAATTGTATTTCCAATTTTTTTATAAACCATTGTTATTCAATTTATTGATTATGAATTATTTAATTTAATGAACTATTTTTAAGCGCTGGAACACCTAACGATTGTAATGGGCTTTGATACAAAAATAACATATAACCAAATACCATCCAAATATACCATCTTAGCTGCGGTTACCAAGCACCCCAGACAGCTTTGTAGAAAGCCCTTTAATTTGCTACAATGATAATATAAAAAAAGATACGATGCAAGTATTTTCTACATTATTTGCTTTAAATAATGGGCGGTATGGTTCTGACTTTGCTGGATCAGGGTTTCTGGTGTACCGGTAAATACTACTTGCCCGCCTTGCTGGCCGCCGTCAGGGCCTAAGTCAATCAGCCAATCTGCACTTTTGATGATGTCAAGATGGTGCTCAATGACGACGACGGTATGGCCTTGATGAATCAAGGCATGAAAGGCCTTGACCAATTGGGCTACGTCATGCATATGGAGGCCGGTAGTGGGCTCATCAAATATAAATAATATGGGCTGATCTGCTAACTCTTTTTCTAAATAATAGGCTAGCTTCAACCGCTGGGCTTCTCCGCCACTTAATGAACTGGAAGATTGCCCGAGTTGGATGTACCCTAAGCCAACTTTTTGTAATACTTTTAACTTATGGACAATGGCAGGGTGATCGGCAAAAAAGGGTAAGGCTTCTGCTACGGTCATGCTGAGTACTTGGGCTACGTTTTTGCCAGAATAGGTTATATCGGCTATCTCAGACTTAAAACGACTCCCTTTACAGGAGGTACAGGAGAGGTAGATGTCTGCCATAAATTGCATCTCTATCTTTTGATGGCCCTCGCCACGGCAGGTGGGACATTGGCCTTTCTCGGAATTAAAGGAAAAATGGCCTGCCTGGTAATGACGGGAACGGGCTAAAGCGGTTTGGGCAAAAAGGTCTCGAATGGCATCGTAAATGGCTAAATAGGTGGCTGGATTGGAACGGGAGGATTTGCCTAGTGGATGGTGGTGGATCAGCTCTACGGCTTGCAGGGAAGCCCAATCTCCAGATAAGGGGGTAGAGGGCCCTGAAAGGGAAGTGGGTTGGTGCAGACGGGCGGCTAAAGCGGGATAAAGGACCTCTTTTATCAAGGTGGATTTGCCTGACCCACTGACGCCTGTTACTACGGTGCATACATTCAGGGGAATGGCAACGGTGACATTTTGGAGGTTGTGGAGGTTAACCTCTTGAATCAATAGACGCTTGCGCCAAGGACGCCTGCGGGGGGGCAAAGGAATGGCGGCAGTGCCATTGAGGTAGTCTGCGGTATGGGTGGTGGCTTGCATCAAGGCTGGAAAGGTGCCTTGGAAGACCAAGGTGCCGCCATGGGCGCCTGCTTCAGGGCCTATCTCCATAATGGTATCGGCCGCACGCATGACCAAGGCTTCATGCTCTACGACAATGACTGTATTGCCTTGGGTTTTTAAGTCTACCAACAACTGCACCAACCGATCGGTATCACGGGGATGTAGCCCAATGGTGGGCTCGTCTAAAATATAAATGGCACCAAATAGGGGACTGCCTAAGGCCGTGGCTAATTTAATCCGCTGCTGCTCGCCGCCGGACAGGGTGGCCATAGGCCTGCTGAGGGTTAAATAGGCTAACCCTACTTGGGCGAGGTAACGGAGCCTGTTTTTAATTTCTACGACGACTCTTTGGACCATAGTGGCCTCCCGTGGGGTAAGGGATAACCGATCAAAAAAAGCAATTAAGTCGTGAAGCGGCATCAATAATAGATCGATGATGGAGTGGTGCGCGATTTTAACGCAATCGGCATCTGCACGCACCCGGCTGCCTTTACAGACGGTACAGGGGGTTTTGCCGCGGTAACGGGACAACAACACGGAGTATTGGATTTTATGGGTTTGCGTGGCGCAAAAATCAAAAAATCGATTGAGACCTAGAAAATCACCCTTGCCCTGCCATACAAGGGTTTGCTGATCGGGGGTTAAACTACTATAAGGGGCATAAATGGGCAAACGCAGTGCTTCATGTGCAGCCAAAAGGGGCGCCAACCATTTAGACATCGTGGCGCCATTCCAAGGGGCAATGGCGCCTTCTACTAGGGAAAGGGCTGGATTGGGTATCACCTTATGGGGGTCTATGCCCGTAATCTGCCCTAAGCCTGAACAGGCTTTACAGGCCCCATGGGGGGTGTTAAAGCTAAAAAAGGAAACAGTCGGCAGGGCAAATGTAAGGCCATCTAACTCAAACCGATCTGAAAAAGCTTGCTGGCCTAACCCAACCAGCGCTACAACCGCATGGCCCATCCCCTCAAAAAAGGCGACTTGAACAGAATCTGCTATTCTATATTGGTTGTCTTGGTCCGCTTTGTTCACTACAATGCGGTCTACCAACCCATAAATGGGCTGGTCTAAGGATAATCGCTCCTTGCCTGCTAATAAGGCCTCTATATAAAACAGGTGATCGCCTTGCATCACCCTGGTAAACCCTTTGCCTTGCTCGACTTTTAACTTCTGCACCAACGCAGCTTGATCGGCTACTGCAATAGGATATAGGATCAATACTTTAGTGCCATCTGCCTGTTGTTGAATGTAATCTACTACATCAGAGACGCTGTCTTTTTTTACTTTTTGCCCGCTGATGGGGGAATAGGTAGTACCGATACGGGCATAGAGTAGGTAAAGGTAGTCACAAAGCTCTGTAAGGGTGCCTACAGTCGAACGGGGGTTTTTATTGGCTACATTCTGCTGAATGGCAATAGCGGGTGAAAGGCCTTGAATGGCATCCACCAAAGGCTTGGCCAGCTTACCGAGAAACTGTCGTGCATAGGCACTGACGCTCTCTACATACATGCGCTGGGCCTCTACAAAAAGGGTGTCCAAAATCAAAGAGGACTTGCCAGAACCAGATAACCCAGTAACTACAACAAGCTGGTTGCGGGGAATGGCTACACTGATATTTTTCAGGTTGTGCATGCGCGCCCCCCTGATGATAATAAAATCTTTTGGACTAAGCGTGTCTAAGTCTGCTAAATGAGGACGCATGAATGGTATACCGAACTATTTTTTTAATGCATCCCTGATTTCAATTAAAAGCTTTTCTGTAGCGGTAGGACCGGCTACTTGCTCTTCCGATTTTTTTACGCCATGCATCAGCTTGACCACAGCAAATATAACCAAACTAATCACTAAAAAGTTCAGCACGGCAGCAATAAAATGACCAATCTTAATGCCAGGACCGATTTCTATCGATTGCCAATTGCCATCGGTTACCAATAATGGATTCACCATAGGCATAAATAAATCTTCTATAACAGCAGTAACAATCTTACCAAATGCACTGCCCATAATCATCCCAACGGATAAATCAATAACATTGCCTCTAAGGGCAAATTTTTTAAATTCTTGTATAAAACGCATGGTACCAATGGGTTAATGAACTTGCCTGGAATATAATGGTATAGAACGATAGATGCAATAGATTTTTTTATAACTTAAAAGCAAGTTGGCTTTTATACATTTTTTTACACATCATACCATGAACAGCTATATCACACACGCATATAAGGGTATTTTATTTTGTTTGGCTATGGTCATGGGTACCCATTGTACAACTGGCGTTTATTGTACTACGCCATATGCGTCACCGATTAAAAATGATGCAGACCCGTCTGCTCAGCAGACGATAGGTGACGAATTCAAAGCCATATGGAAGACAGAAATCAAGAAAAGTGATGAAGAAATTATACCGCACATACGATCCATCGTGCACGAATGCTTCAAAAAAGAAGCGAAGCAATGGTATTCAGTAACAATGGAATTTATTATGGATAAAAATGAGTTTTTCATAAGCCAGTATAATCAGCATCATGAAATGATTAAGGGCATATTCTTGAAATTACCGATAACGTCTCTACAGTGCCTTGTGGCTCAGCTGGGCAATGCCAAAGATAAAGCTATATACATCAAAAATTTTAACCATGGCACCAGCGATCAAAGCAGCGTGCAGCGCAGCCGAACAGGCATTAGGCGAGCGGTTTTGGGCCGAATTTAAGCAATGGATCACAGACAAAGAGAGACTAAAAAGATTGCATAAACCGATGCAACAGGAGCTACAAGAGGAGATAGAAGCGGATATAGAAGCGGAGCAACGAGCCAATTGGGTGGATAGCATAGCAAAGTTCTTTCTACCTTGTATGCGACCTTGTATGTCATGCGTTAACCCACTCATGAGATGCCAGGAAACACTATACTCAGTCTGGATTTCATGTGTTACAGAGTGGGGGACATGGTTTACAATCGATACCGCACCACTCGTATCCATACAGACTAACCAACCCATAAAGGAAACGCGTCTACCCATTGGCGAGAAAATAGAATAGGAAAGATAGGCGCATACCTGAGTAAATAAGATTTGTATCTAAACAATGGTTGGTTATACAAAGTGTCTTGTAAAATTATATCAAAAAACAATGGAGGATAAATCGTTCTAAGCGCTGGTAAATAGCTGTTATACGTAATAACGTAACTCTAACCATGGAACTCATTCTGCAGGTGATGCGATTGCGTGCGCCATGCTACGTAAAAAGGATTGGAGGATAATCGCCGCACTGACTTGATCGATATGGCTCGCTCTATCTTTTTTGGAATAGCCTGCTTGGTAAAGCCCCTGCATGGCCAACTTAGAGGTAAAGCGCTCATCCTGATAATAAAAACGTTGCGCTGGAAATTGCTGTTGCAAACGCATACTGACCTGTTCTACTACGCTACTCATGGTAGAAGGCTGGCCATTTAAGCCTTTGGGCATGCCCATCACAATGGTGACCACATTTTCCTTTTGTACATAGTCCTTCAAAAAAAGGAATAAGGTAGGTGTGGCAATCGTCTGCAAAGGGGTGGCAATAATCTGTAAGGGATCGGTTACGGCAATACCGACGCGCTTGAGGCCATAGTCTATGGCCATAATCCTACCTAATGCTTTCATGGTGTAGGTTGATTCTTTACGCTGGCTACTATGCCCTTAGCGGCTTCTACAGCGGCATGACGGGCCCCCAACAACTGACGAATGGTCTGATAGGCCTCTTTTTGCCTAGTCACCCCACTACCGGATAAAAGCGTCTCTAAAGCGGCATGGAGCTTGTCACGGGTATATTGATATTGAATGAGTTCTGGAACTACCGCTTGGCCTACCAAAAGGTTTACTAAAGAGATATAGGGTACCGTAACGATGCTTTTGTAAAAAAAGTATGCCAATGGATGGGTTTTATAGACGACTACTTGCAATAAATTAAATAAAGCGGCTTCTAAACTAGCAGTTCCAGAAGCAATGAGCCCCACACGGGCAAAGGCCATGAGGTCATAGGTTTGGTCATAGACTACTTGAACGGTAGGTGGACATGCTTGATACAAATGACGAGGGATATGACTTAATCCAGCTACTACCCATTGATAGGTAGAGGTGCCCTGCGCAACCATAAGCGGCAAGATGCGCCGAATCTCATCCAATCTACTGCCAGGTAGCAAAGCAATAATCGGCCGATGATCCAACTTATTGTCTGCTCTAAAAGCGGGATTGATGCGATGGTCAGCTACCCGCTGGACCAATGGATGGCCTACATAATCGATGGTGGGGTAACCACGATCTTTATAATAGGCTGATTCAAAGGGTAAAATGGACCATACTTGATCTACATCTCGCTTGATCTTTTCAATTCTTCGTGGACCATGGGCCCAAATCTTGGGCGGTATATAGTAATGAACTGGAAAGCCATTGCGCTTGGCAAATGCGGCAATCCGCATATTGAAACCACTGTAATCGATTAAAATGACTACATGGGGCCGATAGTGGATCAAGCCTTTTTGGCAAAATTGTAACCACTTCCATAGGGTATAGGACTTTTTTAAAAAATCTATCCCCATATAGGCCATATGGGTACCCGCTACCTGACAAGGCTTACCCAGGACCACTGCCATCGCCCCTCCCCCACAAGACCAAAAATCAGCATGGGGATCTATCCTTTTGATCTGCCTAATCAAATCAGCACCATGGATATCCCCAGAATGCTCACCCGCAACAATGTAATAGCGCATGGATAGGTCCTTTTTAGATGGTGCGCAAGCGATGAAAAACCAAATACCCCGCCCTAGGCTTAACGATGGCTGCCACGCAACCAATGGGCCAAATTAGGAAATAAAGACAAAAAAATCTAATTTTAAGCTCCTAACCGTAGGTTGCTAAGCCGGTTACCATTAAACCTTTCATCCTTTGAAGTGCTTTTTACTGTTCTTGCTGTGGCTTGCCCCATTGGTTGCATTAGGGGCTACAAATGGCTCCTTCTGGAGCCGCATTCAGCTACAAAGTGTTTTTTCTATACAAGCGGATAGCTATAAAGTCCACATTAAGGGCATGCACCCTGGTAGACAAGCGGGTGAAATGGAGGTCAATGGAGCAACCACACAAGCCTATCTGATCCGATGGCACCATGCGCCTTCTATTCACTTTGAGAAAGATAACGATGGAATAAGTGGTAGCGACACGAAAGGCATCTTTGGCTTCACGGGAACAGGCATGACCCTGGCTGCACAATTTTTGGTGACTATGGACTTTCGACAGCTGCGCATCGGTAGCGGTATGGGTATACGTTGCTCTTTTTTCAAAGAAATGGCCGGGCAATGGGTCGATAGCATACCATCAAATGGTGCACAAAATGAGGGAAACAACGCTTTATACTATATACCTGAACGAGCCTATTACTTTACTTGGACACCTTTGGTTCGATTAGGGTTTAAGTTAATTGAAAATCAGAATTATACTTTATTAATAGATGGTACTTGGGCACCTTGTATCTACAACCATTCTGAGTTAGGTAAGGCCTATTATTGGATCTATGAGCGCAACTTTGACTTGGGAGGCACATGGGAAAAACAGATTACACGTTATCTGTATGGGCAGCTTCGGGTAGCTTATGGGTTTTGCTGCAACAATGAATTGGTGGAAGCGTATGAAACATCCAACCCCAAACGGCTCATACCGAACCACCTGATTAGTGTAAGCCATGCTATAGGTAGTATACTGGCCCAAGTGGGCATAAGCATGCGCCTACCAGGCCTAAGCAAATGTCCTATCAGGGGATGTGCTACCACACTAGACCATGCCCATTATGGAAACTATTATAGGGGAGGGTAACTGGTTACCGGCCCATAAGCTAAATAATAAGGCCTATATAGATCAAATGGTATCAAAGAAGCTATTTCTATTAGATGGTATGTCGCTCATCTACAGGGCCTATTTTGCGCTTGGTAAGGCGGTCACCCTGACCAGAAAGGGTATTCAAACAGGGGCTATACTGGGTTTTGTCAACACTTTGATAGAGGTATTGCAAACAGAAAAACCTACCCACCTGATCGTTGCCTTTGATGACAAAGCAAAAACTTTCCGGCATGAACTATTTCCAGCCTATAAATCCCATCGACCGGCACAACCGGAAGCGATCTCTATAGCAATTCCTTATATCCAAGCGATCCTAGATGGATTTGGGATTCTATCGGTGACGTATAGCGGCTATGAGGCGGATGACCTGCTGGGGACACTCGCCAAAAAAGCGGTGGGCGCTACTACCTATATCATGTCGACAGATAAAGACCTAGCGCAGGTGGTAACGGATGGTATCTACCTCTATAAACCGAATAGCCATGGCCAAAAGGCAACGATACTTGGCAAAAAGGAAATCTTGGCGGAATGGGAGATCGTTAGACCAGAACAGGTAAGGGATATTTTGGCCCTAGCAGGCGACCCTTCTGATTTTATTCCAGGTATCCCCTCTATTGGTAAAAAAACAGCGCGCAAGCTGATTAAAACGTTTGATCACTTAGAAAATCTATTGGCGCACAGCCACACGCTAAAGGGTCAGTTAAAAGCCAACCTGATCCAATATGCTGACCAGGGCTTACTTTCTAAACAGCTGGCCACCATTTGTACAGATGTGCCCATTACGCTGGATTGGGAAGCGTGCCGTTACCAGGGGCCCAATAGAACCAAATTGGAGCCGCTGTTTACCTTACTGGAGTTTAAACAGCTTCAACAACGGTTATTTGGAGGGGCAACAGCTGATGTATTGCAAACTACTGAAAGGGTTGCCGCTACGCTGATGCAGCCAGACTGTGCCACATTGATGCAAAAACTGCAGCATGTAGCGGTATGGGCTTTTGATATCGCCACTACCCATATCGATCCACACCGCGCGGACTTACTAGGTATCGCTTTTGCCTACCAGACGGGACAAATAGATTATCTAGCGATACCTACTGATCCAGCCGCAGCCGAACCATTGCTTGCACTGCTGCAGCCACTCTTTAACCGTAGGGATATATGTAAAGTGGGGCACAATGTAAAGGATGCACTGATCGTATTGCAACGCTACGGACTCCATATAGCCCCTCCCCTATTTGATACAATGATCGCCCATGCGTTGGTGGCGCCTGATGGACGCCATACCTTCGCCGCTTTATCAGAACAATACCTAGACTATACGCCGCACACACCAAGCGAGAGGGAAGCTGTAGCGCCCGAAGCGCACAAAGGATATCTAAGCGAACAAACCGCACTTACCTTACAAATCTACCCAAAGCTTGTACAAGCCCTAACGGATGAAGCAATGGAAAGGTTATTTTATGAGGTTGAAATGCCATTGGTACCTGTGCTGGCTGCAATGGAATTAGAAGGTGTTGCGATTGACTTAACCTTGCTCAAGCAACTAGGGGCAGAGATGGAACGCACCACCCATGACCTAAAAGAAAAGATTTATAGATTGGCCGAAACCAGCTTCAATATCGACTCTCCCAAACAACTGGGGAAGGTACTATTTGAAAAATTAAAACTGCATGAAAAGGCTATTCAAACCAAAGGAGGGCAATATGCAACGGGGGAAGCGGTATTGACTAAACTCACTAAAGTGCATCCTATTGTACCCATCATCATGGAATACCGGGCCTGGCAAAAACTCCGCTCTACCTATGTGGAGACACTCCCTACCATGGTCCACCCCATAGACCAACGGCTCCATGCCGCTTATCACCAAACTGTAGTCACAACGGGTCGGCTGAGTGCTACAGGACCTAATTTGCAAAACATACCGATTAAAACTACCATAGGGCTGCGCAAAGCTTTTATTCCACACCACGAAGGAGACTATTTATTCTCTGCCGACTATTCGCAAATAGAACTGCGGATTATGGCAGCCTATGCACAAGATGCAACGATGATCAAGGCCTTTCAAGCAGACAAAGACATCCATCAGATCACGGCACGCAAACTATTTAAAACAGAAGTGGTAGATCAGGAAATGCGGCGAAAGGCTAAAATAGCCAACTTTGGCATCATATATGGCATTTCGGCTTTTGGCCTTGCGGAACGCATGGGTAATGTATCTAGAAAAGAAGCAGCTGAGTTGATCGCTGCCTACTTTGAAGAATTTCCAGGTATTAAAAACTATATGGAGCGCGCCATAGCCCAGGCCAAACAAAAGGGATATGCCACTACCCTATTGGGTAGAAAACGTTGGTTGCCTGATATACATGCACGCAATAGTGCGGTACGCAGCTTTGCAGAACGCAATGCGATTAACACACCTATTCAAGGTAGTGCAGCAGAAATGATTAAACGCGCAATGATCCAGATTCACCACTGGCTAACCAGCCATAAGCTGAAAAGCAAACTGATTATACAGGTTCACGATGAACTGGTTTTTAATGTGCCAGCAGAAGAAGTAGCGGAAATACAGCACTATATTCCACTGCTTATGGCGCAAGCTTTGCCACTGGAAAATGTGCCGATTAAAGTAAATGGGCATATAGGCGCCAATTGGCTGGAAGCACACGCGCCAGGAGTAACAACTTCAGATCAAAACTACCCCTAGGTAAGATGTTTTGCCACTCTTGGTAAATTTTATATCATTGTAACATCTATGGGCTTGGGATAAGAAACTATGCAAACGATGCACCATTGATGCAAAAAAATTGGCTCTGTTCCAGTCACTGGTTTTTTGCGTTAAAAGAAAAACGCCCCTGTAAAATGCCACTTTCAGCGACTTTTTGCCGAGGGCTTGATTTTTTGCCCACTTTTTTATCAAGAAAAAAGTGGAATAAAATTCATTATTAACCAGTATCGGGAACAGATACAAAAAATTTACAATTATGTTCAAAACACAAAACAATTTTGCGCAACGTTTTTTTTCGACTGTTTTCTTTGCACCTGTCATTACTTTTGCTATTTTTTGGTCTGCGTGGACCTATTTTTTTCTTTTTTTTTATGTAGCCATGTTGGCTATGTTAGAGTTTTATAAGTTGCTGAAGCAAGCCAATGTGACACCTATGCGTGGCTATGGCATTTGCTTAGGGCTACTCTTGTATACAATAGCTTTTTCCTACTACCTCCAAGGTAATTTTTTACCTATATTAAGCTATAGCTGTATTCCCTTAACGGTTTTAATATATATCGTTGCGCTCTATAGTCGCAAGCCCTCTAATCCCTT
Source organism: Cardinium endosymbiont of Sogatella furcifera (assembly GCF_003351905.1). Lineage (NCBI taxonomy): Bacteria > Pseudomonadati > Bacteroidota > Cytophagia > Cytophagales > Amoebophilaceae > Candidatus Cardinium > Cardinium endosymbiont of Sogatella furcifera. Next base: position 737,843 of record NZ_CP022339.1, on the reverse strand, counting down.
TTTAGATATCGCGGCTACTTTTTTAGGAATTTTATATGTTGCCATGCCTTGTAGCATGCTGCATTATCTAGCCTTTTTTACAGGCAACTATTCCAACCAGCTGATCCTAGGTTTATTAACTATTGTTTGGAGTCAGGATACGGGGGCCTACCTAGTGGGTTCTACCATAGGACGAACCAAACTATTTAAACGGATCTCTCCTCAAAAAACATGGGAGGGGTTTATGGGCGGTGCCTTATTTGCAGTTATGGCTGGTTATGGGACCGCCTATTTTTTTAATATTTTACCCCTATGGCAGTGGCTTGCGATCTCAGTGATTACCATTTTTACCGGGACCTATGGAGATTTGGTTGCCTCGTTGCTGAAAAGAAGTGTAGATGTAAAAAACACTAGTGAAATGATTCCAGGCCATGGAGGACTCTTGGACAGAGTAGACAGTTTATTGTTAACGATTCCTACTGTAGTGGCATTTTTAAAGATCACTTTGCTCTGTGGGTAAAAGGAATTATATAGAGTATGCGGGGCTTGATAAAAACTGAGCACATGGTTTTTTTAGTGAAAAACAGATATTTATATTATTTTTACTGTGTGCCAAATTTTTTATCGACGGCCCTAAACGGGTGCGCATACCAACGATCTATAGGCACAACTGGAACCAAACCTATTTTCGTTGCCCCTATGGGCGAAAGGACCATCCATTGGATGACCGCCACGATAGTACTAGATTTTAATTTTTCAAGTAATGAAAATACATAAAGAAGGAAAAGAAATTTTGTTATGGACGCCTGTGCTGCTGTTGCTGATCTATTATGGCATGCATAAAAAAGTGGTATTTAGTTACCATCAATCCATAGGATTTGCAGTAGTAAGTGGTGCTTTGTATTTTTGGTTAATCTATTTTTTTAGAGATCCATACCGTATCATCCATACGCAAGATCAATATATATTAGGGCCAGCAGATGGCAAAATTATTAATATTCAAAACGTATATGAGGAGGAGTACTTACGGGAAGAACGCATCAAAATAAGCATATTTATGTCTCCCTTTAATGTACACGTGAATCGATTTCCGATGTCTGGTAGGATTGTCTTTTTTAAATACCACCCAGGTAAGTACTTAGTTGCTTTTCATCCTAAAGCTAGCACGCATAATGAAAGAACTTCCATCGTAATTGAAAATGAGAATGGCCAACAAATTCTTTTTAGACAAATAGCGGGTTTTATGGCACGCCGCATCAAGTTTTATTTTAAAGAAGGGGAAGAGGTGCAACAAGGTGAGAAATGTGGTTTTATTAAGTTTGGTTCAAGGGCAGAGGTCTATTTGCCCCTGGATGCTGATATCCAGGTAGCTGTAGGTGATAAAATAAAAGGAGGGATTACGGTTCTCGCCAAAATATAGTTTATGCCTACTAAGGCTGCGCTGGCGCAGCCTTAGTAGGGAAGTTGAGGTATAGGATTTTGTGCTTGTTAGGTGTTCAGCGCAGTGGTTGTTATTAGGTATTTGTTCAAGTCACTGCTTTTAGGCGATTTGGCCAATAGACTGATGTTTTTAGCTGTTTTTTTAGATTAAGATATGACGGTGCATGTGCGCTTTGCTCCTAGTCCAACAGGGGCCTTACATATTGGTAGTGTGAGAACCATTTTGTACAATTACCTTTTGGCCCGAAAAACGGGTGGGCGGTTTATACTGCGTATGGAAGATACAGATCAAAAGCGCTTGGTGGCAAGCGCAGAAGCGTATATTCTAGAAAGCTTACGTTGGCTGGGGATTGTGCCAGATGAAGGCCCTGAACAAGGGGGACCATTTGGCCCCTATAGACAATCTGAACGAATGGCCCTCTATCGGCAATACATCCAACCCTTATTGGATGGTGGGCATGCCTATTATGCATTTGACACACCTGAAGAGATCGAAGCGATGCGGGAGCGGCTTAAAGCAGCAAAGGTAGATCACCCACCCTACAACGCCATAAGTCGTGAATGGATGCGCAATGGGCTCACCATGCCTGCAGAACAGGTGCAGGAGTGGATCGCAGCTGGAAAGCCTTATGTGATTCGACTGAAAGTACCGCATAAGGAACCCATACGCTTTAAGGATGGTGTCCGCGGCTGGGT